>NZ_JBSFEP010000014.1:0-292575 GCF_053594495.1 Streptomyces sp. NPDC001920
ACGAGGGCTTCCGCCCGGCACGCCGAGAGCACGCACCATACGCCGCGGGGCCCGCCCTCCGGGCGGACGACGGGACTTTGCGGACACGACCTAGGTCCGACGCCTGATCGATAAGGAGCCGCTCCTGCTGTTAGCGTGCAGCTGCACACTATTCGCAATAACGTCGGAGGACGTTGGACATGGCGGTTTACACGCTCCCGGAGCTTCCGTACGACTACTCGGCTCTCGCGCCCGTGATCAGCCCCGAGATCATCGAGCTGCACCACGACAAGCACCATGCCGCGTACGTCAAGGGCGCCAACGACACCCTGGAGCAGCTTGCCGAGGCGCGGGACAAGGAGTCGTGGGGATCGATCAACGGCCTGGAGAAGAACCTGGCCTTCCACCTCTCCGGCCACATCCTGCACTCGATCTACTGGCACAACATGACCGGCGACGGCGGCGGCGAGCCGCTGGAGAAGGACGGCGTGGGCGAGCTGGCGGACGCGATCGCCGAGTCCTTCGGCTCCTTCGCGGCCTTCAAGGCCCAGCTGTCCAAGGCGTCGGCCACGACCCAGGGTTCGGGCTGGGGCGTGCTCGCGTATGAGCCGCTGAGCGGTCGTCTGATCGTCGAGCAGGTCTACGACCACCAGGGCAACGTCGGTCAGGGCTCGACCCCGATCCTGGTCTTCGACGCCTGGGAGCACGCCTTCTACCTGCAGTACAGGAACCAGAAGGTCGACTTCATCGAGGCCATGTGGCAGGTCGTCAACTGGCAGGACGTGGCCAGGCGCTACGCCGCCGCCAAGGAGCGCGGCGACAGCCTGCTGCTCGCGCCGTGACGGGCCGGCCGCGTCGCCGGGCATGACGGAAGGGCTCTTCAGGGCGTGGGCCCCCAAGAGCCCTTCCGTCGTCGTCTCCGCTCGTGGTGGGGGCGGGGCCGGGTGCCGGCGGCACGTGGCCGCCGGCCTTGCCGGTGCTCAGGCGCAGCGGGCGGACGACGGTGCCATGCAGCCGGTCCTACGGCATCGAGCGCATGGCGCTCACTGTCCGCCGGGAGCCGTCAGGTTCTCCAGCAGGTGGACCAGGGCCGACTTCGGTACGGCCTCGTCCCCCCAGCCGCCGCTCTGCCGCAAGGCCGGGCTGCGGTCCGTGGAGGTCGATCCCTTGGCGTCGTTGACGCCCTGGATGATGCCGAAGTCGATGGGGCCGTCGTCCGCCGAGGCGGGCACTGTGGCCGCGAGGAGGGCCGCGCCGGCGAGGGTGAGGGAAGTGATCGTCTTCTTCATGCCTGGCTCAACGACGACTGTGCCGCCAGGATGTCCTGTTCCGCACCTTTGGTGGAGTATGGGCCCGTCTCGGCCCATGAGCCCCTGTGTAGGGACGGGCGGCGATGCGGCGGCCGCCCGGTGCGCCGTCGCGAGCGGTCGCCTGGCATGATCGCTCCGTGATCAGTGAAACGGCGCAGCCGAGCCGCATGAGGTACGTACTGTTCGATGTCGACGGCACGTTGATCGACGCGCTGAGCAACCAGCGCAAGGTCTGGGCCACTTGGGCGGAGCGGTACGGGCTGGACGCCGACGAGGTCTACCGGGTGGCTCTGCGGACCCGGCCGATGGAGACGTTCGCGCAGGTCGCCGCGGGCCGCGACCTCGACGAATGCCTGGCCGTGCTGCACGAGTTGGAGGACGAGGACGTCCGCTCCGGCAGCTATACGGCCTTCGACGGCGCCGCGGAGCTGCTGCACGGCCTGCCGCCGGGGTCCTGGGCGCTGGTCACCTCGAACTACGAGCACCGGGTACGCGGCCGGTTCGAGCGTACGGGCCTGCCGGTCCCGGAGCTGATCGTGGACGCCGCCGCCGTCGAGGAGGGCAAGCCGTCCCCGGTCCCGTACCTCCAGGCCGCCGCGCACCTGGGAGCCGATCCGGCAGACTGCCTGGTCATCGAGGACGCCCCGTCCGGGGTGCGGTCCGGGAGGCGGGCCGGGATGACGGTGTGGGGTGTGAACACGGCCGTCCCCGTGGAGGGTGTGCACCGCCACTTCGTCAGTCTGCGCGAGGCGGTCCCGCACATTCTGGCCTCCGTGTGCGGGCCGCGGGTGGTCACCGGAGCCACAGGAGCCACCAGCGCCGGCTGATTGCCCTTCGCGAGGAACGGAAGAGCGAGTCCTGGCCCGGTGTGAGGGTGAACGCGGTCGGCCCGGGCCGCACCGCGACCGGCCTCTCGCCACCATGGGGGACGGGGCGGCCTGCATGTGCTTGAGCCCGCGCCATGCCTGAGAAGGGATGGCGGGCGGCACCTCAAGGGCGTCCGGCGCGCCCCTGACCGGAGGTCTCCGACCTGCCGAGCAGCGGCTCAGCCGTGATTGCTCAGAGCCAGTCCCGCCGCTTGAAGATGAGGTACAAACTGGTGCAGACAACCCCCATCAGGGCAATGGCGAAGGGGTATCCGAGCACCCAGCGCAACTCCGGCATGTGCGTGAAGTTCATCCCGTAGATCGTCCCGACCAGCGTCGGAGCGAACAGGATCGCCGCCCACGACGAGACCTTCTTGATCTCCTCGTTCTGCTCGAACCCCGCCTCCGCCAACGCCCGCATCTCCGCGTTCTGTTGCTGCGTCACCAGCGTCGCGTTCACCGTGAGGATCTCGGTGAGGGCCTGGCGGAAGCCGTCGACGCGTTCGCTGGTGTGCGTCACGTGGTCGGCGACGTCGCGGAGATAGCGCTGCAGTTCCTCGTCCGTGTCGTACTTGGAGAAGCCGGCCATGAGGCCGTGCAACATGCCGACCAGGGGGCGGGTGGCGCGCTGGAACTCGACCATCTCGCGGGAGAGTTCGTAGATGCGGCGGGAGACCTCCGGGTCGCCGCGGAAGACCTCGGTCTCGATCTCGTCGATGTCGTTCTGGACGCCCGCCACGACCGGTGCGTAGTCGTCGACCACCGCGTCGAGTATCGCGTAGAGGACCGCCTCCGGGCCGAGTTTGAGCAGTTCCGGCGACTCCTCCATGCGCCGCCGAACCGCTGACAGATCGGGGGCGGCTCCATGGCGCACCGTGATCACGAAGTCCGGGCCGACGAAGACGTGGAGTTCGCCGAAGTCGACCTCCTCGGGCGCGTCCAGGTAGCGGGCCGCGCGCAGGACGACGAAGAGCGTGTCGCCGTAGCGCTCCAACTTGGGGCGCTGGTGCGCCTCCATCGCGTCCTCGACGGCGAGCGGGTGCAGGTCGAACTCGGCGGCGAGCGAGAGCAGTTCGGACTCGGTGGGGCGGGCCAGCCCGATCCAGGCCATGCCGGACGGCTGTTCGCGCAGCTCGCGGTAGGTGTCGGCGAGGCCGGTGGGGGAGGAGACGCGTACGCCGTCCTGGTACAGCGCCGCCTCCACGACGCTCGCCACCTCGGCGGCCTCAAAGGCCTCGGCCTCCGGCGGGCCGGTGGCCGCGGTCGGTGCCTCCGGTGGCCTCGGCGAAGCGAGGGCTCGGCGCCAGACTGACTTCATGGGGTTCTTGGAGACGGGTCGGGCGCGTCGCTCGGACATCGCGGCTGCCTCCCGGTCTGGACGACGAGTGCGTGCGTGATCACGGAGCAGGATATACGGGGCGAATGTCGCGAGCGCGAGGGGGAGTGCGTCGGGGCCGGACAGGGATTGAGGACAGAAGATGTCCGCAAGCCTCGCTAGCGTGAATGGTATGACGAAGCGGACCACGAACCAGCGCACCACGACGAGCCGCGGCGCCGGCAGGGCGACGGCGGCGACCGGCACCGTCCTCGGCGCCCGCGCCCTCAACCGGGCCACCCTCGACCGGCAGTTGCTGCTGCGCCGTTCGCCGATGTCCGCCCTGGCGGCCGTGGAGCATCTGGTCGGCCTCCAGGCCCAGGAGGTCAAGCCGCCGTACCACGCGCTCGCCGCCCGCCTCGACGGCTTCACCACCGAGGAGCTCTCCGGACTGCTCGCCGACCGCGCGGTCGTACGCATCGTCACCATGCGCTCGACGATCCACATGCACACCGCGGACGACAGCCTCACCCTGCGTCCGCTGGTGCAACCCGCCCGGGACCGCGAGATCAACTACTTCCGCAAGGGCCTCGTCGGCGTCGACCTGGACCGCCTCGCCGTGCTCGCCCGTGAACTCGTCGAGTCCGAGCCCCGCACCATGAAGCAGCTGCGCGAGGCCCTGGGTGCCGAGTGGCCGGACGCCGACCCGCAGTCGCTGGCCGTCGCGGCCCGCTGCAAGCTCCCGCTGGTCCAGGTGACCCCGCGTGGAATGTGGGGCCGCAGCGCCCAGGTCACCCTCACGACCGCCGAGCACTGGCTCGACCGCCCCGCGGAACCGGCCGCCTCCGCCGAGGCCGCGGTCCTGCGCTACCTGGCCGCCTTCGGGCCGGCCTCCGTGAAGGACATGCAGACCTGGTCCGGACTGACCAGGATGCGCGGCGCCTTCGAACGGCTCCGCCCCGAGCTGGCCACCTTCCGGGACGAGAACGGCGTCGAGCTCTTCGACCTCCCCGATGCCCCGCGGCCCGATCCGGACACCCCGGCTCCGCCCCGCTTCCTGCCCGAGTTCGACAACCTCCTCCTCTCCCATGCCGACCGCACGCGGGTGATTCCGTCCGCGAACCGTGGCCGCACCTGGCAGGCCAACACCTTCTACTGCCCGCTCCTCGTCGACGGCTTCCTCGCGGGGGTGTGGCGGATCCTGGGCGACGCCCTCGTCATCGAGCCGTTCACCGAGCTGACCAAGGCCCAGCGCGACGAGGTGAGCGAGGAGGCGGAGCGGATGCTGCGAGTGGTGCACTCGGGGACGCCGTACGACGTCCGCTTCGGAACCGTGATCACCTAGGGGGTGCTGCGCGGGCTTCGGCGACATCGCCCTGGCGTCCGTCGTCGGGCCGCGGCACCTTTCGTCAGTCCGCCCGCCCGGTCACCGCGACCGTCACCCCGAGTCCGATCATCGTGCACCCGCCGGCTCCGCCTATCAGCGACAGCCGGCGGTCGGAGCGGGCGAACCAGGCGCGGGCCGCCGACGCGGTCAGGCCCCACAACGTGTCCGTGACCAGGCCGATGGTGATCGGGATCAGTCCCAGCAGCAGCATCTGCAGCGGCACACCGCCGGCCGAGTGGTCCACGAACTGGGGAAGGACGGCGGCGAAGAACACGACACCCTTGGGGTTGGTGACGCCGACGAGGGCGCCGTCGAGGACCGTGCGCAGATCACCGCGCGGCGGTCCAGCGGACTGCGTGCGTATCGCCGACGCCTTCAGCTCCTTGCGGTGCCGGAACGCCTGCACGCCCAAATGAACGAGATACGCGGCGCCGGCCAGCTTCACCGTCAGGTAGACGGTCGCGGACCGCTCCACCAGTGAGCCGATTCCCACCGCGACGGCGACCACCAGCAGGTACGAGCCGATGACATTGCCGAGCACGGTCGCCACGGCGGTGCGGCGGCCGTGGGCCAGGGCACGGCCGATGACGAACAGCACGCTCGGTCCCGGGATCACGATCACCAGGACCGACATCGCCGCGAAGGCCAGGAACCGGTCTGCGGACACCATGCCCATCACCCCCATCCGCAACCCATTGAAACAGGGAGCACCGACAACGGACCTGGACGCGGACAACGATCCCGACGGGACATGGACAGGGGGCGTTGCGGGCCGCTCGTGGAGGCCCGCAACGCCCCCTGGTCTGTCACCCGAGCGGTGCTCGGGAAGCCTTCCGGGCGCCGTTCCCGGCTACGACCGCACCTGTGCGGTCACCTCCGCCGAGAAGGTGGTCAGCCGGGTGTAGACACCCGGGAAACCGGCCTGGGCGCAGCCCTCGCCCCAGGAAGTTATCCCTGCCAGGACGCCCCCGATGAGCAGGGGACCGCCGCTGTCGCCCTGGCAGGTGTCGACGCCGCCGGAGGTGGGTCCGGCGCAGACCATGTCGGACCGGACGAAGTCCGAGCCGTAGGAAGTCGCACAGCTGGAGTCGGCGACGACCGGCACGGTCGCCGTCCGCAGCTGGTTGGAGGAACCGCCACCCGAGGAGGTGGTGCCCCAGCCGATGATGCGGGCCGTGGTGCCGGCGGCGTACACGCCGGTGTCCGCGGCGCCGACGTACTTGGCCGCCGTGTACGGCATCGAGGTCGAAAGGGTCAGCACGGCCACGTCGTTGCCCTCGGTGGCGGTCGTGTAGTCCGGGTGGACCCAGATCTTGCTGACCCGGCTGACGGTGCCGTTCGTCCCGTTGCGATGGGTGCGGCCGCCGACGACACGGAGGCTGCTGGTGGTCTCGCCGGCCAGGCAGTGCGCCGCGGTGACGACCTTGGTGGCGGAGACGAGCGTGCCGCCGCAGAACTGGCTCTGCGAGGCGTCCGTGATCTGCATCATGAACGGGTACGCGGTCGTCGTGGTCGTCGTGCCACCCACGATGCGCGTGGAGGCGGCCTCAGCGGTGGGGGCGCTGAGCAACGCCGCCGCGGCGGCGGCAGCGGTCGCCGTGACGGCGGCGGTCGTTCTGGCACGGGTGAGCCCGAACATGAGACTCCTCTTTGGGGATCGCCGGTGGGGGGAGCGCGGGTGTGGGGGGTGTGCACGGGGGCCGCGGGACCGGCCCCCGTGTGCCCGGCGAGCGGCACGCCCCCCAAATTAGGTCGCGCGACATCCCTTCCCAATGAGGGAACCCCCTAGGGGAGTTGGGCAGGGAAAACCCTCGGTCGTGTCAGGCCAAACCTCGACCGACCGACCAGGACGGGTGAATTCGCGGCGATCGGCTCCGACTCACGTCGTGCGGCGGCCCGCCGCCAGCCTCACGATGTCGACCCGCGATCGGATACCGAGTTTGCGGTAGACGCGAGTAAGGGTCGCTTCGACCGTTTTGACGCTGATGAACAGTCGCGTGGCGATTTCCCGATTGGTCGCGCCCTCCATCACGAGGGCGGCGACCTGACGCTCCATCGAGGCGAGCCCGTCCAGCCCGTCCACGCCGTCCCGGCCGTTCGGCGCGGAGGCGGGGGTGGGAACCGCCTGCGCGCGGCGCGCCTCGGTGGCCGCCTCCACCTGCCGCAGCCAGGGCAGCGCCCGGCAACGGCGGAACAGCCGGGCCGCCTCGTCGTACGACGCCGGACCCGGAGCGCCCGTACGCAGCTGGGCCAGGGCGAAGGCGGCCCGGGCCTCCTCCAGGCCGTAGCCCAGTCTGCCGAGCCGGTCCCGCGCCGACGTCGCCTGGGCCACGGCGGCCTCCTGCTCGCCGCGTGCCGCTCGGACCAGTGCCTCGGCCCGGTCGAGGACGGCCAGAACGCTCCCGCGGTTCAGCCGCAGCGCCTGCTCGCGCGTGACGTCGATGACGTCCTGTGCCTCCGCGAGCTCCCCGCTCCGTACCAGGGCCTCGGCGAGGTCGCCGTGCCAGCGGCCGCGGGCGGGGTCGGTGATGCCGAGGCTCTGCTCCACCTCCCGCACCCGGCGCAGTGAGCCGACGGCGGCGGAGGTGTCCCCGGCCACCAGCTGGGCGTGGCCGAGAGCGGCCAGGGCGCGCGAGCAGTACATCTGGTCGCCGTCCCGCTCGGCGTGCTCCAGGGCCTCACGGGCCAGCGCCAGCGCCCGGTCCACCTCGCCGCCCGCCGCCTCCGCGAGCGAGGTGAGCACGGCGGAGGCCACCTCGCCGATCCCGGTGTCGCGGGCCAGCCGCAGGCTTTCGCGGGCGAGGTCGAGGGCGTGCCCGCAGTGGCCCGAGTGCAGCTCGGTCTCGGCGACTCCGCGCAGGAAGTGCACCTCGCTCTCCACCCACCCGTGCCTGCGCACCTCGCGCAGCAGGGTGGTGACCGCGGCACGGGCCTCGGGCAGCTGGTCGCTCATGATCAGCCAGCGGAAACGGGAGTAGCCGGCCCCGTTGTGATGGCAGGCCACCCTCGGGTCCTGAGGCTCCTGCAGCGCCCGCCGGATGGTCGCCGGGGCGTCCGGGTGTCCCATCAGGGTCTCGATCTGGGCCTGGAAGGCGAGCGCCATCAGCTCGGTGTACCGGTCGTCCGCCCGTGCGGCCAGCGCCGCGGCGTACGCCGCCTCCTCCCGGGCCTCGTCGAAGTCGCCCTTCACGAGTACCGCGCGCCAGGTCAGCTGGTAGTGGACGAGCGCGAGCAGCCTCGGGTCCTCGCCCGCATCGGCAAGGGCCTGCGGGAAGACCGCGTCGACCTCGGTCATCGCGTGACCCGCCGTGTCGATCACGATGATCCAGGCCCGCACCCGGTCCGCGGGAACCGTCGCCCGGGTGAGCACCTCGCGGGCGATGTCCCGCGCGAGGTCCAGTTCCCCGGCCGTGACCGCGTCCTCGGCGGCGTCCAGCCGCAGCACCTCGGGGCGCGGCGGACCGTCCGCGGGGGTGTGCCGGGCGGCCAGCAGGGAGAGCTGCGCGGCCACCGAGGGCGCTCCGCGGTCGCGTGCCAGGGCGGCGGCCTCGGCCAGCCGGGCCGCGACCTCGGGGTCCGTGCCGGAGGTCGCCAGGGCCAGGTGCCGGGCGCGCTCGATGGGGTCGGACGCCGCGGTGGACAGCGCGGTGTGCGCGGCGCGACGTTCCTGCGCGGGTGCCTCCGCATACAGCGCGGCGGAGATCATCGGGTGCGCGAACCGCAGGGCGGGGCCCTCGGGTTCGGTCGCCAGCAGCCCGAGCTCGGCGGCCTGCGCGGTCTCGGCCTCGGCGTTGTGCCGGCCGGCCGCGTGCAGCAGGGCCAGCGTGGGGCGGGCTCCGGCACTCGCGACCAGCAGGGTGCGGCGGGCCTCCTCCGACAGCATCTCCAGGCGGTTGAGCACCAGGGCGCGCAGCGAGGTGGGCACCGGCAGGGGCTCGCCGGCCCGGGGCGGGGTGGGGTTCTCGGCGAGGGCGCGGCCCAGTTCGAGGGCGAACAGGGCGTTGCCCCCGCTGGTGCGGTGGATGTCCCGGACCGTGGAGCGGGGCAGGCCCGTGAAGCCGCGGTGGTCGAGAAGGGCGGACATCTGGGCGCGCGTCAGCGGACCCAGCCGTACGGCGAGGGTGTCCGGCGGTGCCGCCCGCAGATGACGGTCGTACTCCTGGTCCTCGGTACGCACCGCGCACAGCATCCGCACGGGCGTGTCGCCCAGGCGGCGGGCGGCGAAGCCCAGGAGTTCGGCACTGGCGGGGTCGAGCCACTGCAGGTCGTCGGCGACGACGAGGACGGGCCCGGCCTCGGCGAGGACGCGCAGGGCCGACAGCACGGCCAGACGCAGCGCCAGGCCGTCGCGTTGCAGGGTGGACTCGCCGCGGCCGGTGAGCGCCGCCTCCAGGGCGGTGCGCTGGGCGGCGGGGAGCCGGTCGGACACCTCGTCCAGGACCAGGCCGAGGAGGTCGGCCAGGGCGAGGAAGGGGAGATGGGATTCGGTCTCCGTCGGTGAGCAGCGCAACACGGTGCGGGCCTCGTGGCCGTATTCCGCGGCCAATGCCCGCAGGACCGTGGACTTCCCAATTCCGGCAGGCCCGTGAAGCAGCACGCTGCCGCCCCGCGCCAGCTGCTCACGCGCCGCGCCGAACAGCTCCTCCCTGCCGATGACCTGGTCGGGGCGGCATCTCGCAGGCTCCTTGAAGTCCCGTCGCACGGTCACCGCTCCCCTCCGTGTGTCGTGTTCGGGCCAATATTAGGCAACAGATCTTTGAAATTCGGACCGGCGACGTGGTGAGGCAAATAACAGCGGCGAGGCATGGGCAAATTCAAAGGCCCGCCGAATGAATGGAGGGTCGTCGAGATGGGCTGGACCACCCTGACGACCCGCTGCAGGCCCACTGCGGTCCGGGTGCCGGTCCTCCGCCGGACCCCCGCCACACAGCACGGCACCATCGCGGCCCCACCACCGACGCACCACCCACGCACCGCCCCACCCCCCCCCACGGACGCACCACCCCGGCGTCTACGGCAGCAACCCGGCCCGGCGTGCCGCCACCACCGCCTCTCCCCGGGTGCGCGTGCCCAGTTTGCGCATGGCCGAGCGCAGGTAGCCCTTGACCGTCTCGGCCCGCAGCCCGAGCCGCTCGGCGGCCACCGCGTTCGTGGCGCCGGCGGCGACACAGGCGAGCACGTCCAGCTCACGCGGGGCCAGCGTCACCGCGCTCGCGGGCTGCTCCGCCGTCAGCAGGGCGCAGGCCGCGAGGAGCTCCGAGCGCAGCGCGGGGTCGGTGATGCGCGGTGCCAGGGCCCGCAGAGCCGCGTGGGCCTCGCGGACCTGCTCCCGGGCGGCCCCCTCCTCGACCGGCGCCTGCCGCGGCCGTGCCGCGTCCAGCAGCCCCCGCACCTCGTCCCGCACCACCAGCGCCTGCTCCACGTCCCGTGCCGCCGCGACGGCCGCCGCCAGCGTGCGCTCACCGAGCGGCTGGGCCGTGCGCAGGGCGCCGTACAGGACACCGCGCACCCGGCGTCGTACCACGACCGGGACCGCCACCACCGAGCACAGGCCCTCGCGGGCGACGGCGGCGTCGTACTCGTGGCTGATCTGCCGTGAGCGGGAGTAGTCCGTGACCGCGCAGGGGCGGGCGAGCGCCACCGCCTTGCCGCCCAGCCCGTGGCCGGCGGTCACGGCGAGTCCGCTCAGGGACTCGGTCGCCGTGCCGTTCAGTTCGCTGATGCGCATCCGGCGGCACCCGGACTCCATCAGGCCGCCGAAGGCGACCGGGAGGCCCGTGGTGCGGCGCAGGCGCGCCAAAGCGCCCCTTATCTCCACCGTTGCGGCCGCGTCCACTGCCACGTACTCGCCCTTTCGCTGCGGCTTCCCCGGAGCGCACACCCCCGTTCGGGGGTAGTGAGACCCACGTCACGGATTAGACGATGACAGAGAGCCGCCCGGCAAGGTCCGGTAACCAGGAGGACAGATGAAGACGGGGACGGAACTGTTCCGCAGCGCGCGGGACTTCCTGCTCGAACACCGCGAGGACTACGCCGCGGCCTACGAGGGCTTCGCCTGGCCCCGGCCCGAGCGGTTCAACTGGGCGCTCGACTGGTTCGACGTCATCGCGGACGGGAACGACCGCACCGCGCTGCACATCGTCGAGGAGGACGGCACCGAGGTCCGGGTGTCCTTCGCCGAGATGGCCGAGCGCTCCGCGCGCGTCGCGGGCTGGCTGCGCGAGCGCGGGGTGCGGGCCGAGGACCGCGTCCTGGTGATGCTCGGCAACCAGGTCGAGCTGTGGGAGACGGCGCTCGCCGCGATGAAACTGCGCGCCGTCGTCATCCCGGCCACCCCGCTGCTCGGCCCCGCCGATCTGCGCGACCGGGTCGAGCGGGGCCGGGTCCGCCATGTGCTGGTGCGCGCCGAGGACACCGGCAAGTTCGACGCGGTGCCCGGGAGCTACACACGCGTCACCGTCGGCGGGGCGCGCGAGGGGTGGCAGACGTACGAGAACGCGTACGACGCCTCCGCCGCGTTCACGCCCGACGGGCCGACCGCGGCCGACGACCCGCTGATGCTCTACTTCACCTCCGGCACCACGGCCCGCCCCAAGCTGGTCGAGCACACCCACACCTCGTACCCGATCGGGCACCTGGCCACCATGTACTGGATCGGCCTCAGGCCCGGCGACGTGCACCTGAACATCTCCTCGCCCGGCTGGGCCAAGCACGCCTGGTCCAACCTGTTCGCGCCCTGGAACGCGGAGGCGACCGTCTTCATCCACAACTACACCCGCTTCGACGCGGCCCGGCTGATGGCCGAGATGGACCGCGCGGGTGTCACCACCTTCTGCGCCCCGCCGACGGTCTGGCGCATGCTCATCCAGGCCGACCTGAGTGCCCTGCGCAGCCGGCCCCGTGAGGCCGTCGCCGCCGGTGAGCCGCTCAACCCCGAGGTCATCGAGCGGGTCCGCGAGGCCTGGGGCGTGACGATCCGGGACGGCTTCGGGCAGACCGAGACAGCAGTCCAGGTCTCCAACAGCCCCGGCCAGCCCCTGAAGACAGGCTCCATGGGCCGCCCCAGCCCCGGCTTCCGTGTCGAGCTCCTCGACCCGGTGACCGGCGCGCCCGGCGCCGAGGAGGGCGAGATCGCGCTCGACCTCTCGTCGCGGCCGGTCGGTGTGATGACCGGCTACCACGGCGACGCGGACCGTACGGCGGAGGCGATGGCGGGCGGCTACTACCGCACCGGTGACATCGGCTCCCGCGACGCCGACGGCTACATCACCTACGTGGGCCGGGCGGATGACGTCTTCAAGGCGAGCGACTACAAGATCTCCCCCTTCGAGCTGGAAAGCGCCCTTCTGGAGCACGAGGCGGTGGCCGAGGCGGCCGTGGTGCCGGCGCCGGACGAACTGCGGCTCGCGGTGCCGAAGGCGTACGTCGTGCTCGCGGAGGGCTGGGAGCCGGGCCCCGACACGGCGAAGGTGCTCTTCGAGCACTCACGGGACGTCCTGGCTCCGTACAAGCGCGTGCGCCGCCTGGAGTTCGCGCCGCTGCCCAAGACCGTCTCCGGCAAGATCCGGCGCATCGAGCTGCGCGAGGCCACGGCGGCCGGGTCGGACGCCGAGTACCGCGAGGAGGACTTCCGGTGACCTCTTCGCTGTCGTACACGCACGGCACGAGCGGGACGGCCCTGCTGGGGGACACGATCGGCGCCAACCTTGACCGGGCCGTGGCGGCCTGGCCGGACCGGGAGGCACTGGTCGACGTGCCGTCCGGGCGGCGCTGGACGTACGCCGGGTTCGCGGCCGACGTCGACCAGCTGGCGTACGCGCTGCTCGCGAGCGGGGTCGGCAAGGGCGACCGGGTGGGCATCTGGGCGGTCAACTGTCCCGAGTGGGTCCTGGTCCAGTACGCCACCGCGCGGATCGGCGCGATCATGGTGAACATCAACCCGGCCTACCGCACCCACGAGGTCGAGTACGTCCTCGACCAGGCCGGTGTCGCGCTGCTGTTCGCCTCCCTCAGCCACAAGAGCAGCGACTACCGGGCGATGGTCGAACAGGTGCGGGGCCGCTGCCCGCGGTTGCGGGAGACCGTGTTCATCGGTGACCCGAGCTGGGAGGCGCTGGTCGCGCGCGGAACGCCGGTGCCCTTCGAGGACCTGTCCTGCGACGACCCGATCAACATCCAGTACACGTCGGGGACGACGGGCTTCCCCAAGGGGGCCACCCTCTCCCACCACAACATCCTGAACAACGGCTACTTCGTGGGCGAGATGATCGCCTACAGCGAGCAGGACCGGGTGTGCATCCCCGTGCCCTTCTACCACTGCTTCGACTGATACAGCTTCAAGGTACACGCTACAGGCCAAGCCCCGCACGGGAACCCGCCTTCACCGTACGCTGGTTGGGAGGTGATTCCATGTCGCTCCAGGAGAACGTCCGCAACCATCGGCGCCGCGAGGGATGGACGCACGGCGACGTACAGCCGGCACACTTCATCGTCGGGCGGGATGAGACGCACCTGATCGACCTCTCACTGGCCCACGGGGGCTGGGTGCCGGAAGGGCGGGACTTCCCGTACCGCGGCTGCCTGGTCCACTACGAGGTGCCCAAGATCTCCGCCTCCGTGCTGGCGGCCGGGGAGGCCGAGTCGTCCCCGGAGTCCGACATCTACGGCCTCGGCGCCACTTTCCTGATGTCGAAGACCGGGTGGCGGGCCGTCGAGTACCCCGACGATGCTCGCGCGCCGTGCAGCGTCAGGCCGTTGTGGACGGGAAGCGCCGCCAGGTGACCGTGCCGGGCAAGCTCGGCTCCCTGGTCGACGACATGCTGAGCTACAACCCTGCCGACCGGCCGACGAAGTCGTGGCCGCGCTGAGCTGAGCTGGAACGACGAAAGACCCCCCGGCCGCGCGGTCGGGGGGCTTCGTATGCCGTACGTCCAGGCGTAGTTGGACAGTCACATCGTGTATCGTTGGTCGCCGGAAAGAAAACGGCACGCCCCCAGCAACCAAGGCGCTGCCGTGACAGTTGAAGGTGGCCATTGGCCAACCCAGCACTACCGAGTTTTGTCGAAGGTTGCGCGACAAGACTCGACCGGGCAGTCGCCCCGCCAAGCGACTGCTCAGAGGGTCGTCCGGTGCCGCCAGTCGGAAGGGCTCTCTTGAGTCGCCCATACCAGGGTGACCGGTCGAGTCTTGCCGAGAGTCGCCCGGTCGCCCCTACTGAGAAGGGGAACACCGGGCATGAGTCCCAACCACAAGAAGCTGTGCGCCGCTGGGGTGGCGCTCATCGTCTCCGTCGCGCTCGGCGCACTGAGCGCACTGGCGTTCGCACTCATCGACGAAGATCATGACGACTGGGCTGTCCTGGCGGTTTTTTGGCTCGTGACTGGTACGTTCTTCATCGGCTCCGCCGCATGGGTCGCACTCTTCGACTTCTCCGACAGTCGCCCTCAGTCGCCGGCACTCGGACAGGCGCCCTCGAACAGTTCGTCGGGGACGCCTGTCCCGTGAGCTACCGCACTGGGCAGGCTCCCGTGCTGCACTCCTCGTCCGTCGAGTCCTCGACCGAGGTCACCTCGTACTCGGCGAACTGCTCGGCGGTCAGCCGCTCGTACGGGGCCTGCTCGCGCGTCCCGTCCGGCCGGTACGGCTCATGCACTCGACGCCCCCCTGCGCCGGCTGTCAACGGCTCCGCCTTACAGTCGCACGTCATGCACTCCGCCTCGAACGTCATGCAGATGTCCGGCTGCTGGGTGATCCGGTGCTTCACGTACCGCAGGACGGAGCGGGTCACTGCGCACCCTCTCGGGCTCTCATCGCCTCGGCCATCCGCTCGGCCACATCCGCACGCACCATGCCTACGTGTACGTACGCCGTGCCCTTGTGGGTGACGACAGGGCGCACGGTCCCCCAGACGCTCTCTGGAACGCCGAGGGAGGCGAGGGCCGCCCGTAGGCCTCGGTCGCTGCAATGGCCGCAGCTCGGCCGTCTCGCCACGTCTGCATGTCCATCACTCGGCCCCGTGGTCTTCCCGCAGGTGCGTACGGAGCACGACGTTCGCGTCCGACACCTTCGAGTAGTCCCCGACCGATCGGGCGTTGGTTCGTGTAACGGCGTGGCCGAGGCATTCCCGACAGCTTGCTACGGGTTCCGGCTCCCGGTCCGGGGCCATCAGGTGCACCGGCCCCGTGATCGTCGTCTTCGGCGTACTCATTCCGTGCGGCCTCCCGGACTTCGTATCTGCCGAAGCATGATCCCGCGGAATGCGCACCGGTCCTCGGTTCATGCGCGTTGTCGACTGAAGTCATGCACGGCAAGCCGCCGACCACTCGGCGAGCGTCGCTCGAAGCTCCTCACCGAACAGCGCGCATTCCTCGTACCCCGCGAATTCCTTCAAGTAGGTCTGCACGTCCCGGCCGTCACGCAGTACGAGACTGCCCGCCGAAGTTTCGATGGTGAGCAACGATGCATCGTAAATCGTGAAGGTGTTCAGTGGCGCCCGAGGAGTTACCGTCCCCACGGGAATCACACCGATGCGCACATTCGGAAGGTAGGACAGGGAAGACAAGCGGTCCATCTGTTCGGCCAACGCCAGGGGCGAAACGACCGGCCAGCGAACTGCTTGCTCGGTCAGTAGGAACGTGAACTGTTTCGACGCGTCGTAGAGAACGGCTTGCCGCTCCAACTTTCCCGCGACTGCCTTACTCGTATCTGCCGGGGAGTGCGCGAGGCTCGCCCTCACGTATTCCGGCGTGGCGAGGAGACCGGTAATCATCGAGAGTAGGAAGTAGCGCATGCGCGTCGAGGACGCTTCAAGCCCTTTCAGCTCTGCCTGTCGTGTTCCGAGCCCCTTCCGGCGAAGCTCCCGCAGGTTCCGCCATTCCGTGTTTGCCATCCTGGCGAGTGCGGACGCTTCGGCGACCAGTTCGGGCGGAGCGTCCAAGGCCCTGAGGATCGCCTCCACGTCGACCAGGGACGGCCGTGTCCGGCCGTTCTCGATCCGGCTCACCTTGGACTGAGACATGTTGCAGCGCGCGGCGAGCCGATCCCCTGAGAGACCGGCTCGCTTGCGTAGCTTTCGGAGCAGTGAGGCAAGTTCCGGGCCGAACTCCCCGAGCTGCTCAGCTTCGAACGTCATCCCTTCACGTACTCCAGGAACGGGACCGACTCGGCAACGGCGATGCGCTGGTATTCGATGAAGTCGGCCGGCTCGCCCTCGAACAGCTCTCGACTCACCTGGGCGCCGTCGCTCTCGTAATGCATGAGAACGACCGTCGATCGATCGAACATCCAGAAGTCTTGGACTCCCGGCAAGGGATTCTCTCGCTCGGTCACGTCGAGAATTCGGATGTCTTCCCCGGCGAGTACATGCGGGGCGTAGTACCTGGAGAACTCGAATTGCAGATACTCGGAGAGCGGCCGAGTCACGATGTGCACTCGCCCCTTACGCCTCCCCTCACCGCGAAGCCTCTTCAGGTCTTCCGTGTACGGCGACGAGTAGGTGTCTGGGTCCACTCGCTTACCTGCTCGGAAGTCTTCGAGCTCTCCGGCTTCCTGCGGTACGAGGTACTGCGGCAAGGTTTCCAGTCGCCACGCCTCGGACTGGAACCCCCGAAGAGTCGCCTTCCAGTCGTCACCATCCAAGAGCACGAACAGCCTCCCGAAGAACGCTCTCGGGAATCTCCACAAGCCCTTCCCCTTGCGGCGGAGCGAAGGCATTGGAAACGTCACCCTGCACG
Organism: Streptomyces sp. NPDC001920; assembly: GCF_053594495.1. Taxonomy (NCBI): domain Bacteria; kingdom Bacillati; phylum Actinomycetota; class Actinomycetes; order Kitasatosporales; family Streptomycetaceae; genus Streptomyces; species Streptomyces sp. NPDC001920. The sequence continues at coordinate 16,590 of NZ_JBSFEP010000014.1, forward strand.
ACGAACGTCCCCCGCTCGGTCCGGTAGACATTCGGGCAGTCGTCTTCGCCGCACTCTCCGTTTCCGTTGCCGGTAAGCCGAGTCAGTTCTTCGCGTGCCATGCGAAACCCCCTTGTCTGTCGGCCCTGTTCGGCCGTTGGACCCGACCGTACGAGTGTCATGCCCGGCCGTCCATTCACGTTCGTGGGTATGCACGTTGTTGCATGAACTGGCCAGCGCGGCGCCACCTTACGGGAGCAGTGGGCGCCCCTCCTGCGCGGCCCGGATGTGCTCAGGCTTCAGCGCGTCCTCGCCGTACCGGGCGGTGAACGCCCGCACGCGGCCGAGGGGGAGTCTGGCGGAGGCGGCTCCTCGCGCACCCACTGATCGGACGCTGAATCTCTCCCCGAGTGGTCTGCCTCGGGGAGGGGTTGAGCGAGCCGGCCACGGCTCGCCTGTCGCCAAGGAGCGCCGCGCCCTCGTCGAGGTGGCCGAGCTACTGGCGCCGTGACAGCTCCGCTCAGCCAGCCTCCGTCCTCGCCGTCGCCGACTACAAGAAAGAGTTCGGGATGGAGTGATTCAGCCAGCCTCTGGCTCTCTCGGCCTGGGCTTGGCGGGCCCAGATCTCGTCCCGTTCCTTGTCGGTCAGATCCTCAAGCCCATCCATCATGTACAACCAGTCCTCTGCTGTTGGCTCCTCTCGATGCCACATGTAAAGGTCGATGCTGGGGTGCAGAACCGCGAGAAGGCGCCTGAAGGCGGCCGGGGTTACGCCGCCGAAAACACACAGAACTCCACGGTCGACGCGTAGGTCCAGGAGCTTGCCGATGAACTCCTCGACAGTGCCGATGCTCACGGCCCGCTTGTAGAGCTTGCACTCGAAGGCGATGCGCAGGGTTCCGCCGATGGCTGGCACAGATGCCAGTACGTCAATCTGGCGCTCGATCTTGCTGTGGACACCGACCAACCTCGCGTCGTGCTGGACGGTCGCGTTGGCGTCGAGCTTGCTGACCTGGTCCGCAACCAGCCGTTCGAACGATTGCCAATTGTCGGCGTCGCTGGCCCAGAACGGCATCCGGTTCATCATCAAGTTCCCCACGTGGCAAGAGTAGGTGCAGGGTCTGACAGTGGTCCCAGAGAGTGCCTGTCCCCACCAGCAAACGCCTTTGGGCGTTTGGTCCTGCCGGGCAAGACGCTCGGCTGGCAGATCGCCGGCCGGTGCGAAGTTGACCGGATCGGTCGGCATCATGTAGTCAATCTCTTCCGCCTCTTCGAGGCGCACCGTAGCTCCCGCCGCTCGTCGGCGGCCGAGCTGGACACTCCGTGAGAGTCCGCCATCCCGAGGGGCTGGCAGGGGAAGCCGAGGGCACCCCGAGCGCGAACGGTACGCGCGATCTCCCATCACCACGCCGAGGCGTAGCCGTGCGCTGCCCTCAGCCTCTCGAAGGAGGTCGCAACCCGTGACGTCGACTGCCTACCTGCTCGACCTGGCCGTCACTGACTACCACCTGTCCTACTCGCACATCTCCGCCGAGCTCATCGTCGCTCTGCCCGAGGGCTCTGCCGTCTCAGCCGTCCGCATGATGCCGGACGGCTCCTCGCTCCGACTGACGTTCGTTCGCAGCTACGGCGAACGGGAGCTCTGGCACGTCCCCGGACTTCGCGCCCGAGGGATCTCGAACGAAGAGCTCTCCCGAGAGCTCGTCTGCGTCCTGTACCGCCCTACCGCCACCGTGACCACGGAGCGGACACGCCCCTTGGAGGTGGCTCGATGAACAACGGCACGAAGAAGAAGGGAGCCCCCTTCAAGGTCCAGTGGGAGCGGCACGTTCTGCGAGTGGCGAAGCTGAAGAACCCGACTCACGCGCTCGTCGGCATGGCTTACATCGGCTACGCCAACGCTGACGGGAGCAACCTACGCCCGCCCGCCATGAAGCGGATCGCCGCAGACCTCGGCCTGTCCGAGCGCACCGTAGAGCGCGCCTTCGAAGGGCTGGAGGCTGCGGGGCTCATCGTGCGACTGAGCCGAGGAGTCCCCAGCAAGGCGAGCCACTGGCGCTTCGTCATCCCTGCGGAAGACCCGACAGCCGTGACAGGTGTTGTCGAGGCCGAGAAGGAAGACCCGACAACCCTGACGGAGACACCCGACAGTGGTGACAGGAAGAACCGACAGCCCTGTCAGGAAGACCCGACAGCGGTGACGGCGTACCAAGACAAGTACCAACACACCACCAACACAACTACCAACACAGAGGCGGCTCTCACGGGCCGCATCAACGTTGACGACGTCTGGGCTCAGGTCGAGGCCGAGCACTACGAGCGGGAGCACTACGAAGAGCTCTCGACTCGCCACCTGCTCGAACGCTTCGAGCTCGGGGCGCCTGTCGGCGCCCTCTGACGTAGACCGCGACGGCGAGGTGATCGCCGAGCGCCACACCTTCGCCGTTGCTCTGTTCGCTCTGTGGCGCCCTACCGGGCGCCCCTGACGCATGCCTGCCTACTCACTGGGGGCGCTACCGCGCCCCACTTCCCGAAGACCCTCGCGGCAAGCGACTCCACCTTGCCGTTGCAGCTCTGCTCAAGCGGCGCTCGACAGGGCGCCCCATCACAAGGAGGACTTACACAGTGACTACGTACTCCCCGATCATCGCCGCCGATGGAAGCAAGCTCTGTGGCATCGAGTCGTGCGGCCGTCCGCACCGCGTGCGCGGCCTCTGCCTTGCGCACGGTCAGCGCGTCCGCGTGCACGGCCATCCGCAGGCTGACAAGCCGTTGCGCTCCCACGCCTCCCGCAACTGGAAGGGCGAAGACGTCTCGTACATCGGCGCACACAACCGCGTGACCCGAGAGCACGGCAAGGCCGCCGAGTGGAAGTGCGCTTGCGGATGCGGCCGACACGCCAACGACTGGGCGTACCTCGGGACCGATGCGGCGGCAAAGGTCGACGAGACCGGCCGCCTGTACTCCGTCAGCCCGGACCACTACGCGCCCTTGGCGAAGACGTGTCACCGCGGCTTCGACACCTGGCAGGCGCAGCGCCGTACCGGTGTCCCCATCGGTCTCGTCATCGCCGAAGCGCTGGCCGCGTAACCACCCCCTACCGGAAGGAAGTGATCCCACTGTTCACCGTCTCCCACGTTCACCGCTCCGCCCGCCGTACCGGCGAGCGCCTGTCGGCCCTGCTCGACGCCGACACTGCCCGAGGCGTTGACGTCCGGCTCATCTTTGCCGACGCACACTAAGGCCGAGGGTCGGCCCGTTGGCTCGACGTCGAGCTGTACGCCACGAAGGGGCATGGCTACCCACACGCCGACACGGCCGAGGCTCTCCGCTCCGTGGCGCTCGTCCTGGACTCCGTCACCGGCCACGAAGTACAGGGCTTCGGTTCGGTCGCTGGCGGCGCCCTCACGGGCTCTCACGCCATCCGGGAGGGTCTGGCGCTCTCACTTCGGTTGTGCGTCCAGACGGATGCACCGGGACTCCCCGACTCACGTTTCACTCTCGACAGCCGAGACCGTGCGCCGTAGGGGGCTGCGCACCGAAGCCGCAGACCCACTGAGCACGGGGGCGTGTCCTGGGGAGTGCTCGGGACATACCCGTCGCGTGTCGGCCGGCTCAGTGAGTCTTGGAGCCAAGTCGCGGAAAACCGCTACGAGTTGACCGGCTGACAACGCCACACTTGAGGCATGGACGAACTGTATGTAGTCCGGCATGAGCCGACCTGGCGCGAGGAGCCGGAACCAGACGACGAGTACGACAACGACACGGACCACAAAACCCTGTACGCCCTCTTCGGGCTGGCCATCTACAAGGCCAACGTCCTCGAACACACCCTCGTCAACACCCTCGCCCTGGCCAGAATCATCACGGCGGAGGAGCAGGGGGAACAGCTCATCCGGGACCCTTGGGCGCAAGGCTTCAAGGACATGATGGGCAAGCTCATCAAGCGCGCCGAGCCGCACGTAAGCGCCTACCCGGAAGTGGTAGACGACCTGACCAACAGCCTGAAGCGGCGCAACTTCCTGGTTCACCACTTCTGGCGTGAGCGCATCCAAGAGACGATCGCCGAGGCGGGTCGAGCCAAGATGTGCGCGGACCTGAAGGCCGACTGCCGACTGTTCACTCAGACGGATGAGCGCCTGAGCGAGAGGGTCTTTGACCCCCTGGCGAGGAAGCGGGGTATCACGGCCGAGATGATCGAGGCTGCGTACGCGAAGGAACGCCGCGAGGCGATGAAGCGCTACGAGCCCGACTCGTTCACGGCCGAAGACGATTCGGCCTGACCTGCTTGCTCACGCGCCCCCGGTCAAGCCGAGATTGCCCTGAAGTTCCTGGGAGGCAACGGCGATGATGTAGCTTCCGGCCATGAACACTCTGGCGGGGGACTGGTGGGAATCCGGCTCGTGGTGGCAGCTCGTCGTCACAATCGCTGCGAGCATCGCGGTGGGCATTCTCGGAGCCTGGGCGGCTCTCAGGTCCAGCAACCCAAAGCGCCAGCTCACCTGGCGAGTGCGGTCCAACACCCCGCTCATGAGCGTTCCCGGAGACCCCCAGGGGTCTGCGCTCGCCGTCACCTTCTTCGGTGCGCCGCTGGCATCACCGCGCATCGTTGAACTCGTCATTGCCAACTCAGGTCGGCGTGACATCACCGCCGCCATGTTCCATGACGCTCAACCACTGCGGTTCGACTTTGGCGCCCCCGTCTGCACCATCCTGGAAGTGACGACATCCCCCGCCGGAAGCATCCGTCCCACGTTCGACACCGCTGGCTGGCACATCGTGGGCGATGACACATCGGGAGAATGTTGGGTTGACGTCCTCCCCACGCTGCTCAGCAAGGGGCAGGAAGTCGTACTCTCTGTACTCGTCGACGGCGATGAAAAACCAGTGGACTTGGTCAGGTTCCCGCTGGTCGATGTCACTCCAGTCTCCGAAGCGCCGGGGGAACGGTCGCGAGCGCTCGACGAGGCACTCAGCCGAACGTCGATCTACCTCGGGCCGATCCGCATCAGGGTGCGCTCTGATCGACCCTGAAACCGTGGCGCAAGGGCGGGCGGTAAGACGTAGCGGTGCGGAAATCACGGCTCAGGGGATCACCCCCCACCCCCCCCGACCGTCGTCCGACCGAGCGGGCAGGCGTCCGGGCGGCCGAGGACGCAGCACGCGGCGCGCTCGCGAACGATCACGCAGCCTCGGGCCCCACTCCTCGGCCGCTCCCTCGACGACAACGACGCGGACGACCGGGCACTCCTCGACGAGCTGATGCCCATCACGTACAACGCCTTCAACCGCAACGGTCGCGTCGCCCCCTGACGCCAGGCAGACGGAAGCCCCGGTACCCCCGAAAGGGGGTAGCCGGGGCCTCGTCGTATCCGCTACTCGCTCACGTCCCGCCACTCGATGGTGACGTGGTCATCGACAGACATGGAGGACATGTGCCGGCCCTTGGCCGGGTTCAGGGTGACGATGCAGCAGAAGTCCACCCACGCACGACGCGTCGGCAGAGGCAGACTCGGCCACCCCTCGATCAAGCCCGCGACCCCCTTCACCGGGTCGAGCGGAGGGATGCCGACCGAGCTCACCATCTCCAACTCGATCTCTTCGAGCTTCTTTTGGAGCGCCGTCGACCCAGCGGTCATCTGAGACAGGCTGATCGCACCCTCTGCGTAGGCCACAGCCAGCCCGTCGAGACGCTGCCGCAGTTCCTGTGCCTGACTCTGGAGCTGGGCCCCTGACTGGCCGTCCTGGGCGTTCTGACTCTCCAGGATCTGACCCAGGAAGTCAGGGAACATCAGCCGGGCCAGCGTTGCCTTGCTCGCACGGTCGTCGGCGATGCTCCGCGGAGTACGCGTGTGTGTAGCCGCGCAGCCGTACACCGGGACACCCCGGTAGCCGCGACCGTTGACCGTGTCAGCGCATCCGTCGTACCCGCAGTTCCCGATACCGGCGAGCAGCGTGCCCGGCGTCCGGCCGGTCCGCTTGCCTCCCGAGAACCGCTCCGGGCTGTTCAGGATGGCCACGACTGAGTAGTGCACCTCCGGGTCGAGGATCGGGGGCCACTGCGCCTGCCCCATCACCTCACCGAGGTACGTGGCCATCCCGGCGTAGCGCGGGGACGTGAGCACCTTCTTCACTCCGCGCAGCGTCCACCCCTTGGCGCCCGTGACCTTGCTGCGGGGCGACTGGAGCTTGGCCTCGTCCCACTTGCGCGCGACCGCCGACAGGGACTCCCCGGCGAGGATCATCTGGGCGCCCTCGACGATGGCCGCAGCCTCGTCGGCGATGATCGTCATGTGGTCGTCGCCGTACCCGAAGGGGCGGATGCCGGCGGTGTACGGACGGCCCTGCTGCGCGGCCTGCTGGTTGGCCAGCTTCTGGCGCGCGGCCTTCTGCTCACCCTCGTAGGTGGCCCAGGCCGTCACCGTGCGGGCGACAGCTCGGCCGGCCGGCGTGGACAGGTCCAGGTGCCCGGCCTCGACCGCGTAGACGTTCACGCCGAGCTCAATCACTCGCTCCAGATCCCGCGTCACGCGGATGAGGCGGTCGGTGTGCCAGCACACGATCGCCTGCGGCTTGCTCTGGAGCATGGCCTCGAAGTCGGGCCGGATGACGTTCTTCTTCGTGGCGCTCAGATCGTTGTCGACCCAGACGTGCCGGACCTTGAGTCCGAGCTGCGCGGCGAGTGCCCGGCAGCGCTTCTCCTGCCGCTGGACCCCGAGCTCGTCGCCCGTGAGATCCTGGCTGATGCGGACGTAGATGTCGCACTCGGCGCACTGCCCTGACCCGCGATTTTGCATGAAGGACATGGTATCCCCAAGGTGTACCGCTCGTTCGGCATGGTCATGGGCAACCTGGCGGCCACCTCCCACGGCGCCTGCATGGTGATCCCGGCCCCCTCCTTCGACCCGAAGGCCACGCTGGAGGCCGTCCAGCGGGAGCGCTGCACGTCCCTGTACGGCGTGCCGACCATGTTCATCGCGGAGTTGAACCACCCCGACTTCGCCTCGTACGACCTCTCCTCGCTGCGCACCGGCATCATGGCGGGCTCGCCCTGCCCGGTGGAGGTGATGAAGCGCGTGGTCTCGGAGATGCACATGGCCGAGGTGTCGATCTGCTACGGCATGACGGAGACCTCGCCGGTCTCCACCCAGACCCGGCGCGACGACGACCTCGAACACCGCACCGGCACGGTCGGCCGCGTGCTGCCGCACATCGAGGTGAAGATCGTCGATCCGGTGACGGGGGTGACCCTGCCCCGCGGCACGGCGGGCGAGTTGTGCACCCGCGGCTACAGCGTGATGCTCGGCTACTGGAACGAGCCCGAGAAGACCGCCGAGTCCGTCGACGCCGGGCGCTGGATGCACACCGGTGACCTGGCGACGATGCGGGAGGACGGCTATGTCGAGATCGTCGGCCGCATCAAGGACATGATCATCCGGGGCGGCGAGAACATCTACCCGCGCGAGATCGAGGAGTTCCTGTACGCCCACCCCAAGATCGCGGACGTCCAGGTCGTCGGGGTGCCGCACGAGCGGTACGGCGAGGAGGTGCTGGCGTGCGTCATCCCGCGCGACCCGGACGACCCGCTGACGCTGGAGGAACTGCGGGCCTTCTGCGACGGGCGGCTGGCGCACTACAAGGTCCCGAGCCGGTTGCGGGTCCTCGACTCGTTCCCGATGACGGTGTCCGGGAAGGTGCGCAAGGTGGAGCTGCGGGAGAGGTACGCGGAGAGCCGGGACCGACCGCTCGGTCCCTGACGAACGGGGTGTGTGGTGCACGACGGCCCGGTCGGCGACGTCGTCCAACTGCTGTTCGAGTACGGCGGTGTCCACGCGGGCGTTCTACCGGCTGTCCAGATCGCGGCGCATGCACACGCGCGGCCACCGGTCGAGGCCGAGTTCACCCTCATGGACGCGGATCTGCCGAAGCCCGGAGGTGAGCTCGGCCCGGTCCAGTACGCGAAAGCCCAGGCGGGTGTAGTACGGCGCGTTCCACGGGACCTCGGTGAAGGTGGTCAGGGTGAGGGCGGCGAGGTCCTGCTCGCGTGCGCGGTCGGCGGCGTACGTGAGGAGGGCGCGGCCCACGCCCCGGCGGGCGGCGTCCGGGTGGACCGAGACCTGCTCGATGTGCAGGGCGCCGTCGACGGGCTCGCAGATCAGGTAACCGACCGGGCATTCACCGGCGTCGCAGGCGACCCAGGCGCGGCCCGCCCGGCGGTAGCGGTCCAGGACGTCCAGGGTGGGCGGCTCGTCGTCGGCGATCGCCGCCATGCCGAGGTCGCGGAAGGCGGCTCCCGCGGCGCGCTCGATGTCCTGGAGGCCAGGCAGGTCGTCGGAGGTCGCGGGGCGGATGCGCATGAGCCGAGTGTCGGTCGCCGGTGGGGTGCGGCGCGAGCGAGTTACCGCGCGCCCGTCGCGTCCAGTTCGTCGGCGAGGCTGTTGACCGGCTGGGGCGTACCCGTGAGGTCGAGGACGAACAGGGGCACGCCCAGCGTGTCCGCGCGGGCGCGGGCGTCGGGTGCGTAACCGGCGAGGGAGAAGTAGACGCAGGCCGCGGACTCCGTCATGGCCGTCAGCCACAGGCACTCCACGTCCCGCAGGGACGCCGGCCCGACGGTCGGGTCGACCTGGGCGAGCAGGCCGTGCGCGGCGATGCCGATGCCGGTCGGGGGACGCTGGTCGGCGCGGCGGATGCCCCGGTAGCCGAGCCAGCGCAGATAGACGGCGGCCGCGGTCACCGCGTCGCGCGCGGTACGGATCGTCACGGGCTGGAAGGGGCGGCGCGCGGCGGGTGCCTTCCGCCTGGCCGCCTTCGGGGCCGCCCCGGCCACCGGGACGCACAGCACCGTCCCGCAGGGGCAGCCCACCTCCGGGCGGGGCCACTCGGTGGTACGGCCGCACGCCCCGCAGCGCACGCCGACCCACTCGTCTTCCCAGCTGCGCCGGGTGACGGCGGTCACCCTCCCGTCGGGGTCGAGCGCGGGTGTGACGGGCGTCCCGCACTCACAGGGATAGGCGGGTGCCGTGTAGAGATGCTCGCGCCGGCAGGCCGGGCAGCGCACCGACACACTCTCGGACATGGCCCCTCCAGGTCGACCTCGCACCGGACAGCGCTCCCCATGCTCCTCCACCGCGCGGCCGGTTGTCCGCCCCTTGACGCTCCTCACGGGCCCACTTACATTACTTCCAGATAGTAGAAAAATATTTCCGCTATGCGAAATAACAGTAGCGGAGATGTCATCGTCACGGAATTGCTCACCGCGGGGCGCGACGGGAGTGCGAATCCGACAGCCGAAGCAGGAGTACTCAATGGCTCGTATGACCGCTGCCCGAGCGGCAGTCGAGATCCTCAAGCGCGAGGGCGTCAGCAACGCGTTCGGTGTGCCGGGAGCGGCGATCAACCCCTTCTACGCGGCGCTCAAGGCATCCGGCGGGATCAACCACACGCTCGCCCGTCACGTCGAGGGCGCCTCGCACATGGCCGAGGGCTACACGCGTACCCACCCGGGCAACATCGGGGTCTGCATCGGCACCTCGGGCCCGGCCGGCACCGACATGATCACCGGCCTGTACTCCGCGATCGGGGACTCGATCCCGATCCTGTGCATCACCGGCCAGGCCCCGACCGCAGTGATCCACAAAGAGGACTTCCAGGCCGTCGACATCGCCTCGATCGCGGGGCCGGTCACGAAGATGGCGGTGACCGTCCTGGAGGCAGCGCAGGTCCCCGGCGTCTTCCAGCAGGCGTTCCACCTGATGCGCTCCGGCCGTCCCGGCCCGGTCCTCATCGACCTGCCGATCGACGTGCAGCTGACGGAGATCGAGTTCGACCCGCAGACGTACGAGCCGCTCCCGGTCTACAAGCCCGCCGCGACCCGCGCCCAGATCGAGAAGGCGATCGGGATGCTGAACGCGTCCGAGCGCCCCCTGATCGTCGCGGGCGGTGGCGTCATCAACGCCGACGCCGCCGACCTCCTCGTCGAGTTCGCCGAGCTGACCGGCACGCCGGTCGTCCCGACCCTCATGGGCTGGGGCCTGCTCCCCGACGATCACGAGCTGAACGCCGGCATGGTGGGGCTGCAGACCTCGCACCGCTACGGCAACGCGACCTTCCTGGAGTCCGACTTCGTCCTCGGCATCGGCAACCGCTGGGCCAACCGCCACACCGGCAAGCTGGACGTCTACACGGCCGGACGGAAGTTCGTCCACGTCGACGTCGAGCCGACCCAGATCGGCAGGATCTTCGCCCCGGACTACGGCATCGCCTCCGACGCGAAGGCGGCCCTGGAGCTGTTGGTCGAGGTGGCACGGGAGTTGAAGGCCGCGGGCAGGCTGCCCGACCGCTCCGCGTGGGCCGCGTCCGCGCAGGAGAAGAAGGCGAGCCTCCAGCGCCGTACGCACTTCGACGACATCCCGATCAAGCCGCAGCGCGTCTACGAGGAGATGAACAAGGCCTTCGGGCCTGAGACCCGGTACGTCTCCACCATCGGCCTCTCGCAGATCGCGGGCGCCCAGATGCTGCACGTCTTCAAGCCGCGGCACTGGATCAACTGCGGCCAGGCGGGCCCGCTCGGCTGGACGATCCCGGCCGCGCTGGGTGTCGCCAAGGCCGACCCGGAGGCGCAGGTCGTCGCCCTGTCCGGTGACTACGACTTCCAGTTCATGATCGAGGAGCTGGCGGTCGGAGCGCAGCACAAGATCCCGTACGTCCATGTCCTGGTGAACAACTCCTACTTGGGCCTGATCCGCCAGGCGCAGCGGGCGTTCGACATCGACTTCCAGGTCAAGCTGGAGTTCGAGAACATCAACTCGCCCGAGCTGGGCGTCTACGGCGTCGACCACGTCAAGGTCGCCGAGGGCCTCGGCTGCAAGGCGATCCGGGTGACGGACCCGAGCGAATTGGGCGCCGCCTTCGAGCAGGCCAAGAAGCTCGCGCAGGAGTACCAGGTCCCCGTGGTCGTCGAGGCGATCCTGGAGCGCGTCACCAACATCTCCATGTCGACCACGAACGACATCAGCAACGTCGTGGAGTTCGAGGAGCTCGCCACGGAGCCGGGACACGCGCCGACGTCCATCAGGACGCTGAAGGTCTGACACGGGAGGTCCTGACGCCTGTCGTCAGCAAGGGGGCGGTCCGACCGAGAGGTCGGACCGCCCCCTTTGTGTTCCCCCGTGCTGTCCCCCGTGCGGTGTACCCCCGTTCACGGAGCCCGCCGCCCCCGTGCCGGCGGGCCCCGTGTGAGGAGAATGTGCCCTGCGCCGGGGGTGGTTGAAGCCTTTTGACGCCGGTTCAGAGGTTGATCTGAGGGTTGCGTAGGCGACGTACGACCCGTGGTGTACGCGCCCGTCGGGGTCGCGTGCGGGGCGCAGCGGCACGCCGAAGAGCGCCGGGTACGGGACCGTCCGTACCCGGCGCTCTTCAGCCGGTGAGGTATCGGGTTGTGGCCGTCCGACGGTGCGAGGCTGGGCGCGACAGGACGTTCGCGCCGCCGGACGGGGTCCCGAGAGGGCTGGGGACCGCGGCGGATGCGACGGAACCGGGGGCTCCTTCCCTCAGGTCGAAGAAGGAGGCCGGACCTTCACCACCGCACTGGCTCGCACACCGCCGCGGTCCTCACGTCGCCCGCGCCCGTTCCCGGCGACCACCCCTCATCCGGGTCGGCCGGTCGCGGTGCGCGGGCGATGCGCCCGGTTCATGACCTCCCGTCAGGAATCGGGCGCGGTCTTGGGGTTCAGTCCTCGCGCAGGGCGCGGACCGCCTCCTCCACGCGCTTGCCGTAGTCCGGGTCGGCGGCGTGGAAGTGGGCCAGGTTCTTCTCGATCACGTCGTCGCGGGAGACCTGGGAGAGACCACCGGCGATGTTCGCGACCAGGCGGGACTTCTCCTCGGCGGACATCAGCCGGTACAGCTCGCCGGCCTGGAAGAAGTCGTCGTCCTTGGTGTGCAGGGGCGCCGCGTGCGTGCCGGTGTGGCCGGCCACCGCGAGCGGGGCCGACAGCGGGCGGCCGGTCTCCACCGGGCCGTCGTAGGAGTTCGGCTCGTAGTTCTTCGCGCCCCGGCCCTGGGTGTTGGAGGCCATGAAGCCGTCGCGGCCGTAGTTGGCGGCGCCGCCCGGCACCGCCTTCGGGGCGTTGACCGCCAGCTGCGTGTGGTTGACGCCGAGGCGGTAGCGGTGGGCGTCCGCGTAGGCGAACAGGCGGCCCTGGAGCATCTTGTCGGGGGAGGGGCCGATGCCCGGCACGAAGTTGTTGGGCGAGAACGCGGCCTGCTCGACCTCGGCGAAGACGTTGTCGGGGTTGCGGTCCAGGACCAGCCGGCCCACGCGCTGGAGCGGGTAGTCCTTGTGCGGCCACACCTTGGTGAGGTCGAACGGGTTGAAGCGGTAGTCCGCCGCCTCGGCCGCCGGCATGAGCTGGACGTACAGCGTCCAGGACGGGTGCACACCGCGCTCGATGGCCTGGAGCAGGTCCGTCTGGTGCGAGGCCGGGTCCTTGCCCGCGAGCTCGGCGGCCTGCTCGCTGCTCAGGCAGCGGACGCCCTGGTTGGTCTTGAAGTGGTACTTGACGAAGAACGCCTCGCCTTCGGCGTTCGTCCACTGGTAGGTGTGCGAGCCGTAGCCGTTCATGTGGCGGTACGACGCCGGGATGCCGCGGTCGCCCATCAGCCAGGTCACCTGGTGCGTGGCCTCGGGGGCGTGCGCCCAGCAGTCCCAGACGTTGTCCGGCTCCTGACGGCCTGTGAACGGGTCGCGCTTCTGCGAGTGGATGAAGTCCGGGAACTTGATCGGGTCCTTGATGAAGAACACCGGGGTGTTGTTCCCGACGAGGTCGTAGTTGCCCTCCGCCGTGTAGAACTTGACCGCGAAGCCGCGCGGGTCGCGCACCGCGTCCGCGCCGCCGAGGCTGTCGGCCACGGTCGAGAAGCGCAGGAACACCTCAGTCCGCCTGCCGACCTCGCTGAGGAAGTCGGCGTGGGTGAAACCGGTGACGTCGTCGGTCACCTCGAAGTGGCCGTACGCGCCGGAGCCCCGGGCGTGCACCACGCGCTCCGGGATGCGCTCGCGGTTGAAGCGCGCGAGCTTCTCCAGGAGGTGCTGGTCCTGGAGCAGGAGCGGGCCGCCGACGCCGGCGGAGGCGGAGTTCTGGTTGTCGGCGACCGGGGCGCCGGCCTCGGTCGTGAGCACGCGCTTCGACATCGTGGACCTTCCGTGCGGTGGCACTTCCGTGCGGGTGGCAGCGGAAAACTCTTTCCGCTTGATGGAGCCTAGAAGTGGGAGAAACTGAGCGTCAACAGTTTGTTGAAGTTGATTCCGGGCGGCGCCCCCGCCTGGGCGCGACAGGACAGGTGTCGGCGAAGGCGCCGCCCGGAAGTCTCGGGGTGGGTCAGACCCGGGCGCCGGAGAGGCGCTCGACCGCGCGCAGCAGCGCGGAGTGGTCCAGGCCGCCGTCGCCCTGTGCGCGCAGGGACGCGACCAGCTGGGCGACCACGGCGCCGACCGGCAGGGCGGCACCGACATTGCGGGCGGCGTCCGTGACGATGCCCATGTCCTTGTGGTGCAGGTCGATACGGAAGCCGGGCTTGAAGTCCCGGTTCAGGAAGTTGTCCTTCTTCCGCGTCAGCACGGTGGAGCCCGCGAGACCGCCGTTCAGGACGTCCAGCGCCGCCTTGAGGTCCACGCCGGACTTCTCCAGGAAGACCACGGCCTCGGCGCACGCCTGGATGTTCACGGCGACGATCAGCTGGTTGGCCGCCTTCACCGTCTGGCCCGAACCGTGCGGACCGCAGAGCACGATGGTCTTGCCGAGGGCCTCGAGAATCGGCTTCGCCGCGTCGAAGTCGGCCTGCTCACCGCCGACCATGATCGACAGTACCGCCTCGATGGCACCGGCCTCACCGCCGGACACGGGAGCGTCCAGGACCCGGATGCCCTTGTCCTTGGCGGCCTTCGCCAGGTCGACCGAGGTCTGCGGGGTGATCGAGGACATGTCGATCAGCAGCGCACCGGACCTCGCGTTCTCCAGGATGCCGTCGGGGCCGTAGGAGATGGCCTCGACCTGCGGGGAGGCCGGGACCATCGTGATGACGACGTCGGCGTCCTTCACGGCCTCGGCGATCGAGGCGGCGGCCGTGCCGCCCGCGGCGGCCAGGCGGTCCAGCTTGTCCTGCTCCAGCGTGAAGCCGGTGACCTGGTAACCCGCCTTGATCAGGTTCTCGGACATGGGGGAGCCCATGATGCCGAGACCTATCCACGCGATCTTGGGGAGATTGCTCATGATGGGGGTGCCTCTCTGTACTGCTGTGGTGCGTGAACGAACAGGTGCCGGTCAGCGGCCGTCGGCCCCTGCCGGCGTCAGCGGGCGAGGCCCTTTTCGGGGGTCGCGACGGGGCCGTCACGGGTGCCGTGACGTGGGGGCCGGGAGCGGTGCCGTCAGCGCGCGGAGCGCTGCTCGACGGGCAGCCAGCCGAAGGCCTCCGCGCTCGGACGGTCGCCCGGCTTGTACTCCAGGCCGACCCAGCCCTCGTAGCCCGCCTTGCCCAGCCGGTCGAGCAGCTCCTCCAGCGGGAGCGTGCCCGTGCCGGGCGCGCCGCGTCCCGGGTTGTCGGCGATCTGCACATGGCCGGTCTTCGGGGCGTACCGCTCGATCACCGACGGCAGGTCCTCGCCGTTCATGGACAGGTGGTAGAGGTCCATGAGGAAGCGGGCGTTGCCCAGTCCCGTCGCCTCGTTGACCTTGTCGACGACGCCGACCGCGGCCGGTGCGGACACCAGCGGGTACAGCGGCGACTCGGGCTTGTTCAGGGCCTCGATCAGCAGGATCGCGCCGATCCGGTCGGCCGCCCGTGCGGCGAGCACCAGGTTCTCCAGCGCGAGCGCGTCCTGCTCGGCCGGGTCCACGCCCTCGACGCGGTTGCCGTACAGGGCGTTGAGCGCCCCGCAGCCGAGGGACCTCGCGAAGTCCGCCGCGACGTCGACATTGGCGCGGAACCGCTCCGACTCCTCGCCAGGGACCGACAGGGCGCCACGGTCGGGGCCGGGCAGCCGGCCCGCGTAGAAGTTCAGCCCGGTGAGCCGGACGCCCGCGTCCTCGATCGCCTTCCTGAGGGCGTCGAGCTCCGACTGCCCGGGGTCGGGGGAGTCGATCCACGGCCACCACAGCTCGACCGCGGTGAAGCCGGCCGCGGCGGCGGCCGCGGGGCGCTCCAGGAGCGGGAGTTCCGTGAAGAGGATCGACAGGTTGACGTTGAAGCGCTGCTCTGCGAATCCCATCGCCGGCGCTCCCTTCCGTGTCGAGATTCCATATTGCGGAAGTTAGTTTCTGCTTACTGGAAGATTGCCGTTGGGTGTCGAAGCTTGTCAAGAGGGCTCGGCGGATGGCCGCACCGCGCGTTAGGTTGAGCGCGTGCGATTGAGAGTGGAGTTCACGACCGAGCCCTTCGACCTCGACGAGGCGCCCGCGCACGCGGTCGTGGCCCGCGAGGTGGTCGAGGCTGCCGAGCTCGACGCGGTGGACGTCGGCCCCTTCGGCAACACGGCGGAGGGTGGCGCCGACGCCGTGCTCACCGCCGTGGACGCCCTGCTGCGCCGGACCCTGGAGGCCGGTGCCACCCGGATCTCGCTCCAGCTCAATGTGGTCGGGGAGGGCGAGGCGTGACCGGAACCGGGGACGAGCCCTTCATCGCGGCGGTGAAGCCGCTGGTCGACGCCATGGGCGGCCAGATCCTCCCGCCGGACGAGGCCGGCCCCGAGGATGTCGTGCTCGCCTGGGAGGGGGTCGATGTGGTGGCCGTGCGCCTGCCCCAGCTCGCCGACTCCCTCGATCACATCCTGGCCGCCATGGAGCGCAGGAAGGGCAAGCCCCTGGCCGAGCTGGACCGCAAGGCCAAGCAGGAGGTCGTGCGGATTCTGGAGGCACGCGGCGCCTTCTCCGTGCGGCACGGTGTGGAGACCGTGGCGAGCGCGCTCGGAGTGAGCCGCTTCACGGTCTACAACTACCTGAACCGGGACAAGAACCCCTGACGGCGTCCCCCCGGTTTCGTTACCGCGAATTTTCAACAAAGTGTTGACGTCTCGTCGTCGTAGGGCGTTAGCTAGCGGCACGCCCGTTCAGTACGAAGGCCCAGCGCGGCCACGGAGGCTCCCGTGACGTCGAATTCCACGCCCCCGGGCCTGGCCCGGTTCAACGCCCTGGAGGAGCACGCGGCCCATGCCGCTCTCCACGAGGCGTGCGCCTCCTCGGTATGGGCGGCAAGACTGCTCGCCGCCCGCCCCTACGCCACCGCCGACGACCTCTACAGCGCGAGCGACGCCGCCATGGCGGAGCTGACCACCGAGGACCTCCAGGAGGCGATGGCCGGGCACCCGCCGATCGGCCGCCCCAAGCCGGGCGACCCGACCTCGGCCCGGGAGCAGCGCGGCATGGCCGGCGCCGCCGAGGAACTCAAGGCCGAGATGCTTGAACTCAACCTTGCCTACCAGGACAGATTCGGCCATGTCTTTTTGATCTGCGCCACCGGCCGGACGGGCGAGCAGATGCGCGACGCGGTCAAGGAGCGGATCGGCAACTCGCCGGAGCAGGAGCGGGAGATCGTCCGCGCCGAGCTGGGCAAGATCAACCGTATCCGGCTCGCCCGCCTCGTCGAAGAATCCTGAAGAGGACGCAGACCATGAGCACCAGCACCACCGCCTCCGTGTCCACGCACATCCTGGACACCAGCATCGGCCGCCCCGCCGAGGGCGTCGCCGTCCACCTCTCGGCCCGCTCGGGCCGGGACGCCGACTGGCGCGAACTCGGCGGCTCCGCGACCGACGCGGACGGCCGGTGCAGGGACCTCCCGGTGCCGCCGGAGGGGACCACCCACGTACGGCTCGATTTCGCGGTCGAGGCGTACTTCGAGAAGAAGCAAGCCGATGCGCAGCAGGACGCCCCCGCGAATCGGGACAGCGGTGCCGTGTTCTTCCCCGAGGTGGCGATCACCTTCGCCGTGAAGCCCGGGGAGCACTACCACGTACCGCTGCTGCTCAACCCGTTCGGCTACTCCGTTTACCGAGGGAGCTAGCTAAATGACCGTCAATTCCCGCCCTGGCCGCCCTGTGCTCCTGGGACAGAACCAGTACGGCAAGGCCGAGAACCGAGTCGTGAAGATCACGCGGGACGGCGCCACCCACCACATCAAGGACCTGAACGTCTCCGTCGCCCTGTCCGGCGACATGGAAGAGGTCCACTACTCCGGCTCCAACGCCAACGTCCTGCCGACCGACACCACCAAGAACACGGTGTACGCGTTCGCCAAGGAGTACGGCATCGAGTCCGCCGAGCAGTTCGGCATCCACCTCGCCCGGCACTTCGTGACCAGCCAGGAGCCGATCAAGACGGCCCGGATCCGCATCGAGGAGTACGCCTGGGAGCGGATCGAGGCCTCCGACGCCAACTCGCGGTTCATCGGGTCCGACGAGGTCAAGCACTCCTTCGTCCGCAAGGGCCAGGAGACGCGGCTCACCCAGATCACGTACGACGGTGAGCAGTGGGAGGTCGTGTCCGGTCTGAAGGACCTGGTCGTGATGAACTCCACCAACTCCGAGTTCTGGGGCTACGTCAAGGACAAGTACACGACGCTGAAGGAGGCGTACGACCGCATCCTGGCCACCCAGGTCTCCGGCCGCTGGCGGTTCAACTGGACCGACGACGAACAGCGGATGCCCAACTGGGAGAAGTCCTACGAGCAGACCAGGAAGCACATGCTCCAGGCCTTCGCCGAGACGTACTCGCTCTCGCTCCAGCAGACCCTGTACCAGATGGGTTCGCGGATCATCAACAACCGCAGCGAGATCGACGAGGTCCGCTTCTCCCTCCCGAACAAGCACCACTTCCTGGTGGATCTGGAGCCGTTCGGGCTGAAGAACGACAACGAGGTGTACTTCGCCGCCGACCGCCCCTACGGCCTGATCGAGGCCACCATCCTGCGGGACGGTTGCGAGGCGCGGATCCCCGTGGACCTCACCAACCTGTAAGCAGCAACAGAAATTTCGGCACCCGCGGCCGGAGAGCCGGGCTCCGAGGGCCGCCCGGCCGCGGTACTCAAATCCCCCAGGGTCCTGCCGTGCCCTCTCCACTTCAGCGCAAAGGACGAATCATGGCAGCAGCCCAGCGCATCGTCATCGAGAACTGTTCGATCGCGACGGTGGACGCGAACGACACCGAGTACGCCACCGGCCACCTCGTCGTCGCGGACAACCGCATCGAGTCGCTCGGCGCGGGCAGTGCCCCGGACGGCCTGCAGAACGTCGTGCGCCGCATCGACGCCACCGGGCATCTGGTCACCCCTGGCCTGATCAACACCCACCACCACTTCTACCAGTGGATCACCCGGGGCCTGGCCACCGACCACAACCTCTTCGACTGGCTCGTCGCCCTCTACCCGACCTGGGCGCGCATCGACGAGCAGATGGTGCGCTCGGCCGCGCAGGGCTCGCTCGCGATGATGGCCCGCGGCGGCGTGACCACCGCCATGGACCACCACTACGTCTACCCGCGGAACTCCGGCGACCTGTCCGGTGCCATCATCGGCGCCGCCCGCGACATGGGCGTCCGCTTCACCCTCGCCCGTGGCTCCATGGACCGCAGCGAGAAGGACGGCGGACTGCCCCCGGACTTCGCCGTCGAGACCCTCGAAGGCGCGCTCGCCGCGACCGAGGAGACCGTCAAGCGGTACCACGACGCCTCCTTCGACGCGATGACCCAGGTCGCCGTCGCCCCGTGCTCCCCGTTCTCCATCTCCACCGAACTGCTCAAGCAGGGTGGTGAGCTGGCCCGCCGGCTCGGCGTGCGCATGCACACCCACGGGTCGGAGACCGTGGAGGAGGAGAAGTTCTGCCACGAGCTGTTCGGCATGGGCCCGACCGACTACTTCGAGTCCACGGGCTGGCTCGGCGAGGACGTGTGGATGGCGCACTGCGTCCACATGAATGACTCCGACATCGCCGCCTTCGCCCGCACGAAGACGGGTGTCGCCCACTGCCCGTCCTCCAACGCCCGGCTCGCCGCCGGCATCGCCCGCGTCCCCGACATGCTCGCCGCCGGCGTCCCGGTCGGCCTCGGCGTCGACGGCACCGCCTCCAACGAGTCCGGCGAACTGCACACCGAACTGCGCAACGCCCTGCTCATCAACCGCCTCGGCGCGCACAAGGAGGCGGCGCTGAACGCCCGGCAGGCGCTGCGGCTCGGCACGTACGGCGGCGCCCAGGTGCTCGGCCGCGCCGCCGAGATCGGCTCGCTGGAGCCCGGCAAGCTCGCCGACCTCGTGCTGTGGAAGCTGGACACCCTCGCCCACGCCTCCATCGCCGACCCGGTGACCGCGCTGGTCTTCGGCGCGGCGGCCCCGGTCACCGCGTCGTTCGTCAACGGCCGGCAGATCGTCGACAACGGGCGGCTGCTCACGGCCGACGAGGACGCCATCGCCCGCTCGACGCGGGACGAGGCGCGGCGGCTGGCGCGGATCGCCGCGCGGTAGCCCCGTACGCCGACCGCTGATGGCGGTACGGCCCCTGATCACCGGCCGGGAGGGACGGCTCCCGGCCGGCAGCCGTGGACCCGAGCGGGGTCCATGGCGGCCGTCGCCGGGGCGTGCGTGCACGCGCGCGCCCCGGAACGGTCACCCGTCACCGCACGTCCGGTCCCGCACGACCACCCGCACCACCTCCCTGAAACCCACGGCAGCCATGCGGCGAGCCGTGTACCCGACCGGAGGGACGCCGCCGTGGCCGACCACCCCGTTGACGAGAAACTCCCCGCCCTGAAAATGGCGACCACCGGCCTGCAGCACGTGGCCGCCATGTACGCGGGAGTCGTCGCCCCACCCCTGATCGTCGGCGCGGCCATAGGCCTGAGCGCCGCCGACCTGACCTTCCTGACCGGCGCCTGCCTGTTCACCGCGGGCCTGGCCACCTTCCTCCAGACGCTCGGCATCTGGAAGATCGGCGCCCGGCTGCCCTTCGTCAACGGCGTCACCTTCGCGGGTGTCGCCCCCATGACCGCGATCGTCGCCTCCACCGAGGACAAGTCCGACGCGCTGCCGATCATCTTCGGCGCGGTCATCGTCGCCGGCCTCCTCGGCTTCCTCGCCGCCCCCTTCTTCAGCAAGGCGGTCCGCTTCTTCCCGCCGGTGGTGACGGGTACGGTCATCACGCTCATCGGCATCTCCCTCCTGCCGGTCGCCTTCGGCTGGGCACAGGGTCCGAACCCGTCAGCCGACGACTACGGCTCGGCGACCAATCTCGGCCTCGCGGCCGGCACCCTGCTGATCGTCCTGCTCCTGCGCCGGTTCACCAGGGGCTTCGTCAAGCAGATCGCCGTCCTGCTCGGCCTGGTCGCCGGCACCCTGATCGCGATCCCGTTCGGGGCCACGGACTTCGGGCCGGTGGCGGACGCGGACGTCATCGGCTTCCCGACCCCGTTCCACTTCGGCGCCCCGCAGTTCCAGCTCGCCGCGATCGTCTCGCTGTGCGTGGTGATGGTGGTGTCGATGACCGAGTCGACCGCCGACATGCTGGCCCTGGGCGAGATCGTCGACCGCCCCGCCGACGAGAAGACCATCGCCGCCGGCCTGCGCGCCGACACCCTCGGCTCGGCGATCAGCCCCCTCTTCAACGGCTTCATGTGCAGCGCCTTCGCGCAGAACATCGGCCTGGTGGCGATGACGAGGATCCGCAGCCGGTACGTCGTCGCCGTCGGCGGCGGCTTCCTGGTGCTGATGGGCCTGTGCCCGATGGCCGCCTCGCTGATCGCGGTCGTACCGCGTCCGGTCCTCGGCGGCGCGGGTGTCGTGCTGTTCGGCTCGGTCGCGGCGAGCGGCATCCAGACCCTCGTCCGGGCCGGTCTGGACAAGGACAACAACGTCCTGATCGTGGCGGTCTCCCTGGCCGTCGGCATCGTCCCGATCACCGCGCCGGAGTTCTACCACGCCTTCCCGGAGACGGCGAGGATCGTCCTGGACTCGGGCATCTCGACCGGCTGCGTGGCGGCGGTCCTGCTGAACCTGGTCTTCAACCACCTGGGCACCGGCGGCCGGGACGCCCACGACGTGACCCACCCGATGGAGGCGGGGGAGGAGCTCAAAGGGACGACGCCCCGGGCCCCCGCCACTCCATGAGGTTGGCGAACAACTCGGCCTGCTCGACGGCGTCGTCCAGCGCGATGGGGGTCCCCCCGGGCTCGAGCGAAGTCGAGAGCTTGGGGGAGCGTGTGACGGCGCCTCGACAGCAGCTCGCGCGGCATCGTTCCCTTCGCCACCGCGCGCAGCGGCAGGCCCGCCTTCGTGGCGTACAGCGTCTTCATGTCCAGGCAGCCCGAGTGCCCGAAGGGACTCGCGCCGGTGAAACGGATCAAGTACCAGTACAGGAAGGTCCAGTCGTACGACGCCGGATAGCCGCACATCACCGGCTGCGCGTCGCCGCAGACCTCGCGCACCCAGCGTGTGAACTGCGCGAGAGCCAGGGCGGGGTCGAGGCCCTCCTTCCCGAGGCGATCGCGGTCGAGCCCGCTCACGGCCAGCGCCTCCGGCACGAACTCCTCGCTGATGGGGCGCAGTTCACGGTAGAAGGTCTGCCGCTCTGGGTCGGCCGCGGCGAACCCGTCCGCGTCCTGCACCCCGGCGACCGCCGCCCCGAGGCTCAGCATGGAGTACGGCTGGCCTTCCGGCGCGAGGCGGCCTGATCACCCGGTGGCCCCGCACGTGCGCCCCGGCACAGGCTTGCGGTTCTGCCGGGGCGCACTGTGTCACTGTGGCTGGATCAGCGGGTGAAGGTCACCCGGTGCTCCTTGAGGGCTCCGCAGTTGGAGCCCGACACGTGCACGTAGTGGTTGTTGATGTGGCCGCCCCAGTCCACGCAGTGGCCCTTGCCGTAGACGTAGGTGGGTCCGGCGTACGAGGTGAAGCGCCCGTAGTCGTCGTCGTACTCGTCGGTGTCGGGGACGCCGACCCACGCGGACATCTCCACCGCGGTGCCCGGGTTGTTGCGGATGGTCGCCACACAGTTCTTGCCGTTGGCGGCGTTGTACGTCAGGTACACGGTGCCGAGCGTGCCGACGGGCACCGAGTTCACGGTCTTGTAGGCGCTGCCGCAGACCTTCTGCGGCGTGGTGTTGGGCGCTGCGGAGGCGGGCGCCGTCAGGGCGGCCGTGGTCCCCACCGTCAGGGCCGCCAACGCGGCAGTGGACAGGACAGAGCGCGCGTATCGCATATTTCCCCCTGGTACGTATTGGAGTTGGTTGCTCCTGCATGATGTGACCCGCGGGGCATGCGAATGGTTGTGCTCGGTTCTGTCGCTTCCTCGGCACCGCCGCCTCGGTACCAGGACCCCGACAGCGATCAACGTTCCTACCAGGCAGGCGAGTTGGACGCTCGCCGCCGTGGCCGCCCTCCGTGTCGCCGAGTCGCGCGGCCCACGACGGCGGCCACGCACCGCAGTCGGGTGGTCAGAGCCCGAACAGGGCAGGGTCCGACGCCAGTTCCTTGAAGATCTCGTCGGGACGGTCGACCAGCTTGCGCTCCTTGAGGTCGAGGATCCCGCCCACCGCGGTGATCTCGGCCGCCACCGTGCCGTCGGCCTTGCGGATGGTCTGCTCGATGCTGAACGTCTTGCCGCCGCCCCACACGAAGGCACACGTCACCTCGACCTCGTCGCCCGCGAGCAGCTCCCGCCTGTAGCGGATCGTCGTCTCCAGGGCCACCGGCCCCACGCCCTCGGAGATCAGACGGGTCTGGCTGATCCCGGCCGTCTGGAGCAGCGCCCAGCGGGCGTGTTCGGCGTAGTTCAGGTACACCGCCTGGTTGAGGTGTCCCTGCACATCCGTCTCGTAGCCACGGACGGTCACCGGAACGGAGAACGGCTCGGTCACGACTTCCCCTTCGCACTGGTTTTCACGGTCGGTCCGATCCTGACATGTGCCCTCTACATCCGTCGTGGGGATGCCAGCAGGTATCGCTCTCGTGTACGAGGGTCGGTGTGTTCACCGACCTGCCACCCGGCCCCTTCCAGCGTGGTGGCGCAGGCCCGCAGGCGTGTGCCGTCCGGGTCGTACACGGCGACCGCCTCCGGTTGCGGGGTGGCCCGCACCCGGTAGCCCTCCGCGGGGTCCCGCCCGGAAGGAGGGTGCCCGGCAGCCTCCAGGGCCAGCGCCGCGGCCTGCACCAGATGCGTACGCTCCCAGCCGCACGGCCGGTCCTGAGCCCCGTCCGCATGGGTCATCCGGCGCAGCTCCAGCAGGCCCTGCCAGGCGCTGTGCACCTCGCGGACGCGGGCGGCCCCCGCGGCCGGCGCGTCCTGCTCGCCGCCGACGCGCGCGGCGAACACCCCGGCGGCGCTGGTGGAAGCCGCCTCGGCGGGCTCGGGGCCCCGCGGCGCCGCCTCCCGTATCCGGTGCCCCGCCGGCGTCAGGAAGTGATCGTGCGGCGGCCGCGGGTGCCGGAAGGCGAGCCCTCGCCTCACCAGCGCCGCCAGCTGCGCCTCCGTACCCCTGAGACGTCCGGTGACGGGGTCGGCGGCGTCGATGACACGCCGCTGGGCTGCGGTCGGTGGCCTGGTCACGGCGTGTTCCTTCCCGGGCGCTCGGGCACTCGCCCTCTCTGCCGGGAAGGCTACGACGCGGCTCTGACAATCCCTCCGGCGACCAACGGCAGCCCCTGCTCCGTGCTCCCGCGGGACGGCGTGCCCCTGGGCGCGACCGGCCCCCCACGCACCCCTCGTGCGCGGCGCCCGCCCGCCCCTCACGGGGACCCAGAGACCCCGGAGCGCATCCGGACCTCCTCGTGGCCGTCCCCCGGGGATGCTCGGGGCCCAGGTGCGGCCTGCACCGTCAACCGGTGTGCCGTCGTACCGCTCGCGCCGGCTCTCGGCGGTCGTGGTCGCCTCGGGCCGGTCCGGCCGTTCGGCAGTCCGGGTGCGTCGGGACGCCGGGACGAAGGCGGCCCTGGCGTCGGCGCGGGTGGATCCACGGCGTCGGATGCCCAGCCTTGCGCCGCCTGGCCCGGCCGATGCCGGATCCGCCGGACGGTGTGGCTCCCGGCCCACCGTCATCGCCCGCTCCCGGCGGCCGGGCCGTCCCGTCTCAGCCCCCGGGAAGGCCCTGCACCGACGCCGCGAGCTGGCCGACGGCGACGACGAGCGGGGCCACCGGCTGGACGAACTCGTTCAGCCGGTCGAGCGCGCGCCGCAGGACGGTCGGCTGCGGTTCCTCCTCCTCAAGCTCCTCGCGCAGGCGGCGCAGTTCCCGGCTGGTGGCGTCGGGGTCGGCGAGCGCCGCGCGGTGCTCCTCCAGCAACCGTTCGACGACGGTCAGGAGCTCGGCGGTGCGTGCGGCCTGCTCGGGGTCCTGCGTCTGGAAGGAGACCGAGCCGGAGAACGCCCGGGCGCCGTCTCCCACGGCCTGGTTGCCCACGTAGTGGGTGCCGCCGCTGATCATGACGCCCTTGTTGACGGGAGGGTCCTGGCGCCCGTCGTCGTCGCGCATGATGAAGTCCTCTACTTGTCGGAGCCGCCGGCGGCGCTGAGCGCGGAGGAGCCGGACTGCTGCGGGATGTTCTGGTGGGCGGTCGCGCCCGAGCCGATCGCCTGGTTGCCGATGATGCTCATCCCGCCCTGCTGGATGAGCCCCTGGTTGAGGATGGTCTGCTGCTGGGTGCGGAAGTCGGCGATGTCGTAGCCGCGTTCGTCGAGGAACTCCCGGATGGCGGCGAGGGTGTGGCGCTCCACCAGGGAGGTGATCCGGCCGGCGTCCACGACCTGGAAGTAGTTGTGGTAGTCGGGGCTCAGCGCCATCTCCCGGATGCTCACCCGGGCGCCGTAGTCGTAGAGGGGGTCCTGCTCCATGGCCTTCAGTTCGTCCACCATGCGTCTGCTGTGCCGGGTCTCGAAGCGGGCGTGGCGCAGCGCCCGGAACGGCGCGCCGAGGAACGCCCCGCCGGTGCGGGCGAGGGCGGCCAGCAGCAGGCCGCGTCTGGCGTCGGGACCGAGGGGGCCGCGCAGCCGGTCCACGACGTGGTAGCCCGCGGCCACCGGGCCGAGCACGTGGTTGTCGCAGTGCAGGTGCAGTGTTCTGCCCGCGGTCGAGAAGTGCAGGAACACGCTCGGCACCACGTCCCCGCCCCACATCGGAACGTGCACCGCCAGATAGTGGCGGACGGTACCGGTCGGACGGACCATGATCCGTTCGACCTCCTCGGGTGACAGCCGTGCCGCCGGAGTGATGCTGCGGGCCCTGATGAACCGCTCGTCGTCACCGATCGTCGTGCCGCTCGCGAACACCCGGTCCTCGATGAGGAGGGAGCCGAGAGCCTCCTCGCCCGGTTCCGCGGCCCCGTCGGTGACACCGCGCGCGGCGACCGCCCGCAGCCGTGCCCGGACGTGGTCGACGAGTTCGGCGACCGTGAAGGCCTCCGGCTCGGCGGGCCGCGAGCGCCCTTTGACACGGTCCTCGGCGGGCAGGAGCGGCACCGCGAGCGACCACTTGGAGCTGGTCTCCGAATAGCCGACGAACGGGGTGTATCCGCTGTAGACGGTGACGTTGCCGGTCTGCGCCTCCTGGAGGGCCGCCAGACGCTCGGCCATCCACTTGCGCCGGGGGACGGAGGGACGGGGCTGCCCGGCGAAGGTGCCCCGGGTCATGGTGGTGCGCAGCAACCGGTCGATGTCGAGGTCGTGCCGCGCCACCGTCGCGTAGGCGAACGCCACCGCGGCGAGGGACGCGAGCACGGCCGGCACCCCGCCCAGGTAGGCGCCCAGCAGCCAGGCGACGAAGCCGGGTGCGGGCAGCGCCGAGAAGAGGAAGCCGAAGTAGAAACCGAGGAGCACCACGACCGCGCCCGTGACGGCAGTGCCCACCAGCACGCCGCTGCCGGGCTGGTGATGGCCGCGCGTGGCCAGGCTCGGCTGGGCGGCGGGGCGCCCGGTGAAGGACAGAAGCACCGCGACGTACAGCAGCCACAGCGGTGCGATCAGGGCCAGGGCGGCGAACGTCCCGGCCAGTCGCAGATCACGCCGGTGGCGCAGGTCCTGTGCCGTCAGGCAGTGGCGTGCCACCGCGACCAGGTCGACGTCGGGGGAGGGGGCCACGGCACTGGCCTCGTCGGCCAGCACCTCCTCCACCACCCGGTCGGCGAAACGTTCGTCCACATAGGCCGCGGCACACAGATAGCGGGTGACGTCACCCGGTGTGCTCCCGACCGGCATGCGTACCTGCGGGATCGTCATGCCGAGTCCTCCCTTGTTCCTCCTGGCCGGTGACGTCCTGGGGATGGCGACGGATTTCCGGACCCGCAGGCCGGGCAGCCCGACGGTCAGCA
The DNA here is from genome assembly GCF_053594495.1 of Streptomyces sp. NPDC001920. NCBI lineage: Bacteria > Bacillati > Actinomycetota > Actinomycetes > Kitasatosporales > Streptomycetaceae > Streptomyces > Streptomyces sp. NPDC001920. The sequence goes on from NZ_JBSFEP010000014.1 coordinate 42,906, forward strand.
GCGCGAGGAGCGCGCCGACCGCGAGTCCGAAGACGAGTGCCGAGAGCGTGAGGTCCTTCAGCAGGGTGTCGGTGGCCACGACTTCCGCGTCGGAGGCGACGCTTTCGAGCAGGACCCACCGCAGCACGGCCTCGCACTCGGCCGCCAGCACGCCCACGGCGAGGCAGCGCGTCCAGCCCGCGCCGCGGCGCAGCAGGAGCCAGGCGAAGAGGGCGAGCCCGGCGAGGAGCGCCGCGACACAGGCATCGTCGATGACCAGGAAGGTCATGTTGGTGTACCGGTCGGAGGAGTACTCCCAGCCAGGGATCAGCGCCGCTTCGATGAGCATGCGCAAGGTCTCGCCGCCGGACATCTCGACGTAGAACTTCTCGATGTAGAAGTCCCAGACCCGCCGCTGCGCCCACGGGCTGCCTCCGGCGAGGACGAGCAGGAGCAGGAGGGTGACTCGGGCGCGTAAGTGTGGTGGCGAGCCGGACTCACTCCGAAGAGACAAGAACACCTGCCGGTTCCCCCATCCCCGACCCCACAGATCAGTGGCCGCACTCTACGGCATCCCCGTTCTGCGTGATCCCGAATCAGCGAACATCGAGAGCCCGGCCCGACCGGCCCGGGCCTACTGCCGGTACCCGCTGAGGAACCGTCCGATCCGCCCGATGGCCGCCTCCAGGTCGTCCGCGTACGGCAGGGTCAGGATCCGGAAGTGGTCGGGGGCCGGCCAGTTGAAGCCCGTGCCCTGCACCACCTGGATCTTCTCCCGCAGCAGCAGGTCCAGGACGAACTTCTCGTCGTCGTGGATCCGGTGCACCTTGGGGTCCAGACGCGGGAACGCGTACAGCGCGCCCTTCGGTTTCACGCACGACACGCCGGGGATCTCGTTGAGCTTCTCCCAGGCCACGTCGCGCTGTTCGTGCAGCCTGCCGCCCGGCGCGGTGAGGTCGGCGATGGACTGGCGGCCGCCGAGGGCGGCCTGGATGGCGTACTGCGCGGGAGCGTTGGCGCACAGCCGCATGGAGGCCAGCATCGTCAGGCCCTCCAGGTAGTCCTTGGCGTGCTGCTTCGGGCCGGTGACGACCAGCCAGCCGGAGCGGAAGCCCGCCACCCGGTACGTCTTCGACAGGCCGCAGAAGGTCAGGACGACCAGGTCGGGGGCGAGGGAGGCGGCCGAGTGGTGCACGGCGTCGTCGTAGAGGATCTGGTCGTAGATCTCGTCGGCGAACACCATCAGGCCGTGACGGCGGGCCAGGTCGAGGATGCCCTCGACGATCTCCCGGGGGTAGACCGCGCCGGTGGGGTTGTTCGGGTTGATGATGACCACGGCCCTGGTCCGGTCCGTGATCTTCGACGCCATGTCGTCCAGGTCCGGGTACCACTCGGCCTGCTCGTCGCAGAGGTAGTGCACGGCCTTGCCGCCGGCGAGGGTGGTCACCGCCGTCCACAGCGGGAAGTCCGGGGCGGGGATGAGGACTTCGTCGCCGTCCTCGACCAGTGCCTGGACGGCCATGGAGACCAGCTCGGACACGCCGTTGCCGAGGAAGACGTCGTCGACGTCGACCTCCAGTCCCAGCGTCTGGTACCGCTGGGCCACGGCCCGGCGGGCGGAGAGAACGCCGCGTGAGTCGGTGTAGCCGTGCGCCCGGGGCAGCATCCGGATCATGTCCTGGAGGATCTCCTCCGGCGCCTCGAAGCCGAACAGCGCGGGGTTGCCCGTGTTCAGGCGCAGCACGCTGTGGCCCGCCTCCTCCAGTGCGTTCGCGTGCTCGATCACGGGACCGCGGATCTCGTAACAGACCTCGCTCAGCTTGCTCGACTGCCGGAACTCCATGCGCGCTCGCCCCTCCGGTTTCGTGTGTTGCTTGGTTTTACCAAGTTCGAGCTTGGAAAGTCCAACAACTTGTCTACACTGCGTCGCATGCCACCTCGCCGAAGCTACGACCAGTACTGTTCCGCCGCCCGCGCGCTCGACCTGGTCGGCGACCGCTGGACCCTGCTGATCGTCCGGGAGCTGCTGGCCGGTCCGCGGCGCTACACCGACCTGCACGCCGACCTGCCGGGCGTCAGCACGGACGTACTCGCCTCCCGGCTGAAGGACATGGAGCGCGACGGCCTCGGCACCCGGCGCCGGCTGCCGCCGCCCGGGGCCGCCCACGTCTACGAACTCACCCCGCGAGGAAGGCAGTTGCTGCCGGTGCTCCAGGCGCTGGGGGAGTGGGGGCAGGCCGAACTCGGCGCACGGCGCCCCACCGACGCCGTGCGCGCACACTGGTTCGCGCTGCCCCTGCTGCGGTCGCTGCGGGACGCGTACGCGGGGGCGGGCCTGGTCGAAGTCCGGCTGGAGGAGGGCGATTTCCACCTGCACCTCGGCGCCGAGGACGGGCCGGTCTACGGGGACGGCCCCGCTCCGGAGGAACCCGACGTGCGGCTGGTGCTGGACTCGAAGACGTGCGAGGCGCTCGCGCGGGGGGAGTGGGGGGTCGTGGACGCCGTGCGGGACGGGCGGGTCGAGGTGACGGGGGACGGGGCGTTGGCCAAGGCGTTGCGGGAGAGCTGACGGGCCGCGTCGCTGTGTGAAGCGGGGCGGGGCGATGCCCGCCGTACGGGTGGTACGGCGGGAATCGCTGTCGCTCCGACGAGCCGTCAGGCTCCCGGCGGGACCCGCGCGGGCCGCCCCGAGCCCCGCGTCAGGGCGTACCCGCCGACTCCGGCGAGCGCGGCCAGCACCCCGCCGATCCCCGTCCACACCCATCGGTCGGACCACCAGCCGGACCCCCACCCACCGCTGGGTTCGAGACTCGCCGGCAGGGCCTGCTCGGTCGACTCCTCCTCGTCGCCCTCGGAGATGGCCCCGGCCCCCGGCACCAGCGGATGCGCCAGCGCCCCGTCCACCGCCGCCGCACCGCCGACGTCCGCGGAGCCGACCCGGACCTCGGCACCGACCGGCAGCCCCCGGTCGGAGGCCGGCAGGTTCACCACCGTCAGCCGGATGTAGTACGTGCCCGGCAGCGGATCAGCGGCCCACGGTTCCGACCAGGCACGGACGGTACGCAGGACGCAGGTCAGCGCCACGGAGGACGCGTCGGCCCCGGCGGTGCGCGTCTGCGCCCCGTACTGGCAGGCCTGGCGGCGCCGCAGGCCGTCGTACACGTCGATCTGCCAGGTCTCGGCGGCGTGGGTGTCCGGCAGCTTCACCGTCGCCTTCACGGTGGGACGCTGTCCGGCGTCGGCGGGGAACGACCAGTACAGGTAGTCACCCGTGGACGCGCTCGCCGTGGCCGTCTGCTCCTGCTCGATCTCGGTCGCCGTACGGAACGAGGTGCCCGCCTCGGTCGGCGCGCCGCCGTCCTGCGACGCGCTCGGTGACGGCGAGGAGTCGGCCGCCGCGGGGCCCGCCGCCAGCCCCAGCGTCAGCAGGGACGCGCTCAGCACTCGGGTGATCCGCATCAGTTGGTCCTCCAGACCGCGATCCGCCAGCGCGACAGCCAGCCCCAGACAAGACCGGTCAGGAAGCCGGTGAGGATCAGCGCGCCCAGCAGCCACCAGCCGCGCCCGAGGCCGAAGGAGGCCACGTCGCTCGATCCGTCCGGTCCCGGCACGACGTCGATGGTCACTTCCAGGGGCAGGCCGGGAGTGCTCTGCACGCCGGCCGCGGGTGAGAAGGAGTGGGTGACCTGGAGGCACACGGGCTCGGGCGGCAGCGCGCCGTCCCCGTCCTCCAGGTCGGCCCTCGGGTGGCGCAGCCCCGTGGAGATCACGTCGGTGCGGCCGTTGCCCGCCGCCTCACCGCGCACGATCTCCCGCCCGCGCTCGGTCACCGCCCGCAGCAGCAGCCCGTACGACGGGTCGACCGCGCGGTCGGCCGCGACGCTCACCGAGGCGCGCAGTTCGTGGCCGTCCGGAACGTTCACGCGGTACCAGCGCTGCTGCCCGAACTCCGCGCGGTCGGTGTACAGACCGGACTTCAGCACCGGCGCCTTCTCGCAGGTGCCGGTGCCCTCCACGGCCTGCGGAACGGCCACCGGATCGGCCGCCCGGTCCACCAACTGGTTGACCTTGTCAGCTAGTTCGTCGGTGTGCTCGACGGAGGTGAAGGTGCCGCCCGTCGCCTCGGCGATACAGCTCAGCTGCTGCCGCAGCTTGGTGTTCGGGACCAGGCCGAGCGTGTCGATGGTCAGGCCGATGCCCTTGGCGGCTATCTCCCGGGCCACCTCGCACGGGTCGAGCGGGGCGCAGGTGTCCTCGCCGTCGCTGATCAGCACGATGCGCTTGGAGCCCTCGCCGCCGTCCAGGTCCTCGGCCGCCTTCAGCAGGGCCGGGCCGATCGGCGTCCAGCCGGTGGGCGTGAGGGTGGCCACCGCCGCCTTGGCCTCGGTGCGGTCCAGCGGTCCGACCGGGTACAGCTGAGCGGTGTCCTTGCAGCCCGTCCTGCGGTCGTCGCCCGGGTAGTCGGCGCCCAGCGTGCGGATGCCGAGCTGGACCTCCTCGGGCGTGGCGTCCAGCACCTCGTTGAACGCCTGCTTCGCCGCGGCCATCCGCGACCGGCCGTCGATGTCCTTCGCCCGCATCGAACCGCTGACGTCGATCACGAGATCGACCTTCGGGGCGGTGGCGGTGGTCTCGTCGGCCATCGCTCCGGCCGGGAAGACCATCCCGGCCGTGAGCGCGGCGAGCAGGGCGAAGACCCGGGCCGCCGGCCGTAGTGTTCTGATCATCGGCGGATCTTATTGATCAGAGGCGGCTGGCTTCAAAACGAGGTCAGAACACCTCGGTCAGCAGCGGATTGGGCAGCTCCGCCCACTGGTCCCCGGGTGTGCCCGGCGACAGCCGCATCAGCGTCAACGCCTTCGTGGGCAGCGGCTCACCGAACAGAGCCGCTCGATCGGGAGTGCCCGGCAGATCCCGTACGACCGACTCCAGCGCCCCGCGCAGCGCCGCCCCCGAACCGGCCGTACCCGCCAGCGCCCCGGCCACCAGGGAGCCGAACAGCTTGCGGCGCAGGACCGTCACATCGTCCGTGAGGATCCGGCCGGTCAGCTCCGGCGCCGCGATGCCGTGCCGGGCCAGCCGTGCCGGGCTGATACGGATGTCGGCGAGGTCCCGGTAGACCAGACGCACCGGCGCGCCGCTCGCGGACAGCACCACGAGCAGGTTCTGGCCGTGCGCCTCCAGCGCGACCCCCAGCTCCAGCAGCCGCAGCCCCACGGTGAGGGCGAGACGCGTGAACTCGGCCAGCCAGCCGGCGGATGCGGGCAGCTCGGTGGTGGCGAGCGCGGCCACCGGCACGACTCGCTCCCCCGGGCCCGCGTACGCCTGCGGCGACTCCCGCAGCACCGCCGCCAGGTCGGGGGAGTGGGCCGTGGCGGCCCCCAGCGTGCGGGTGACGTGCAGCAGCCCGTCCATGCGGGCCGCCAGTGTCTGGGCGAACTCCGACAACGTGGCGGACAGGCCGACGGAGTACACCGAGATGTCCCGCACCGAGGACGTCAGCCGTGCGCTCAGCGCGGTCTTGACATGCGGCCCCTCGGTGAGGGCCAGCGTCCGCAGGGACATCAGCGGGTGTGCGGCGACCGTGCCGCCGTAGGAGTCTTTCGGGCGCTTGAGCACATGCTCGGCCTGCCAGGGATGCACCGGGACCAGCAGCCGCTCCCCGTCCCGCAGCTCACTGGGCCACCGACCCGTCACCAGGCACTCGTCCGCCCGCACCGGCACCGTTCCCAGCGTGACCACCGGCCGGTGCTCGGGCCCGTACGCCAGCTGCTCGGCGACCGAGAAGCCGGGCCGGGAGCGGCAGCCCGGGTGGAAGGGATGCCCGTCGACCACGCGCTGCTCCCACGCCCAGTCGATCAGCGGCCACTGCGCCCGGTGAGCGTCCTGCCCCGCCCGGGCCAGCGCCAGCGAGGCCGCACTGTGACCGAGTTCGGCCGCGAAGGACGTGCCGTGCGGTACGGCGAGGTCGGTCAGCAGCCCGGCCGGATCGTCGTACGACACCTCGTCGAGCCGGACCGCCCCGACGTACGCGGCGGTGGCGTACGGGTCGGCGTGCGGGCCGTGCAGCCGGCGGCCGTCGGCCAGACGCAGGGTGAGACCCTCCCGGCCCGGCGCACGCCCGGCGATCCAGGGCAGCGGCTCGTGTGCGAGGGCACGCCACAGACGGGTCAGCACGGCCGCCCGGGCCCCGGGGAGCTCGGCCGCGTACCGGGACGCGAGGTCGGGGCGGATGTCGGCCAGTTCGGCGGCGACCTCGGCCTCGGCGCTGGGGTGACGGTGCAAGGGCGAACTCCTCGGGTACGAGTAGGGCGTCGGGCAGGTGCCGACGACAGACATACTGATCGCCCTCCCGTAGATACGGACAGTAGAGAACGAGTGGATCGCGTGCACCTCAACCCCCCTTCCGTCGCCTGTGCCGACCCGGACCAGGACGTCGCGGCCCGTGCCGACGCCCACGCCGTCGCGCCCCTGCTCAACTGCTTCCTGCGTGAGGTGGCCGAGCCCCAGCCGGGCACGGACGGTCGGCGGGTCTACCGGCTGCCGGGCTCCGGCCGTCTGCTCCGGGTCCTCGGGGAGCGGCGGCCGGCCGAGCCGGAGGTGCGGGTGGCCGGTGCGTGGCAGCGCGTCGGCCACACGGATCTGATCAAACTCGTCGCCGACGAGCTGCGCCGGTACACCGGTGTCTCCAACCACGAACTGCCCGCGGAGATGATCGACAGCCGGGACGCGGTGGCGGCGCTGCTCACGGCACGCGCGCGTGCCACGCCCCCGGACGACCCGTACCAGCGCTCCGAGCAGTCCCTGCTCACCGGCCACCCCTACCACCCGGCCCCCAAGGCGCGCGGCGGCGGACCGGTCGCCTCCTGGCTTCCGTACGCCCCCGAGGCGCACGCCCGTTTCCCGCTGACACTGCTCGGCGTGCGCGCGGACGCGGTCGTCGAGGAGGGCGACACCGCCGCCCTGGACACCCTCGGCGAGGCCCCGCCCGGCTACCGGCTGCTGCCCGCCCACCCCTGGCAGCTCGGCCTCGTGGACCTCGCGCCGGCCTTCGCCGACGGACGGCTGATCCGGCTCGGCACGACCGGGTTCGGCACCTGGCCGACGGCGGCGATCCGCACGCTGTACGCCCCCGAGCGCGATCTGTTCCTGAAGTTCAGCCTCGATGTGCGGATCACGAACGACATCCGCCGGCTGTGGCGCCACGACCTGCTGAAAGTGCGCCGCACCGACACGGCGGCCACCGCGGCCTTCGCCGCCGGCCGCGCGGCCTGGCTGAGCGACCGCGGCTATCGCACCGCCGACTTCGCCTTCGAGGAACTCGCGGTCCTGGTCCGGGACGGGCTGCGCGGCCACCTGCTGCCGGGCGCGACCCCGCTGCTCGCCGCCGGGCTGGTCGAGGGCTTCGAGGGGAGCCCGCTCGACGGCGCCGCGGACCCGGCGCTGTGGTGGGAGGCGTACCTGGCCCAGGTCGTGCCGCCCGCCCTCGCGGCCTTCGCCGAGCACGGCGTCGTCGTCGAGGCACACCTGCAGAACACCCTGGTCGCCGTGGACGCCCAGGGTATGCCGGTGCAGGCCCTGTTCCGGGACGCCGAGGGCGTGAAGCTGCTGACCGACGTGGAGCGGGCGGCCGGCTGGGAACGGCTGGTGTACTGCCTGGTCGTCAACCACCTCGTGGAGATGGCCGGAGCCCTCGCCGAACGCCACCCGACGGTGGACGTCTGGGCCGCCGTACGCCGCGAACTGGCCCGCCACGACCTGCCCGAGATCGCCGGGCTGCTCACGGCCGCGACCCTCCCCGGCAAGACGAACCTGCTCCTGCGCTGGACGAACGCCGACGGGGCGGACGCCCGCTACCGGCCGCTGCCGAACCCCCTGGCCCGCCCCTGAGCCCACCGCGGTCCGGCGCCGCGCCGGAACCCGGCGGCCGCCCCTGCCCGCCGGCTCAGGCGCCCGTCGGGTGCCCCGCCCGGTCCAGCCGGCCCTGGCGGATCGGCTCGCTGACCTCGCGCAGGTACGAGGCCACCTCCCGGTAGGAGGCCCAGAACCCGACCTCGTGGTACGGCAGTCCGCGCTCCGCGCAGTACGCGCGGGTCAACTCCCTGGCACGGGGCAGGTTCTTCTGCGGCATCGCCGGGAACAGATGGTGCTCCACCTGGTAGTTGAGCCCGCCGTAGAGGAAGTCGACGTACCAGGAAGGGCGTATGTTCCGGGAGGTCAGCACCTGGCGCTCCAGCCAGTCCAGGCTCTCCGCCTCGCCGTCACGAACCTCCATGCCCTTGTGGTTCGGTGCGAAGAGCAGGCCGATGTACACGCCCATCGACATCTGCTGCACCAGGATGAAGCAGACCGCGAGCAGCGGCGACAGCACCATGAAGACGCAGGTCAGATAGACGGCCGCACGGGCGAGGATCAGCCCCGCCTCCAGCACCGGCCGCTTGCTGTTTCCCGCCGCGATCGAGCGCACCGCCGTCTTCTGCATCTTGAAGGCTTCCAGCACCAGCAGCACGAAGAAGAGCACCGCCTGGTGCCGCACGATGAAACGCTGCACGCCCCGGCGGGTGGCGTACTGCTTCACATGGAAGATCGCCGTCCGGCGGCCGATGTCGGGGTCGAGGCTCAGGTGGTTGGGATTGCTGTGGTGCTTGTTGTGGTGGTTGACCCACCACCCGTAGCTCACCCCGTTGACGAGGTTGGCGTGGAGGTAGCCCACCGCCGAGGCGGCCTTCTTGTTGCGGAACATGGCCTTGTGCCCGGCGTCGTGCCACATGAATCCGCTCTGGCCGCCGCACAGGCCCATCCACAGCGCCACGAGCAACTGCCACCAGGAGTCGCCGATCAGGAAGAAGGCCACCAGGCCGCCGACCAGGAGCGCGGTGTTCAGTGCCAGTCTGCCGGCGTAGTAGCGCGGATCGAGGTCCAGCAGCCCTTCGTCCTTCACCCGCTTCAGCAGTTCGGTGAAGGTGGCCGACGCTCCCATGGACTGTTGAGACATCTGTGCTGCTCTCCTCACCTGGTGTGCGACGCCGGGGCCGTCACGTCCGCAAGGGCGTCCAGGTCGCGCAGGGCGGTGTCCGCCTGCCGAGCGAGCCCTGCGTCGTCGGGTGCCTGGATGATCCGCATCAGGTAGTCGACCAGCGACAGCCTCATCGCGTCGAGGTCGCCCATGCCCTGATCCGCTGTGCTTTCCTCGTTCATGAAGGTCTCCTCAAAAGGCGTTGCAGGCACGGAAGACATGGGCGAAGGAGGCGAGGGACGCCTGACCGTCGAAGGCGATGTATTCGGGGATCGCCAGGTCCGGAGCCCATTTCTGCTTGTAGGCCAGTTGGGACCGCGCCGGATACAGCTGCTCGCCCTGCGCCCACAGACAGTGCATCAGCCACTGGAAGGATGGGCTGTGTCCGGGGAGTTCGTGCCGGGAGTCCAGCCCTGTGAAGGGCGTGAATCCGAAGTGGAGCCACTGGACGCCCTCGGACCGGAACTGCTCGATGGCATGGGCATTGATGGCCTCCATGAGCCCCGGTGAGCCGTCCGGAACGCGTCGGCTCAGATCGTGCATCCAGCCGGCCCGACTGCCGTAGACGGGGGAGTACGAGATGTAGGCGACCGGCGAGCCGTCGATGGTGCCGAGGAACAGGCGCCGGTGTTGCTGGAACTCGCCACCGACCTCGCCCACCAGGAATTGGAGCGGGCGGGCGTGCTCCCCTTTGGATCCCAGCCACGCCCCGTCGATCCGTGCCAGCGCGTCGTACCGGTCCTCGGCGGTCACTTCCTTGACCTGCAGGCCGCTGCGCAGGGCGCGGGAGATCTTGTTGCGCAGCTGCATGAAACGGGTGCCGCGCAGGGTGAAGTCGGCAAGTCCGACCGCCCACGACGCCCCGATCTGGTTGACGGTGAAGCCGGCTGCGGCGTAGCGCTCCGCGTCCGCGCGCTGCAACTGCACGCCGACCAGCCGAAGGCCACGGTCTCTGACGTGTTCGACGAACCGCTGCAGCAGCGGGCCGTAGGAGTCCGGACTCGCGAACGGCCCGCCGAACTGGACCACATGGCGGCCGGTGCGCCGATAGACGATCACACCCTCGGCGTCCGGGGCGGCGAAGACGTCGTTCCCTGCGTTGAGTGCCAGGAAGGAACTCGGATTCTCCGCGAGCGAATGCGTGCGGACCGCGCTCAGAACGGGATGGTCGGCAGCGGGTGCAGACATATGCACGCTCCCTTGTCGGAGAGACGGCGACGCCATGAGTAAAACACCGGTGCAGCTCCGAACGAAAGGGCTTCAAAAGGGTTTGATGAAACGTCAGTCATGCGTCAGGGGTGTATCAGGGAGGGTCTGTAGAGTCATTTCCGTGAACGGCTCGGGGGACCGGGCCGGGAGCGAGGAGAGGTGCCCGGAGTGGCTTATCGGGAACCTGAGCGCAGCTCATGGTTGGGTGTACGCCCACGCAGGTTCAAATCCTGCCCTCTCCGCCGTGCCGTGCCATGGACCAGAGTCCTGACAAATTACAGCGGAATGACGTCCCGAGTCTCGGTCGAAATCCGCGGGGGCCGGCATCTTTTATGGTCTGGAATCAATTCCTGCAGGTCCCGACGGATTTCACTTGCTCATTTCCGCTGAGTGCGAGGACGGCATGACCACCCACAGTCCGACCAAGACCGCGCCGACGTCCGGAGCCCGGCCGCCACGCGGTGCCCTCATCGTCGCGAACCCGACCGCCGGCACCTTCCAGGACGCCCGACTGACGGAGCTCACCGAGCTGTGCCGAGAGCGACTGGCCGCGGTCGAACTGCGGCTGACGGGCGACCGGGGCGAGGCCACCGAGGTCGTACGTGACGCCCTGTACGGCTCCGGCGGCAGCCCCGCCGTCGATCTGGTCGTCGCCGTCGGCGGCGACGGCACCGTGCGCGAGGTCGTCGAAGGCCTGACCGGGGCAGGACGCGCACCGTCGGCGGCCCTGTTCGTCGCCCCGTTCGGCACCGGCAACTCGGGGTATCGCGCCCTGTGGGGCCGGCGCCCCTGGCAGGAGGCGCTGTCGGCCGTCCTCACCGGCGGCGAGGACCGCGCCATGAGGCGCCGCCTGGACCTCGCCCGGCTGGCGCAGACCGGTGCGCTCGTGCTGCTCGGCGCCTGCTCCGGCCTGGTCGCGCAGGCCCTGGCGACCGCGCGGACCCTGCCGCTGACCGGCCACGCCCGATACCGGCGGGCGTACCGCGAGACCGCGCGGTCCTTCGTCCCGTACCCCGGCCGCGTGAGCGTGGACGGAACCGTTCTGCACGAGGGCGGCACGGTGCTCGCCAACGTGGGCGGGGGCCGCCACCGCGGCGGACAGTACCTGCTGCTCCCGCGGTCCGAGCTCGACGACGGCCTGCTGGACGTCTGCGTCATCGGCGACGAGGTGGCCCCCGCGAACGTGCCCGAGCTGACCCGTGACGGAGCGCACCTCGGCCACCCGGGTGTCCACTACGGCCGCGGCCGGCGCGTCACCGTGGAGCGCCTCGACGGCCGGCCGCTGGTGTTCGAGCACGACGGCGAACTCCAACCGGAACGCTGGGACCGCATGACGCTGGAGGTCCTCCCGCACGCGCTGCCCGCCTGGTCCGCGCCCGAGGCGGACGACGGCCCCTGGAGGGTTCGTGCCGACCGTTCTTGAGGACCTGTGCGACTGGGCGGCGGGGCTGCGCGCCGAGGACGTTCCCGAGCGGGTGCGGGCCCTGGCCGGCAGCCAGCTGCTGTCCCAGCTCGCCTCCATCCGCGCGGGCGCGGCCCATCCGCTCGGCCGCCGGATGACCGACGCCTTCGGACCGCCCTTCCAGCCGGACCCGCGGAACTCGGCCTGTGTGCTCGCCGGACTCGGATCCTGGCTGAACCTCGACGACACCGCCTATGCCGGACACCTGTCCAACTCGACCGCGGCCGTACCCGTCGCCTTCGCGTACGCGCTGGGACTCTCCGGTGAGGCACTGCTGACGGCCGTGGTGGCGGCCAACGAGTGCGCCGCCCGGATCACCGCCGCCGCCACCCTCGGTCCCCTGCGCGGGCACAGCGCCGTGCACACCCACCTGGCCGGTGCGGCGGCAGGCAGACTGCACTGCGAGGGCGCCGGCCGCTCCCTGTGGACCGCCGCCCTGAGCATGGCCTTCTCGATGCCGAACCGGCCGCTGATGCGCGCCTTCCTGGCGAGCGACGGAAGGCTGCTCAACTCCCTCACGCCGGTGCGCACGGCGATGGACGCCTGCGACGCCGCCCGAGCCGGCCTCAGCGGGCCCGCCGACGTCATGGAGCACCCCGACGGATTCCTGGCCCACTTCGCGGCCGTTGCGCTGCCCACCGCGGTGAACGCCGCACTCGGCACCCGCTGGCACACCGAGACGCTCTCCTTCAAGATGCATCCCGGCGGGCCCGGCATCGACGCCGCCGTCGACTGCGCGGCCGACCTCCACCACGAACTCGGCTCCCCCCGACCGGACGACATCGCCGAGGTCGTCGTGGAGACCTCGCTCTACACGTTGCTGGCCGCGCGCAAGGCCGAGCGCTATGTCACCGGCCCGGACGCCCCGCTGGGCGCCCTCGTGCTGCACACCCCGTACCCGGTGGCCACCGCCCTGCTCACCGGCGGCCTGACGGTCGCCGACCTCACCGGGCCCCGGGTGGCGGAGCGTGCCCGCTGGCAGGTGGCGCAGCGGGTACGGCTCGTGCACGACGAGGCGTTCACCCGGGCCCTGTTCGCCTCGGAGGCGCCGTTCGGGGAAGCGGTGCGGCACGCCGGAGAGGCGGCCGTGCCGTGGCTGCGTGACTTCGCCGGGCCCCGGCTGGCCGCGGTCGCGGCCGAAGCCGCCGCCGGGCACCGGGCCCCCGACTTCAGCGCCGCCACCAAGGCCACGGGCGCACGGGTGACGGTACGGCTGGCCGACGGCCGCGTCCGCACCGCGCAACGACTGATCCCGCTCGGCGCCGCCGGCCCGCACACCCGCGCCCACCACGCCGAGCTGACCCGGGAGAAGTTCATCGCCCACGGAGGCGACAAGGACGTGGCCGCGGCGGCCGGTGAAGTCGCAGGCATGACGCCCGACCGATTGCGCGAGTGGCTCGGGGCGGCGCTGCGATGAACGGCCCCGCCGAGCCCGACCCCACGACACCCGCCCCACAGCAGGGAGGAAGCCCCACGGTGGACCCCACCCCAGCCACGGCACCCGCCCACCCCCCACGCGCACGACCGCTGCTCAGCTATCCGCTCCTCGTCGCCGGCAAGGACATCGACGGCGAGGGCTGGGTCTACACCGTCAGCGGACGCTCCCTCCTGGAGGACGTCTTCACCAGCATCAGCCTCAAGCGGTCGTTGGAACGCGACCCGGAATCCGAGGCCGCGCACCATCCGTACGTCGTGGGCCGGTGCGCCGTCGCCGGGGAGGCCCAGATCGACCTGGCCACCGAAGCCGGCGCGTCCGCCGCCCCCGGCTGGGCCTCCGTACCGCTGGACCGGCGCATGCGGCTCGGCCACCGGTTCCGCGAGGAGCTGATGCGGCAGCGGGACACCTTCCTGGAGATGCTCGTCGTCGAGTCGCACCCGATGAAGCTGGCCCGCTGGGAGCTGAGCGGCCTGCTGCAGATCTTCAGCGAGGAGAGCCTCGACTGGTGCCGACGGCAGATGCACACCGAGATCCGGCTGGGGGAGCGGCGACTGGTCGTACGCCGCCGTCCGGACGGCGTCGTGGCGTTCAACCCTCCGCAGAACGCACCGATGTCCAGCGCGGCACTCGCGGTGCTCGTCCTCATGGCGGGCAACGCCGTCGTGGTCCGCGCACCCCGCAGCATCGCACTGAGCACCATGTGGCTGCTGCGGGAGATCGTGGCCCCGCTGCTCGACGAGGCCGGGGCCCCGCCGGGCACGCTCAACGTGGTGTGCGGCAACCCCAAGCAGACGCTGGACCGCTGGGTGCGCAGCCCGCTCGTCGACGACATCTTCTACATCGGCGGCAGCGAGGAGGGCCTGCGCTTCGAGCGGGACTGCGTGGCCCACGGCAAGAAGCCCATCCTGGAACTGGCCGGCAACGACGCGATCGTGGTCTGGTCCGACGCCGACCTCGACTGGGCGGCGGAAGCCGTCACGGAGGCGTTCTACGGCTCCGGTCAGATCTGCATGGTGCCCAACTGCGTCCTGGTCCACCCGCGCGTGGCCGACGCACTGCTCTCCCGCGTCAAGGAGCAGACCGCCTCCATCCGCCCGGGCTACCCCGAGGACGAGGACGTCCTGCTGTCCCCGGTGCGGCGCAGCGAACGCTTCTTCGCCCTGCTGCGGCAAGCGCTCGACAAGGGGGCGCGGCTCGTCACCGGCGGCCGGCGCACGGAACTGGACGGCACCCCCTCGGACACCGGCGTCTTCCTCCAGCCCACGGTGGTGCGCATCGACGGACTGGCCGACGCCCGCTCCTACGACCTGGTCCGGGAGGAGACCTTCTTCCCGCTCATCCCCGTCGTCGTGCCCGAGCCCGCGCCCGACGCACAACTGCTCGACAGCTTCATCGACTTCGTCAACGCCAACCCCTACGGCCTGCGCAACTCCCTGTGGGCCCGCTCCGACCGGGTGATCGACGAGTTCGTGGGGCGGGTGGGCAACGGCGGTCTGCTGAAGGTCAACGACTCCCACATCGGGTTCGTCCCCTGCCTGCCCAGCCACGGCGGCACCGGCCTGACCGGCGGCGCCTTCGGCGAGGCCAACTACCCGATGCTGCGCACCTCGCATCTGCAGGGTGTGAGCATCGCCGGCGGCGTCAGCCCGCACCGCGCCGTCTTCGGCACCTGACATCCCCTCACGGCGAGAGCCGAACGGAGGTTCCCGATGCGTACCCTGGACTTCGCGCGCACCGTCTGCGAACGCCACCACCCCGGGCTGGTCAAGGCCCTTCAGGACGTGCCGTACGCCGAGCGCGAGCAGCCCGGCAGCCCGGTGATCGAACTCTTCCGAGCCTGCGGCGGCGTCGGTCTGCTCGTCCCCGCCGAGTACGGCGGTCAGGGCGCCGATCCGCTCACCGCGATCCGGGTGCAGCGGGCGATCGGCTCGCTCTCGCCCTCGCTGGCGGCCGCCGTCACGATGCACCACTTCACCGCGGCGATGCTGTACGCCCTGGCCGCCGAACCCGGACGCCTCACCGAGGCCCAGCTGAACCTGCTGCGCGACGTGGTCCCCCAGCAGCAGCTGATGGCCTCCGGCTGGGCCGAGGGCAGGACCCGGGCGAACGTGCTCACCCCGTCGGTCACCGCGCGCCCGGTCGAGGGCGGCTACCTGCTCTCGGGCGTGAAGAAGCCGTGCAGCCTGTCGCGCTCCATGGACCTGCTCACCGCGAGCGTCGCGGTGCCGGGCACGGACGGGACACCCGAACTGGCGGTGGCCCTCGTCCCCGCCTCGTCCCCGGGACTGTCGGTGCACCCCTTCTGGGGCAGCGGGGTCCTGGCGGGCGCCGAGAGCGACGAGGTCCGGATGGCGGACGTCTTCGTGCCCGAGGACCTGGTGGTGCGCACCGCCGCGGACGACCCGCATCGGCTGGACGACCTGCAGACGGCCGGATTCGTCTGGTTCGAGCTGCTGATCTGCGCCGGGTACGCCGGGGCGGCCGGCGCCCTGGTGGGGCAGGTCCTGGAGCACGGCGCCGGATCCGCCGAGGAGCGCGCGACCCTCGTCGTCGAATGCGAGGCGGCCTTCGGGCTGCTGGAGGGAGCGGCCCGGGCGGCACGCGACGAGGAGCCCGGCGAGGCGACCGTGGCGGCCGTCCTGGTGGCCCGCTACTCCGCCCAGGAGACCCTAGTGCGGGTCACGCAGCAAGCCCTGGAACTGCTCGGCGGCATGCACTTCATCCGCTCCTTCGACGCCGCGCACATCGCAGCCTCGGTACGCCCCCTCGCCTTCCACCCCCCGGCCCGGCGGGCCACCGCGGAGCCGCTCCTCGGCTACTTCGCGGGCGGCCCCCTCGAACTCGCCTGACGTCCCCGACACCCGCACCGGACCAGAACCGCGCCGACCTGGAGGAGACAGCCGTGAGCGTGCGCCAGGATGCCCGAGGCGACGTGGAGAAGGAGATCCTCGCTCTCTACCGGGCCCATCTCAGCAAAGGCAGAGCCACCCTCGCGGAACTGCTGGGCAGCCATATGGAGGTGGAGTCCTGCGGAGCGTGGCTGACCACGAGCGACGGCGAGCGGTTCCTCAACGCCGGAGGCTACGGCGTCTTCATCATGGGGGCCCGCCACCCGCTCGTCCTCGAACACGTGACGCGTCAGCTGCACACCCATCCCACCGCCACCCGCATCCTGCTCGAACCGACGGTGGCCAGGGCCGCCGAGGAACTGGTCTCGGTCCTCCCACCGGGACTGGACCGGGTGCACTTCGCCCTGTCGGGCGCCGAGGCGGTGGAGACGGGACTCAAACTGGCCCGGGCGAATGGCTACCGGCGCACCGTCTCCTTCTCGGGCGGCTACCACGGCAAGACGCTCGGCGCCCTGTCCGCCACCGCCAAGGAGGTCTACCAGCGGCCGTTCCGCCCGCTGGTGCCGGGCTTCACCCAACTGCCCTACGGCGACGCCGACGCGCTGCGCGCCGAACTCGCCGCCCATCCCGGCGAGGTGTGCGTCATCGTCGAACCCGTCCAGGGCGAGGGAGGCGTGGTCATCCCGCCCGCCGGCTACCTCAAGCAGGTCGAGGAACTCACCCGCACCTACGACGGCTTCCTCGTCCTGGACGAGGTCCAGAGCGGGTTCGGCCGCCTCGGGGAATGGTGGGGCGCGGACATCGAGGGCATCCAGCCCGACGTACTGCTGGCCGGCAAGGCACTCGGCGGCGGTGTGCTGCCGGTCTCCGCGGCGGTCGCCACCCGCCGGGCGTTCAGCCCCTTCGACAAGGACCCCTTCGTCCACACCGCCACGTTCTCCGGGCAGCCGGTACTGATGGCCGCCGTCCAGGGCGCCATCCGAGCCGTGAAGGAGGAGCGCCTGGTCACCCGGGCCATGGACCTCGGCGCGCAGCTGCTGCCCAGGCTCTCCGAGATCGCCCACCGCAACCTGCCGGGGATGGTCGCCGACGTCCGCGGACGCGGGCTGCTCATCGGGGTGGAGCTGACCGAGGCGGGACTGGCAGGGGAGCTGCTGATCGAGCTGTTCAACAACGGAGTGGTCGCCAACCACTCGATGAACGGCAACGCGGTCGTGCGGTTCACCCCGCCGGCCACGCTGACCCCCGCCGACGTCTCCTACCTCCTCGACGCCTTCGAACGGGCCACCCGCGACCTCGTCCGCCGCTCGGCAAGGATGCCGGAAGGAGCCTCCCATGCGCTGCGTTGAACTGCGGGCCGTCCTGCACGGTGAGGACGCCCTGGCCGCCCTCGACCGCATCGGCGCCTGGGAGAGATACCCGGAGCTCGCGCCGCACGTGAACGCCACTCAGGTGCACGCGGCCCCGCCCGCGCCGGTGTGCTCCTCCAGCTGGGAGCTGCACTTCCGCAGCGGGCTGCTCACCTGGTCGGAACAGGAGGAGTTCCGCAGGGACCAGCTGCGCATCCGTTTCACCCAGACGCACGGCGACTTCGACAGCTTCTGCGGCGACTGGGAGCTGCGCCAGACCGGCGACGACGTCGAGGTCCTTTTCCGGGCCGAGTTCGACTTCGGCATTCCGAGCATGGAGGGAATCCTCGACCCGATCGCTGAACGCGTGTTGAAGGAGAGCGTCGCCTGGGCCCTGACCGGGCTGTTCCAGCGCGCCGAGATCCTCGGTGAAGCCGATCTGGCGCCCGTCCGAGGCGACGCCGTATGAGCGCCGTATGAGCACCCCACCCCCCACGCGCCACCGCATGCCCCCGCCCGAGGAGCCGAACCGATGGATCAGGCCAACCCCTTCGACACCCCCAGGACCTTCACCCTGCACCGCGCCGAGTACCTGGTCGGCCTCGCCGTCACCACCGGGCTGATCGTCGCGCACTTCGACGACATCCGCTGGCTGCCCGCCATCGGGCTGTTCCTCTACATCGACCTCATCGGCTACATCCCGGGGGCGATCGCGTTCCGACGCGCCAAGGGCCGGCCCATAGCGAAGACCTACTACACCCTCTACAACGTCATGCACAGCCTGATCACCCAGGCAGCCGTCGCCGCGCTGTGGTGCTGGCTGGTGGAACCGGAATGGGCCCTGCTGGCGCTGCCGTTCCATCTCTTCGGCGACCGCGGGCTGTTCGGGAACTTCTACAAGCCCTACGCCCTGCCCTTCGAGCCGGTGCGGCAGCCGGGCTACCTCCGGCTCCTGGACGACCTCGGGGTGGCCCACCCCAAGCCGCTCGGGCACACCTTCGACCCCGTGCCGGTCGGCCATGTGCCCGCCGTACCCGGGCTCGGGCCGGGGCTGCCGGAGCAGCCGGAGGCGGTCCGGTGAGCACCATGGCCAGGCGTCGACGGCAGTCGCGTCCCTTGCGCCATCTGGCCTCCGCCGTCTCTGTCCTGACGGTCCGTCATCAAGGGGATCCGCACGGCACCACGGCCAGCAGTGTCACCGCGGTCTCCCAGATGCCCCCGCTGCTCGGCGTCTGCCTGCGCACCGGATCGACCTTCGCCCGACTCGCGGCCGCCGAGGGAAGGTTCGTGGTCAACGTGCTGGACGCGTCCCAGACCGGACTGGCCCGCAGGTTCGCCGACCCAGCCCGGCCGGACGGGGACGAGCAGTTCACCGGCGTCCCGTGGAGCACGGACTCCTATGCCGACGCCCCCCTGCTGGCCGGGGCCCTCGCGCACTACAGCTGCCGGGTGTTCGCGGTGCCCCGGGTGGGCGACCACGACGTGCTCCTCGGCCACGTCACCCGCGCCGCCGTCCACCGGGGCGTCCCGCTCCTGTCGTACGCCGGGGACATGTTCGCGGGCGCGATCCCCCCGGCGGCCGCGACCCGCGGCACCCCCACGAGGAACAGGAAGGAGAACATCGCGACATGACCGATTCCGTGGCCACGGAGGCCGACTGGGACCGCGCTCCCGGACTGCTGGAGGGAGCGAAGGAACTCACCCTCGGGCCCCGCGAGTGCGATCTCGCCTACTGGATCACCGAGGTGGCACAGGGAACGCTGAAGGACCGCGGCAGGACCGGACACCACCGGGACGCGGCCGTACCGGCCCTCCTCACCGAACCCGGACCGCTGCGCGAGGCGCTCATCCAGGAGTTCGGCCTGCGTGCCCTGTCCGAGGAACTGGCCACCCGGCTGCTGGGACAGTACGTCACCATCGCCCCCGGCATCCCCGAGATGGAGTTCTACGCCACGCAACTGATCGACGAGGCCAGGCACGCCCGGGTCTTCCGCGAGCACCTCGTGGAGCTGGGACAGCCGGCCGACACCCTCGTGCGGGACATCGACGAGATGGCGGCCGACTACCGCCGCCGGGTCCTCAAACCCGTGGAGGACTTCGCGAACGACATCGTGCGCGAGCAGCGGGACTTCGCCGGGGGAGTGGCGGTCTTCGCCATCGTCATCGAGGGTGTGCTCGCCCCGGCCGCCGAACTCAGCGAGCGCAAGTGGACACCGCTGTCCCCGGCCACCGGAGAGATATCCCGCGGCACCGCCATCGACGAGATCCGCCATCTGACGGTCGCCAGCACCATCCTGCGCGACCACGTCGCCGCGCACCCGGAGTACCGGCCCCGGCTGCTGGAGATCCTCCGGGCCGGTGTCCGGCTCTGGGACGAGGTCCCCGACCGCGAGTTCGTCATTCCCCGGGAGGAGCTGTTCCAGGAGGGCATGCTCCAGCACGCCGACCTCATCGGCGACTACGAACTGTGGCCCGGCGTGCGGATGCTGGACACCACGCCCGAGCAGCGCTACGAGATGGCCGAGGCGTGGACCGACGAACTCGCCGAGGCCCGCATGGCCTACATGGGGCTGCCCCTGGAGGTCCTCTCCGGCGCCGGAGAGGCCGGAGCGTGAGCGCCCTCGACCCCCCGCCCGCCCCCGAAAGCGCCCGGCGGGCCGCGGTGATCGCCGGCATCGGGTCCTATGTGCCGCCCGACGTGGTGACCAACGACGAGCTGACCGCCCGTCTGGAGACGTCGGACGAATGGATCCGCACCCGCACCGGCATCGTGACCCGGCACCGGATCACACCGGGCACCGCGACCTCGGACCTCGCGGTGGAGGCCGGGCAACGGGCCCTGAAGTCCGCCGGCGCCTCCCAGGCGGACGCGGTGGTCCTGGCCACCACCACGCCGGACCAGCCCTGCCCGGCGACCGCGCCCCAGGTCGCCGCGCGGCTGGGCTGCGCGGAAGCGGCCGCGTTCGACGTGTCGGCGGTGTGCACCGGGTTCCTGTACGGCCTGGCCACAGCCGCCTCCCTCGTCGTCGGGGGCGTCGCGGACAGCGTGCTGCTCGTCGCCGCCGAGGCGTTCACCAGCCTCGTCGACCCCGACGACCGTCACACCGCGATCATCTTCGGGGACGGGGCGGGCGCGGTGCTGCTGCGCGCGGGCACCGCCGGCGAACCCGGTGCGGTCGGTTCGTTCGTGCTGGGCAGCGACGGAACGGCGAGCGATCTCATCGAGGTCCCGGCGGGCGGCTCACGCCAGCGCTCGGCCCGGGGATCGGCCCGGCCGCGGGACACCTACCTGCGGATGCGGGGCCGCGACACCTACCGGCACGCGGTCGAACGGATGACGTCCGCCTCGCGGCAGGCGGTCCACGGCGCGGGCTGGACCTTCGCCGACGTCGACCGGTTGGCGGCGCACCAGGCGAACGCCCGCATCATCGCCGCCGTCGCCGACCGGCTCGACCTGCCCGAGCAACGGCTGCTGTGCAACGTCGCGCAGGTCGGCAACACCGGCGCCGCGTCGATCCCGTTGCTGCTGTCCGAGGCCGTGGAAGCAGGACGGCTCACGGCCGGCCACCGCGTCCTGCTCACCGCCTTCGGCGGTGGGCTGACCTGGGGCGCCACCACATTGACCTGGCCCGATGTCACCGCGGGCTGACCGGTTCCGGCAGCCCCGGCACCCGGCGTCGGCGCGAGCGCCACACCACCGGGTCGCCGCGAGCGCCACACCATCCGAACGAGAGGAGCACACCATGTCCGCCATGTTCGAACAGCTGAAGGAAATCCTGGTCAGCAAGCTCAAGGTGGATCCGGAGCACATCACGCCCGACGCGACACGCGAGGACATCGAACTGGACTCGCTCGCGGTGGTCGAGCTGTCCCTGGTGCTGGAGAAGGAACTCGACCTGCGGATCAGCGACGACGAGCTGATGGAGATCCCGACGGTCGGCGCCATGGTCAGGCTGCTGGAGGAACGGAGCGCGGCGGTCTGATGGGCTCCGACATCGCGGTCACCGGTCTCGGCCTCGTGACCCCGGCCGGCATCGGTGTGACGGCCGCCTGGGAGAGGATCTGCGAGGGCAGGTCCGCCGGGGCACCGGACCCCGCCCTGCGGGACCATCCGGCGCGTATCTCCTGCCGGGTCCCCGACTTCGACGCCGACCGGCTGCTCGGGGCCAGGCGCGCGCACCGCCTGGACCGCTTCGTGCAGTTCGCCCTGGTGGCCGCGCGTGAGGCGGTCGCCGACGCCGGACTCGACCCCGCCACCTGGGACGGTGCCCGGGTCGGCGTCGTGCTCGGCTCGGCCGGCGGAGGCTCGGGCACGGTGGAGGAACAGCACCGGGTGCTGCGGGAGGAGGGGCCGGACCAGGTCTCGCCGCTGCTGCTGCCCATGGAACTGCCCAACATGGTCGCGGGACAGGTGGCCATCGAGTTCGCCGCCCGCGGCCCCAACCTGGTGGTCGCCACGGCGTGCGCCTCGGGGGCGAGCGCCATCGGGACCGCCCGGGACCTGCTGGCCCTGGACCGCTGCGACATCGTGCTCACCGGGGGCTGCGAGGCCCTCGTCACGCCGCTGATCATGGCCGGGTTCGCCAGGATGAGGGCGCTGTCCCGACGCCACGACGACCCCGCGGGCGCCTCACGCCCGTTCGACGCCGACCGCGACGGCTTCGTCGCCGCGGAGGGGGCGGGCCTGCTGGTACTGGAGCGGACCGCTGACGCACGGGCCCGCGGCGCACGGGTCCGCGCCCGGATCGTGGGCTACGGCGCCAGCGCGGACGGCCACCACATCACCTCGCCCGATCCGGACGGCACCGGGCTGACCCTGGCCGTACGCGCGGCCCTCGACGACGCCGGGGCCGCCCCCGGCGACGTACGGCACGTCAACGCGCACGGCACCTCCACACCGCTCAACGACCTGGCGGAGGCCCGGGTGATCCGGCAGAGCCTGCCGCACGGCCCGCTGGTCACCTCCACCAAGGGGGTGACGGGGCATCTGATGGGCGCCGCGGGAGCGGTGGAGGCCGCGTTCACCGTGCTGTCCGTGGAGCACGGGCTGGTGCCGCCCACGGCCAACCTGCACCGGCTCGACCCGCGTGCGGACATCGAGGTGGCACGGTCGCCCAAGGCGGGCGTCCTCGATCTGGCGCTCAACAACTCCTGCGGCTTCGGAGGACAGAATGCGGTCCTGGCCATCGCCCGGGCGTGACCACGCCTCGGGGCCCGGCGGGTCGCGGCAGGGCCCGCGGCGAGGCGGTGGCGCGTTCTCGTCCGTCGCGGCGGCGCCCTCGACGTGGGCTGCCACACTGGCACGGTCGGCCCGCCGGACGATCACTCCCGCGTGCCCCAGACCGCTTCCCCGGACCCGAAAGGCAGCACTCCATGCCCCCTTCCGAGACGGCAGCCCCCAGCCCCGCCGACCTCCTGGCGGCCATGCCCTTCGCGGCACACGCGGGCATCGAACTCCACGAGGCCACCCCCGACCGGGCGGTGGGCAGCCTGTCCTGGACCCCGGATGCCTGCACCGCCGGCGGCATCCTGCACGGCGGCGCCCTGATGACGCTGGCCGACTCCGTCGGTGCCGTCTGCGCCTACCTCAACCTCCCGCCGGGTGCCGCGACGTCCACGGTGGAGTCCAAGACCAACTTCATGCGCGCGGTGGCCTCCGGACGGGTCCAGGCCACAGCCCGCCCCTTGCACGTCGGCGGCACCCTCGTCGTCGTGCAGACCGACCTGCGGGACGACAAGGACCGGCTCGTGGGGCAGACCACCCAGACCCAGATCGTGCTCGCTGCGAAGGACCGCGCCACGAACTGACCCCGCTCGCGGGACGGCCGCGGGCGCTCGCGCGCTCCTTTCCAGCCGGGCAGCCACCGTACGGCACACGCACACGTACGACTCCCGAACCGGAACGGAAGCAGACATGGCCCTGCCACGGCACCCGCTGCGCATCGGAATCCTGCTCCCCACCAGGGAGCAGGCCATCTCCGAGAACGTCGCCGCCTCCCCGCTGCTGGACTTCGCCCGCCAAGCCGAATCCCTCGGCTTCGACTCGCTGTGGACGGGTGACTCCCTGACCGCCCGGCCGCGCCTGGACCCCCTCGTGGTCCTGGCCGCGGCCGGCGCGGTCACCACGCGGATCACCCTGGGCACCGCCGCGCTCACACCCGCCCTGCGCCACCCGGTGATCGGCGCCAACATGCTCGCCAGCCTCGACCACGTGTGCGGATCCCGTCTGATCCTCGGCCTCGGCTCGGGCTTCCCCGTACCGGAGACCGAGGAGGAGTTCCACACGGTGGGCGCGAGCTTCTCCGGCCGCGCGGGACGGCTGGACGAGATCACCGCCCTGTGGCGCACGGCGTGGCAGCGGCACGACGGCACCGGCCGGGCCGACTTCAACGGCCGGTACTGGCAGGCCGAGGGCCTGGACCGGCTGCCCCCGCCCCACCGGCCCGGCGGGCCGCCCCTGTGGCTCGCCGGCAGCGACACCCCCCGCGTGGTGGAACGGGTGGCCCGCCACTACGACGGCTGGATGCCCTTCGTCCCGTCCGCCGAGGCCTACGGCCGTGCCTGGGACGGCATCCAGCGGGCACGCGACGCGGCCGGCCGCCCGGCGGACGC
This sequence comes from Streptomyces sp. NPDC001920, assembly GCF_053594495.1. NCBI lineage: Bacteria > Bacillati > Actinomycetota > Actinomycetes > Kitasatosporales > Streptomycetaceae > Streptomyces > Streptomyces sp. NPDC001920. The sequence continues at coordinate 66,820 of NZ_JBSFEP010000014.1, forward strand.
CGTCACCCCCGCCCTGTACGCCACCCTCACCGTCGACCCCGACCGGGCCCGGGCCCGCGCCGAACTGGAGCACTACATCAGCCACTACTACGGACGCTCGCTCGACCAGATGTCCGCGATCCAGGCGTACTGCTGGGGCAGCGCCGAGGAGTGCGCCCAGTGGCTCGCCGGATACGTGCGGGCCGGTGCCCGGCACCTGATCATCCGCGTCGGTTCCCTCCAGCCCGAGGCACAGCTCAAGGAGATCGCCGAGGCCGTCGTACCGGCCGTGCGCGAGCTGGGCTGACCACCACGGGACGGGGCCGGGGCCGGGGAAGGGAGTGAGGTGTGAGGTTCCCGCAGCGCGAGCGTGCCGTACCGGAGGAACCGCTGCCCGGTCCGGACGGGCGGTCGGCCACGCAGGTCCCGGCGAGGCCGCAGGCCGAGGGCAGTCGCGGTGCCCGCCCCGCACGGCGGACGCGGTGCCGCCCTGTTCACGGCGGTGCGGGTGCAGCCCACCAGGGAGCACGCTCCGTCACTCTCGCCGCGGCGAGAACCATGCACCGCTTTTCGGCCGCATCGCTCACCGAGACGGCCGCGGCCGGTCCGGGCACGGAGTGGAGGCTGCGGCGGCCGTCGCCCGGCAGGGCCTGCCGCTGTCCTCCGCGGCGCTCGACCGCATCCGGCCGCGCTGCGTGGAGGCGTCGGGAGACATGACGTTCGTGGGTTCCGGTGAGATCACCCACCGGTACGCGGCCTGCCGCGCCCCGGCCCCGGCCTTCCCCCCCGACCGCCCGGGACGCCGTGGCCGCTTCACCGGGCGGCCGCTTCACGGACGGCGCGCCGCTGCGCATGCCTTGAGGGCGGGGCGGGTGGCCGACCCGACCACCGCGTCGCCCCGGCCGCCGGCCGCGGCCACCCCTGACCCCGCCGCCCGGTCCCGTCGGCACGCCCCGCGGACCGTGGCCGCCCGCCCCCCCCGTGTCCCGGCCCGTCACCACGGCGGCCGACCCGACTCCCTACCCCTACCCCAGCCCCCTGTTCCGTCCCTGCCCCCTGCCCCCTGCCCCCTGCCCCCTTCCCCCTTCCCCCCCCGTCCCCTGTGCCCCGGCCCTTCCTTCCGAGCCCTGGTCCCCCCATCGCCCGCGAGGTGTTCGCTCATGTCCAAGTCCCCCACGGTTGTACTCACCGGGGCCTCCGGCGTCCTGGGCAGTGCGCTGCTGCCCGAGCTGGCCGACTGCCATGTCATCGCCCTGACCCACGGCAGGCCCGTCCCCGCCGCGGACGAGCAGATGGCCTGCGATCTGACCGCGCCCGGCCTCGGGCTCGGCCGAGCCGCCCGCCGGCGGCTGGCCGCGCGGGTGGACGCGGTCGTGCACTGCGCGGCGGCCACCGGCTTCGCCACCGGACCCGACCGCGCTTTCGCGCTGAACGTGGCGGGGACCCGCCGGGTCGCCCGGCTGGCGGCCGAGACCGGCGCCGCGCTGTACCACGTGTCCACGGCATTCGTCGCCCGCACCGGCCTCGCCCGGCCCCGCACCGGTCCGCCGCGGGCGAGGACCGCCCATCCGGCGCACTACCTGCACTCCAAACGGGCGGCGGAGAACGAGGTGCGGGCTTCGGGGGCGGCCGCGACGATCGTGCGTCCTTCGGTCCTGATCGGTGACAGCGTCACCGGCGCCATCGCCGCCTTCCAGGGCCTGCACGCCATGCTGCACGGCCTGCTGCGCGGTCTGGTGCCGATGCTGCCACTGGCGCGAGGGTCACTCGTGGACTTCGTCCCGCAGGACGTGGCGGCGTCGGCGATCGCCGCACTGATACGCGCCGGACGGTGTGGGGGCGAGATGTGGATCACGGCGGGAGACCGGGCCCTGACCGTCGAGGACGCCCTGCACGTCCTCACGGACACCGCCGAAGACCTCGGCATCCCCGTGGCGTTGCCCCGCCTGGTCGACCCCGACACCGTGGAGCGTCTGATCCGACCCGTCTTCCTCGGGCATCTCCGCCCGGGCGACCGCCGTCAGTTCGAGGCCGTGCTCGCGCTGACCTCCCTGTTCTCCGGCGCTTCGGACTTCCCCACCAGCCTGGGCGCGACCCTGGGCGGTCCGACCGCGCCGACCGTCCCCGGCCTACGGGCCGCGCTGCGCACCTCGATCGTGCACCTGGCCCGGGCCAAAGGCCTGGCCCCGACCGCCGCCCGCCTCTCGGAAGGGGTGCGCTGACATGCCCGAGGTGATTCTGGACGCACGCGTCCCGGGGGCTCGTGCCGGGGAGGTGTTCGACCGCCTGCGGGACTTCGCCGCCTACCCCCGGCACTGCTCCGCCGTACGGCAGGTCACCGTCACCGACCGCGGCGGCGGTGTCCTCGACTCCGACTGGTCCGTCGACTTCCGTGGCGGCGTGCTGCGCTGGTCCGAAAGGGACCATGTGGACCGGGCGGCGCTGGGCATCGATTTCGTCCAGACCAATGGCGACTTCGAACGGTTCGAGGGCGGTTGGCGGGTGCGCGCCCACGACGGGGCCGTGACCGTGCGCTTCACCGCCGCCTTCGATCTCGGGATGCCCACCCTCGCCGCCGTCCTCGACCCGATCGCCCGGGAGGCGCTGGCCGAGTCCGTCGGGCTCATCCTGCGCGGACTTCTGGGAGACCGGATCACGGTCACCGTCCCGGACGGCCCCGAGGGCGAGGGCATGCTCCCGGCGCCCCGCGTCTCCGCGTGAATCCCACCCTTTCCGTCCGGCCCCAGCCGGACCACCCACCCCCGAAGGAGGATCCCGTGCCCAGGGACATCAACGACAAGGTCGTCGCCATCGCCGGCGGCAGCCGAGGCATCGGTCTCGCCACCGCCGAACTCTTCGCCCGCCAGGGAGCCCGGGTGACCATCGGCGCCCGAGACCTGGACCACGCCGAGAAGGCCGCCGCCGGGATCGGCGCCCGGGCCCACCGGCTGGACGTCACCGATGCGGCCTCGGTCCAGGGCTTCTGGGACGCGGTGGAGGCCGAGTCCGGTGAGATCGACGTCCTCGTCAACAACGCGGGGGAAATGCTCGTGGGCCGCTTCGAGGACGAGAGCCCCGAGGACACCGTGCATCAACTGGGGGTCAACCTGCTCGGCACGATGAACGGCATGAAGACCGCCATCCCCCCGATGCGGGCCAGGGGACGGGGGCACATCATCAACATGGTGTCCGCCGTCGGCATGGTCGGTCTGCCCGGCTGCGCCACGTACTCGGCCGCCAAGCACGCGGTGACCGGACTGTCCGAGGCGGTCCGCGGCGAACTGCGCGGCAGCGGCGTCGACCTGTCCGTCATCCTGCCCATCCCGGCCGGAACCGATCTGACATCCGGCGTCGGCAAGGGCCGGTTCGTTCCCCTGCTGACGCCCCAGCAGATCGCACAGGCAGTCGTACGCACCGCCAGGCGCCCGGTCTACAACCGGTACGTGCCCGGCTGGACCAACCCCGTCACGCGGTCGCTGTTCCTGCTGCCGCAGCCCTGGCGCGACGCCATGGGCCGGCTGCTGAAGGCCGACCAACTGCTGCGGACCACCGACCTGTCGGCCCGGTCCCGCTACGAGACGAGGATCAGGTCGGCGCGAGCGGAGGTGGGCCGGTGACCACGGACACCTCCGCCCGCACAGCCCCCTCCGCCCGGGGCACCGTACGGCGCGGTGACGCGCCGCCGGTGACCGGCCGGCGCCTGCTCGACGGCCTGCTCCACGTCCATCCCGCGGTCGCCGCGGCCGTGTACGGTCCCCTCGCGGCCGGCGCCGCCGTCGCCTCCGCCGGCCGTGCCGAGCCGTGGGCACTCGCCGGCTGGGCCGGAGCCGGCTATGTCGCCTGGACCCTGACCGAGTACTGGGGCCACCGGCTGATCCTGCACTTCGAACCGGAACGCGGCCTCGGCGCCCGGCTGCACTACGTCGTGCACGGCGTCCATCACGACTATCCGCAGGACGTACGCCGCTCCGTGCTCAGCCCGCTGCTGAGCGTCCCGATGACGGCGGCGGCCTTCGCCGCGGGCCGCGCGCTGGACCTGCCGCCGATCTTCGCGGCGGGCTTCGTGACGGGCTGTCTGCTGTACGACATGTGCCATCTGTACCTGCACCACGGGCGGCCCAGAAACCGTCTGCTGCGCGGGTTGCGCTCGCGCCACATGCGCCATCACCACCGAGACGACAGCCGCGGCTTCGGGATCAGCGCGCCCTACTGGGACGCGCTGTTCGGCACCTCCGTCCGCCGCGGCCGGTGAGGGGGACACCCATGCTGCTCAACCGGGTCGAGAAGGCGCTCGTGAACAGCTGGGCCCGGCGGGCCCTGCTGCGCCGGTACGAGATTCCCGCACTGCTGCGGCTGGCCGGCGGGCCGCTGCCGCCCGGGGGACGGGCGGTGGAGGTCGGCTGCGGCACGGGATTCACCACCGAGGAGATCCTGGACCGGTTCGGCGCGGCCCGGGTGGACGCCATCGACCTGGACCCCGACATGGTGGTCAGGGCCCGACGGCGGCTGGCGGCACGGGGCGAACGAGTGCGCCTGGCCGCGGGCGACGCGACCGACCTGCGGGCCGCTCTGGGGGCCGAGGACGGCACGTACGACGCCGCGTTCGACTTCGCCATCATCCACCACGTGCCCGACTGGCGGGCGGCGGTCGCCGAGATCGTGCGGGTGCTCGCCCCCGGCGGCGTCTTCGTCTTCGACGAGGTCACCTCCCACGCCCTGGCGCGCCCGAGTTACCGGCTGCTGTTCGACCATCCCCGGCACGACCGCTTCTGCGCCGGGCAGTTCCTGGACGAACTGGAGCGCCAGGGCCTGGACATCCGTGGGGCGTACACCGTGGTCAGCGGCGACTACCTGCTGGGCGCGGCCCGCAAGCCGGCCTCATCCCGGGCGCCTTGACAGCGGGGCCTGCGCCAGCGGCCCCAGCTCCGGGTCGTGCCCAGGATGGCCTGTTCCACCCGGCGCAGCTTGGGTGAGGGCTCCACACCCAGCTCCTCGGACAGCCGGCGGCGCATCCGCCGGTAGATGTCCAGGGCCTCGGCCTGCTGGCCCGAGCAGTAGAGAGCGATCATGAGCTGCTCGCAGAAATGCTCGCTCATGGGGTGGGCGTAGTGCTGTTCGTAGAGTTCGGCGATCACCCCCGCGTGATGGCCGGCGGCCAGCTCGGCATCGAACATGAGCTCAAGGGCGCGGATGCGGTACGCCTCGTAGCGGGCCGCCGCCCTACGGCACAGAGGGATCTCCACGGAGCCGCCGAAGACCGGCCCGCGCCACATGGACAGGGCCGCCCGCAGGCGGCCCGCTAACTCGTGCGGGGGTATGCGCGAGGCGGCCTCTATCGCGTTGACGGCCTTGACGAACTCGACGGCGTCGAGTTCCCTCTCCGACAGGGCCAGTCGGTAACCGGTGGGGTGGGCGGTCAACCGGGGTGAGGGACGGCCGGGTTCGAGACTGCGCAGGCGGCGTCGCAGTCGGCTTATGTGTGCGTGCAGGGCGTTCGCCTGGATGTCCTCGGCGGCGTCTCCCCACATACCGTGCATCAGCTCCTCACTCGGAATCGGCTCGCCCTCTCCGACCAGCAGGGTCTGCAACAGCGAGCGTTGCAGGCATCCGGGCACCTCGATCCTTCCGTCGGGCGTGTCGATCTCCAGAGCCCCGAGAATGGAAAATTTCAGCACGGTTCTCTTTCCTTTCGAAAAGGTGGGGAAACGATTCGCGTCGTCTCGGTCGCGGCGCAAAGTTCAGCTGTCAGAGGGCTTCACCGACAGGACTGCCGGGCATGGTGCGGCGCCTTGTGAATGTGTTCGGTGAAATCGGGTGATCGCGTTCTTCGCCGCGATCTTCTGGATGTACGGGTAGAGCGCTTTCATCCGTACCACGGGTGACTGGCTGCGCGTCAACCAAATTGATAAGGGCATGAATAGCGGCCATATGCGTTCATGGGCATCGTGAACCGGAGGCCCGCCGAAGGCCCAGTGAGTCCCTCCGTCCGGACCCCCGCCGGTCACATGACGGCGATCGGCCCACTGCTGAACGCGCTCTGCGCATCGTCCCTGCACGGACCCGTGCTCCGGTGCCCGCGATGGGATCACCCCCCGTCACACCGTCGAAGCGGCAGTGAACCGGCTTCTGCGGCGACCTGTCGTTCACTTCTCACAGACCCTGCCCATGCTCAATCGCCTCACACACTGTGCCCGCTCGCCCGGGTCGTCGAGGCACCCCCTTTCAGACAAATTGACCAGCGGCGCGATGAGCGTTCATTGGTCTTGACATCCAGCCGCCCCGCAATGATCGTCCGGCGTTCCCGGCATACGGCTCCAGGTGTGAGGAGTGCTGAAATCAGGCCAGTGTCAGCTGAATGTCAGGGCACCTGGCCAAAATGGACGAGCAGTGGGGAGGTACGCCGTGTCAACGGCTGAAGACCGCCACCTCTCCGGTCACTGACAGGTGTTCGCCGATTCACCTGCATCAAAGGGGGGATTCACGAATGACGGCCAAGATCGGCAGAGCCAGGGCCCGGGGCGGGCGTCGCGCCCGCACACCGGGCAGCAGCGTACGAGCGGTGGCGGTGACGGCCCTTCTCGCCAGCGGCACACTGATGGTCCCCGGGACCTCCGAAGCCGCCGACTCCTGCGTGAGCAGGCCGACCGCGGAGCACGTCGACTGGACGCCCATGAACTTCGTCGGCGACGTCGTCTGCCCGCACACCCTCGGCAACGTACGGCTGCAGTCCACCACCCAGAGCTCGGTCAACGGCCAGATCCGCTTCTCGCCGAGCTGGTTCGTGTGCTGGAAGCGGGGCGGGGAGTACCAGGGCAGCACCATCTGGTACTACACGCAGGGCGACACGGTCTCCGCCAGCCGGATCTCCAAGGGCTGGGGCTACCTTCCCGCGGCAGAACTGCGCGTTCCCATCCATCCGGTGCCCGGCCTTCGCCAGTGCACCTGGTCCTGAGCCAGGAGGTCGCGATGAGAGCCGAACGTACCCCGCTCAGGGCCCGCAGGACGCTCACGGCCGTCCTGCTCTGCCTGGGCATCGGTGCCACGCCCACCGCGGTCGCGAACGCCGAGGCCCCGGACACCGCACGGGCCACCTGCTCGCTGCGTCAGCAGCGGCCCCACGCGGACGCCATCGGAAACGTCTTCTCCTTCGACCTGTACTGCGACAACCTCGCCTCGGACGTCTACGGCAGGGCGGCCTTCGACGCACCGGTCACCGGGCGCCTGATGATGTCGCCGAGCTGGTTCGTCTGCTGGACCGAGGGTTCCGCCCCCGCCGGGGAGAGCCGGGTCTGGTACTACACGCAGGCCGACCGCGTACTGACCCAGCGGCGCATCAAGGGCTGGGGCGTGGTGCCCGCGCGGATCGTGCAGGCCCCCGCTCACCCCTACCCGGGACTGCCCCGCTGCTCGTGGTTCTGATCCACCCAGCCCCGCCCGTGCGGCGGCCTCCCCGGCTCCGGGCGACGTCCCTGCGGAACCTGCCCGGCGGGCCCCTGCCGCGGTCCGTCTCGACTCTGGAGATCCCATGCCCGTCAAGCGAAAGAGATACCTCGGGGCCACCCTGGCCTCACTGCTCGGCTGCGCCCTGCTGTCCGCCCCCGTGATGGCCCTGAACTCCGGCGCGACAGGGGCCGGCCGACAGGAACCCGCGGCCCACTCCGCCCCGCGCGTGATGAACGCCGTCAACGGCGAATGGCGTCTGTGCCCCTACTCGGGCACCCACCCGGAGCTGGGCCAGGGCCACGCCAGCGACGCCGTGGGGCACCTCCAGTGCGTGCTGAACCAGGTGTACGGCTACACGAGCGTCAGCATCGACAAGATCTTCGGCCCCGCGACACGAGCCGCGGTCGTCGACTTCCAGCAGTCCGTCGGCCTGACAGCCGACGGCTTCGTCGGCCCGCGCACCTGGGCCGCCCTGCACCCCTGACCTGACCGACGCGTCACGCAGGTCACCCGCCATCGCCGGCCCAGCGGGCCGGCCGACACACCGAGGACGGTCATGAAGACAGCACGGGCCCGGGCCCTGGGCGTGCTCGGCGCGGTCGTGGCCCTGGTGGCCACCACCGCGTCCGGCCCCGCCCGGGCGGGCGGCGCCCCCTCCGGCGCCGCGGCGGCGTGCGAGACACGCGAGGGGGTCCAGCACGTCGACTGGACCGGCATGTGGTTCGACCACGACGTGGTGTGCGACAACGCGCCGGGGGACGTACGCCTGCAGTCCTTCTCGGCCAGCCCGGTGGTCGGGCGGATGCACACCATCCGGAGCTGGTTCGTCTGCTGGAAGCTCGGAGACCTCCACGCCGGCGGCAACAGCATCTGGTACTACACGCAGGGCGACGAGGTCGTGAGCCGGCCCTCCACCCAGGCCTGGGGCTACCTGCCGGCCTCCATGGTGTACTCCGGCAGCCACCCCGCCCCCGGCCTGACCAGGTGTCCCTGGGGATGACGAGAGAACAGCAACGCCGACGAGGGGGAGAGATGACGAGGCACGAGCCCGCCCAGGGACCGAAACGTCGCCGGACAGGGCGCTGGGCGGCGGTCGCCGCCACCGCCGTGCTGGCCGCGACCGCGGCCACGCCGCCGGCGGTGGCCGACACCGCGCAGGACCGGGCGCAGCGCATCTGCAAGGTCCGCACGGGGGTGTCCCACACCGATCACACCGGCAAGACCTTCACCACGGACCTGTACTGCGAGAACGCCGTCGCCGACGTCTACGCCAGTCCGGAGAACTACGGCACCGTCATCGCCAAGCTCGCCACCACGCTGAGCTGGTTCGTGTGCTGGGAGACCGGTGAGATGCACGCCGGCGGCAATCGCATCTGGTACTACACGCAGGGCGACCGCATCCTCAACTGGCCGCTGCGCAAGGGCTGGGGCTATGTGCCCGCGTTCTACCTGTGGACGGAACAGGACCCGTTCCCGGGCCTGCCGCCGTGCCTGCCCTCGATGAAGGAGAAGTCCGGCACGGCGGAGCGGTCATGACGCGGCCCGCAGCGGGGCGCAGGGCCCGTACCGCCGCGGGGGCCTTCCTGCTCGCGGCCGCAGCGGTGCTGTCCACGGACTCCGTCGCGGCCGGCGCCTCCGTCGAGCGGACCTGCCACATCCGTGAGGGCGTTCGGCACCAGGACACCCTGGGGAACGCCTTCACCAAGGACCTCTACTGCGAGAACAGCCCGGGCAAGGTGTACGGGCGCGCCGCGTTCGAGGCTCCGGTGACCGGTCTGCTCAACAGCACGACCAGCTGGTTCGTCTGCTGGACCATGGGCGAACCGCATCCGGGCGGCAACAACGTCTGGTACTACACCCAGGGGGACGAGACGGTACAGGTCCCGTCCGTCAAGGCGTGGGGCACCATCCCCGCCAACCACCTGTGGACGCCCCAGGACCCCTTCCCAGGGCTGCCACGCTGCCCCTGGTGGTAGGCCCCCGGGTCTCGCACGCTGGACGACTACTATGTTCTCTTCATGTCCGGGACTACATGGGGCCGTCGTGAAACACAGGGCACGTGAACCGTGGGGCCTTCGAGCATGCTGAGGGAGGTCACCGCCACCCGCTACGTCGCTCCCCTCCACTCCGGTGGCTCCGTCCCCGGGGTGGTGGAGGCCGACGACCTGGGCACGTACGTCGTGAAGTTCACCGGCTCGGCGCAGGGCCGCAAGGCGCTGGTCGCCGAGGTGATCGTCGGTGAGCTGGCCCGCGCGCTCGGTCTGCGCTTCCCCGAGCTGGTCCTGGTCCACTTCGACCCGGCGATCGCCGACAGCGAGCCCCATCAGGAGGTACGCGACCTGCACGGCGCGAGCGCCGGCGTCAACCTCGGCATGGACTGTCTGCCGGGCGCGCGCGACTTCACCCCGGAGGTCGCAGCCACCTTCCGCGTCGACCCGCTGGAGGCGGGCCGGATCGTCTGGCTGGACGCGCTGACCGCGAACGTCGACCGTACGGTGCACAGCTCGAACCTGATGGTCTGGCCGACGTTCGGCACCGCACCGGCGCGGCTGTGGCTGATCGACCACGGAGCGGCCCTGGTCTTCCACCACCGCTGGGACGGCTCCGACCCCGAGAAGGCGTACGACTTCCGCCACCACGCCCTCGGCCACTACGCCCCGGACGTGCGGGCGGCCGACGCGGAGCTGGCGCCCCGGGTGACCGAGGAGCTGCTGCGGGACATCGTGGCGGAGGTGCCGGACGCGTGGCTGACCGACTTCGCCTCGCCCGGCGAGGCCCGCGAGGCCTATGTGGCGTACCTCCATGCGCGCGTGCGTGCCTCACGGCAGTGGATCCCCACCGGCTTCCCCAGCCGGGAGGAACTCGCCGCCGAGGAGTCCCGGCGCGCGGCGAGAAGCCGTCAAGGACGCCCCGCGTGGCTCAAGCAGGTCCCGGATCTGCACGGCAAGCCCGCGGCCCAACAGGATTGGTCGGTGCACCTCGGATGAGTGGCCGTGTCGAGATCGAGTACTGCACCCAGTGCCGCTGGCTGCCGCGTGCGGCCTGGCTGGCTCAGGAACTGCTCACGACGTTCGAGGCCGAGCTGACGGAACTGGCACTCAAACCCGGCACGGGCGGTGTCTTCGTCGTCCGGGTCGACGGGGAGACCGTCTGGGACCGCCGTGAACAGGGATTCCCCGAGCCCACGGCGGTCAAGCAGGCCGTACGCGACCGAGTGGCCCCGGGGAAGTCCCTGGGCCACTCGGAGAAACCGGCCCCCTGAGGGTTCAGCGAGGGGGCGCCGCGGGGTCCGCCAGGGTTCAGCCCTTCAGCTGCTCGTAGGCCGGAAGCGTCAGGAAGTCCGCGTAGTCCTCGTCGAGGGAGACCTCCAGGAGCAGATCGTGGGCCTGCCGCCAGTGGCCGGCGGCGAAGGCCTCCTCGCCGATCTCCGCCCGGATGTTCGCCAGCTCCTCGGCGGCGACCTTGCGGGCCAGCTCGGGGGTGGCCTTCTCGCCGTTCTCGAACTCGACGCCCGCGTTGATCCACTGCCAGATCTGGGAGCGGGAGATCTCGGCGGTGGCCGCGTCCTCCATCAGGTTGAAGATGGCGACCGCGCCGAGACCGCGCAGCCAGGCCTCGATGTAGCGGATGCCGACCTGGACGGCGTTGACCAGACCCGGATACGTCGGCTTGGCGTCCAGGGAGTCGACCGCGATGAGGTCCTCCGCCTTCACGGAGACGTCCTCGCGCAGGCGGTCCTTCTGGTTCGGCCGGTCGCCGAGCACCTTGTCGAAGGACTCCATGGCGATCGGCACCAGGTCGGGGTGGGCGACCCAGGAACCGTCGAAACCGTCGTTCGCCTCACGGTCCTTGTCGGCCTTGACCTTCTCGAACGCGACCTTGTTGACCTCCTCGTCGCGCCGCGACGGGATGAACGCCGCCATGCCGCCGATCGCGTGCGCGCCGCGCTTGTGGCAGGTGCGGACGAGCAGCTCGGTGTACGCCCGCATGAACGGGGCGGTCATCGTCACCGCGTTGCGGTCCGGGAGGACGAACCTGGCGCCGCCGTCACGGAAGTTCTTGACGATGGAGAACAGGTAGTCCCAGCGGCCGGCGTTCAACCCGGAGGCGTGGTCGCGCAGTTCGTAGAGGATCTCCTCCATCTCGTACGCGGCCGTGATCGTCTCGATCAGCACGGTCGCGCGGACGGTGCCCTGCGGGATGCCGACGTAGTCCTGGGCGAAGACGAACACGTCGTTCCAGAGGCGGGCCTCCAGGTGGGACTCCGCCTTGGGGAGGTAGAAGTACGGGCCCTTGCCGAGGTCGAGCAGGCGCTGAGCGTTGTGGAAGAAGTACAGGCCGAAGTCGACGAAGGCGCCGGGGACCGGCTGACCGTCGACCTGGAGGTGACGCTCGTTCAGGTGCCAGCCGCGCGGGCGCATGACGACGGTCGCGAGCTCGTCGTTCGGGCGCAGGGCGTACGACTTGCCGGACCTCGGGTCGGTGAAGTCGATGTTCCGGGTGTACGCGTCGATCAGGTTGAGCTGGCCGAGGACCACGTTCTCCCAGGTCGGCGCGGAGGCGTCCTCGAAGTCTGCGAGCCAGATCCGAGCGCCCGAGTTGAGGGCGTTGATGGTCATCTTGCGGTCGGTGGGACCGGTGATCTCGACCCGGCGGTCCTGCAGCGCGGGCGGGCACGGGGCCACCCGCCAGGAGTCGTCCGCGCGGATCGCGGCGGTCTCCGGGAGGAAGTCGAGGGTGGAGGTGCGGGCGATCTCGGCGCGGCGCTCCGCACGGCGGGCGAGGAGTTCGTCACGCCGGGGCGTGAACCGGCGGTGCAGCTCGGCCACGAAGGCGAGGGCCGCCTCGTTGAGGACCTCCTCCTGCCGCGGCAGGGGCTCGGCGTCGACGATGGCCAGCGGGGACGGCGCTGGTGCGGACATGAGCTGTCACTTCCTTCAGCGAGCTACGTGGACGAGCTGTCGAGCTCTGGCACCGGGTGCCAGTCTTCCCGGATACGGCGGACAACGCCCGCGGAGCCGTCGGGCGCTTCTGAACAGTGGATACTAGTTTCCTCATGGTGGAAGTTCAATGGTTTGTTGATATCGAGATTCTCTGAGTCGAGGCAAGGTGGCTCTCGGTGCCACCGCACTCACTCAAGGTGGGCGAGATCGGCCTCGGTGTCGATGTCATAGGGACGAGCCACGTCCCCGCACTCGACGAGCCCGATCGCGTCCTCGTGCTCCTTCAGATAGGCGCGTGCCCCCCGGTCGCCGGTGGCGGTCGCCGCGACGCCCGCCCAATGGGCGGCACCGAGGAGGACGGGATGCCCGCGTACGCCGTCGTAGGCGGCCGAGGCGAGCGACGACTCGTCCTCGTAGGCGGCGCGTACCCGGGCCACCGCCTGTGCTCCGATGCCCGGCTGGTCGACGAGCGAGACCAGTGCCGCTCTCATCCCCGTCCCGGCCAGTGAGTCGAGCCCCACGCGCAGGGAGGAGCCCATTCCGTCCGCCCAGTCGGGGTTCTCCACCAGTACGCAGCCGCCCAGTTCCGCCCGTTCCCGTACGGCGGCGGCCCGCGCCCCCAGCACGACGTGCACACGTGCGCAGCCGGCCGCGCGCAGCACCCCCACGGCATGCTCGACGAGCGGCCGGCCGCGGTGCGGCAGCAGCGCCTTGGGCCGTCCGCCGAGCCGCCTGCCGCCCCCCGCCGCGAGGAGCAGACCGGCGACCGGGGACGCTTCTGTCTCAGTCATATGTCCTGCTTACCTGACACCTGCGCGAGAGCCCGGTTTCTCAGGGCTGAATTTCCGTCCGCATGGTGGCGCGCCCCGCATCGGGTGGCGTTTACTGACCCGCGTCCCCGGCGCCCGACCGACGCCGGGGGAGCTCGACGGGGGAGCGGGACCACGGGCGCACAACGGCGTGCGAGGGGGAGTGCTGTGTTGCGGAGCTTGGGGCAGAGGCCGGTGACGAGCAGCGACGAGGACGCGAGGGTGGTGGCACTGCGGACGGCCGTGTCCCGTCTGCGTCGCGAACTCGCCGCGCATCCGGCCGAGTTCCGGGACCGGGCGATCGCCGAGGACGAACTGGCCGCGCTGGCCGCGATGACGGACGGCGGGGTACCCGAGACACCGCGGCTGCGGAGGTCGTTACTGCTGATCGCCGGTGCGATCGGGTCCGTCAGCGCCCTGTCGCGGGGTTTGTCCGATGTTCGTGACGCCGTGGACCTGTTCGGGGAGCAGTCTCGCGGGCGTGGCTAGGGGCTGTCGTCGGACCATGCCGGTGCCGACGCGTCCCGGGTCGGAGGCCGGGCCCGCCCTCATCGCGCGGCCGGTGTGCCCGCGGTGTGACGGTGGCCGGCCCGTCCGTGTGTCGCCCGGACCGGCGCGGCCTCGCCGTCATCCCTGGTTCTGGCTGGCCAGTGCCTCGGACAGCTCTGCGGCCACCTGCTGGAGCACCGGCACGATCTTGTCCGTGGCCGCCTCGGTGACCCGCCCCGCCGGACCGGAGATCGAGATCGCCGCCGCGGTGGGGGAGTCGGGGACGGAGACGGCCAGGCAGCGGACGCCGACCTCCTGTTCGTTGTCGTCGACCGCGTAGCCGTTGTTCCGCACGTCCTCCAGGGCAGCGAGGAAGCCGTCCGGCGTGGTGATCGTCTTCTCCGTGGCGGCCGGCATGCCGGTACGGGCCAGCAGTGCGCGCACCTCCTCCGCAGGGAAGCCGGCGAGCAGTGCCTTGCCGACACCGGTGGAGTGCGGCAGCACCCGCCGGCCCACCTCGGTGAACATCCGCATCGAGTGCTTGGACGGCACCTGGGCGACGTAGACGATCTCGTCCCCGTCGAGCAGGGCCATGTTCGCCGTCTCACCGGTCTCCTCGACCAGCCGGGCGAGATACGGCCGGGCCCAGGTGCCCAGCAGCCGGGACGCGGACTCGCCGAGGCGGATCAGACGCGGGCCGAGGGCGTAGCGGCGGTTGGGCTGCTGGCGTACGTATCCGCAGGCCACGAGCGTGCGCATCAGGCGGTGGATGGTGGGCAGCGGCAGCCCGCTGCTCGCGGAGAGCTCGCTCAGGCCGACCTCGCCGCCCGCGTCGGCCATCCGTTCGAGCAGGTCGAAGGCGCGCTCAAGGGACTGGACGCCACCGTTGGAGGACCTGGCGGAGTCGGTGGTGCTGGCGCTGGACGTCGGCACGGCGCGTTCCTTTCGGGACCGGTGGGAGGGCCAAAGCCTACCCGTCGGTCGGTTGACTGCCCGCTTGTGCATAGCTACGTTCTGCTTGTTGGAATACTAATTCCGCTTTGTGGAAACGTCCAGAGTGCGTCCGGTGGGTGCACTGTGGAGAAGTGTGCCCTTGACGGCTCGGGAACGGGAGTGAAGACTCCTTCAACAGAAAGTTGAATTCCGTCACGCGGAAGTTGACGGCGGCAGAGAGGGGTCCGGGTGTCCGACGCTGAACTGGTGCTGCGCTCGACGCGCGTCATCACACCCGAGGGGACGCGCGCCGCCTCGGTCGCGGTCGCCGACGGGAAGATCACGGCCGTGCTGCCGCACGACGCCGAAGTCCCGCCCGGCGCCCGTCTGGAGGACCTCGGGGACGACGTCCTGCTGCCCGGCCTGGTCGACACGCACGTGCATGTCAACGACCCCGGCCGCACCGAGTGGGAGGGCTTCTGGACCGCCACGCGCGCGGCGGCCGCCGGCGGCATCACCACCCTCGTCGACATGCCGCTCAACTCCCTGCCGCCCACCACCACGGTCGACCACCTGCGCACCAAGCGGGACGTGGCCGCCGACAAGGCCCACATCGACGTGGGCTTCTGGGGTGGCGCGCTGCCCGACAACGTCAAGGACCTGCGCCCGTTGCACGAGTTGGGCGTCTTCGGCTTCAAGGCCTTCCTGTCGCCGTCCGGCGTGGACGAGTTCCCGCACCTGACCCAGGACCAGCTCGCCCAGTCGCTGGCCGAGATCGCCTCCTTCGACGGCCTGCTGATCGTGCACGCCGAGGACCCGCACCACCTGGAGGCCGCCCCGCAGCAGGGCGGCCCCAGGTACGCCGACTTCCTCGCCTCGCGCCCGCGCGACGCGGAGGACACGGCGATCGCCCAGCTGATCGCCCAGGCGAGGCGCCTCCACGCGCGCGTGCACGTCCTGCACCTCTCCTCCAGCGACGCTCTGCCCCTGATCGCCGAGGCCAAGCGGGAAGGCGTACGGGTCACCGTCGAGACCTGCCCGCACTATCTGACCCTGACCGCCGAGGAAGTCCCGGACGGTGCCAGCGAGTTCAAGTGCTGTCCGCCGATCCGTGAGTCCGCCAACCAGGACCTGCTCTGGCAGGCGCTGGCCGACGGCACCATCGACTGTGTGGTGACGGACCACTCGCCCTCCACGGCCGACCTGAAGACGGACGACTTCGCCACGGCCTGGGGCGGCATCTCCGGGCTCCAGCTGAGCCTCGCGGCAGTGTGGACCGAGGCCCGCGGGCGCGGGCACGGCCTGGAGGACGTGGTCCGCTGGATGTCCACGCGGACGGCCGAACTCGTCGGGCTCGACGACCGCAAGGGCGCCATCGCGGTGGGCCGCGACGCGGACTTCGCCGTGCTCGCCCCCGAGGAGACGTTCACCGTCGACCCGGCAGCCCTCCAGCACCGCAACCGCGTGACGGCGTACGCGGGCAGGACCTTGTACGGCGTCGTCAGATCCACCTGGCTGCGCGGCGAACGCATCGTCGTGGACGGCGACTTCACCGAGCCGAAGGGGCGACTGCTCACCCGGACCAGCTGACCACACCCACCGACACCGAAAGGCAGACCTGATCACCGTGACGGCGCAGCATCCATCTGCTCTGGCTCGCTTCACCGGCGACGCACACCCCTACGGAGGCGGCGACCCGTACGCGGACTACCGCACCGCCGACTTCCCCTTCACCCGGTACGCCAACCTCGCCGACCGGCGCCTCGGCGCCGGTGTCATCGCAGCCAACGACGAGTTCTTCGCCCAGCGCGAGAACCTGCTGGTGCCCGAGCGGGCCGAGTTCGACCCCGAGCACTTCGGGCACAAGGGCAAGATCATGGACGGCTGGGAGACCCGGCGGCGACGCGGTGCCTGCGCCGAGCACCCCTGGCCGACCGCCGAGGACCACGACTGGGCGCTCGTCCGGCTCGGGGCCCCCGGCGTGATCCGCGGGATCGTCGTCGACACGGCCCACTTCCGCGGCAACTACCCGCAGGCGGTGTCGGTCGAGGCCGCCTCGGTACCGGGTTCCCCGTCCCCGGAGGAACTGCTGGCGGACGACGTGAAGTGGACGACGCTGATACCCCGCACGCCCGTCGGCGGCCACGCGGCGAACGGTTTCGCCGTCGCCGTCGAGCAGCGCTTCACCCACCTCCGGGTCAACCAGCACCCCGACGGCGGCATCGCGCGCCTGCGCGTGTACGGAGAGGTGGCTCCGGACCCGCGGTGGCTGGAGGCGCTGAACACCCTCGACGTGGTCGCCCTGGAGAACGGCGGCCAGGTCGAGGACGCCTCCGACCTCTTCTACTCGCCCGCCACCAACACCGTCCAGCCGGGCCGCTCCCGCAAGATGGACGACGGCTGGGAGACCCGCCGACGCCGTGACCAGGGCAACGACTGGATCCGCTACCGGCTGGTGGCGCAGTCCCAGATCCGGGCGATCGAGATCGACACGGCGTACCTGAAGGGCAACAGCGCGGGCTGGGCGTCCGTCTCGGTCAAGGACGGTGAGAACGGCGAGTGGCGGGAGGTGCTTGCGCGCACCCGCCTGCAGCCCGACACCAACCACCGCTTCGTCCTCGACGCCCCGGCGACGGGCACGCACGCGCGCGTGGACATCTTCCCGGACGGCGGCATCTCCCGGCTGCGCCTGTTCGGGTCACTGACCGAGCAGGGTGCGGCGGGGCTGGCGGCGCGCCACCGCGAACTGGGCGGCTGAAGCCGTACCGGGCGACTGAAGCCGTGGGGCGCACCGGCCCGGACAGCACCGGTGCGCCCCACGTCATGGCCGACGGCCTAGGTCACGCCGCGTGGCCGCCGTCCACGGCGAACTCCGCGCCCGTGACGTAGTCCGCCCCGGCCAGGTGGGCGACCGTCGACGCCACCTCCTCGGCCGTGCCGAACCGCCCGAGCGCGGTCATCGCCGACTGGCCCGGCGCGTACGGGCCGTCCGCCGGGTTGAGGTCCGTGTCGATGGGGCCGGGATGGACGATGTTCGCCGTGATGCCGCGCGGGCCCAGCTCCCGCGCCAGGGCCTTCGTCAGGCCGATCAGCGCCGACTTGCTGGTGGCGTAGAGCGTCCCGCCCGGCCCCGGCACCCGCTGGGTCATGCAGGTGCCGATGGTGATGATCCTGCCCCCCGCGGTCATCCGGGCGGCCGCTGCCCGGGAGGCCAGGAAGACGCCCCGGACGTTCACTGCGAGGACCCGGTCCACGTCCGCGAGCGACAGGTCCTCCAGCGGGCCCAGGACGCCGACGCCGACGTTGTTCACCAGCACGTCCAGACCCCCGAGCGCCTCCGCCGCACGCCCGACCGCGCCGGCGGCCTCGTCCGCGTCCGCGGAGTCCGCCCGCAGGGCCACGGCCCGCCGCCCGAGCGCCGCCACGCGCCGCACGACCTGCTCGGCCGCCTCCTCGCCGTTCACGTACGTCACGGCCACGTCCGCGCCCTCCCGCGCGAGCCGCAGCGCCGTCGCGGCGCCGATGCCGCGACTGCCGCCGGTGACGAGGGCGACCTTGCCTTCCAGGGTTTCGTAAGTGGTTGTCATGGGTCCATTGCAGTGCCGCGCGGGCCCGGGCACCGGCGGTGAACGGACATCGAGATCCGCAGGGCGGGCGGCGCGCGGCCCACCGATGAGTTGCGGGCGCCACCGGGGTCTGAGGTGATGACAGCAGACCCCACCCCGGAAAGAGGCACCTGTCATGGGCAAGCTCGTCTCCACACTCTTCGTCACGCTCGACGGTGTCTACCAGGCGCCCGGCGGCCGGGAGGAGGACACCCGCGGCGGCTTCGAGCACGGCGGCTGGAGCTTTCCTTACGCCGACGACGACTTCGGCCGGTTCGTCGACGAGGTCTTCCAGCGCCCGGCCGCCTTCCTCCTCGGCCGGTACACGTACGACATCTTCGCCTCCTTCTGGCCGAAGGTGACCGACCCGTCCGACCCGGTCGCGTCCAAGCTCAACGCGCTGCCCAAGTACGTCGTTTCCTCGACGCTGACCGCCCCCGAGTGGGACGGCACCACCGTGGTCCGCGGCGACCTCGGCAAGGAGGTCACCGCCCTCAAGGAGCGCACCGACGGCGAGCTCCAGGTGCACGGCAGCGCCGCCCTGGTCAGGTCCCTGCTGGCCCTCGGCCTTATCGACACGCTGCACCTGCTGACCTTCCCGGTCGTGCTGGGCACGGGCCACCGCCTGTTCACGGAGGGCGCCGTGCCCACCGCGTTCAGGCACACCGCAGGCCGCACCACGAGCACCGGCGTCGCCATCCACTCGTACGACCTGGCGGGCCGCCCCGAGTACGGCACCTTCGGGCTGCCCGAGAACACATGACCGCAGCACCCCGCCCCACACGTCGACGGCGTCCTCGCACCATCTCTTGGAGATCGTGTGAGGACGCCCGGGCGAACGTTAACTTCCCGAAAACTGATCGGACTTGCCGGGAAAATCTCCGGCGTTGTCATTGACATGCCACTGTCTACGCGCGTCATCATGAGGGGCATGAGATTCCCCCCACGAATCAGCCGCATCGGCACCGCGGCCGCCGTCCTGTCCGCCCTGCTCGTCGGCGGAACCGTCACCGCCACGCCGGCGGCCGCGGCGGTCGGCAGCATCTGCCACAGCCGGCTGCCCTCCCAGGCCCACGACACCCTCGACCTGATCGAGCAGGGCGGGCCCTACCCCTTCGAACAGGACGGCACCGTCTTCCAGAACCGGGAAGGCATCCTGCCCAGCCAGTCGTCCGGCTACTACCACGAGTACACGGTGATCACGCCCGGCTCCGACACACGCGGAGCTCGCCGGATCGTCACCGGTGAGCGGAACCAGGAGGACTACTACACCGCCGACCACTACGAGTCGTTCGCCCTGGTCGACTACGGCTGCTGAACCCCACCGGGCCCGGTTCAGCCGGATCTGCGGCTCTCGGCGGCGGCGAACAGCGCGAACGCCAGCGCGAGCAGGGCGGCGTTCGCGTAGATCTCGAAGCCGTCGAGAAAGCCGATCCGTTGCACGAGACCCCAGTTCCAGTCGGTGAACTCGTGCACCAGGCCCGCGACGCCCTGCACCAGGGCGATGAATCCAAGGATCTCCAGCAGCTGCTTCATGGCACGATCCTCGCCCCGCGGACCCCCCACCCCCAATCGGCCGCGGGGCGAGCCATGTCGGACGCAAGTCCAGGTTCCGTACGCCCCGGCCGCGACCAAGGTCGCCGATGCCGCGACTTTGGTCGACGAACGCGCCGCCGTGGCGCCCCGGGCCGTCGGCACTGCGTAGATTGGGCGACCGTGAGTGGTGACGAGCCGGAGCCCGTACCCCAGGCGTTCGCGGGGCGGCGCTGGCTGCTGCCCTCAGCCCTGATCAAGGAGTTCGACCCCGACGCCGCGCGCCCCGGGCGCCCCCGGCGCACCGCGCGCGACTGGGTGGTCGACTTCTCCTGCTTCCTGGCGGCCGTCTTCATCGGCCTGCTCGGCGCGGACACGCTGCAGAAAGAGGACCTGTCGGCCGGTTACGCCGCCTTCGACCAACTGCTGGGCGCGCTCTCGTGCGCAGCGGTCTGGCTGCGGCGCCGCTGGCCCCTCGGGCTCGCCGTCGCGATGATTCCGGTCAGCTTCGTGTCGGCCACGGCGGGCGGCGCCGGCCTGGTCGCCCTGTTCACGCTCGCCGTGCACCGGCCCTTGCGGTACGTGGCCTGGGTGGCCGGCGCCTCCGCGGTGCTGAACCCGCTGTACTTCTGGTGGCGCCCCGAGCCCGACGTGCCGTACGGCTTGGCCGTCGTCCTGGCCACGCTGCTGACCGCCCTGGTGGTCGGCTGGGGCATGCTCGCCCGGTCCAAGCGGCTGCTCATGCTGAGCCTGCGCGACCGCGCCCGGCGTGCCGAGACGGAGGCCCGGCTGCGCGCCGAGCAGGCGCAGCGGCTCGCCCGCGAGGCCATCGCCCGGGAGATGCACGACGTCCTCGCGCACCGGCTGACGCTGCTCAGCGTGCACGCGGGCGCCTTGGAGTTCCGTCCCGACGCACCCCGCGAGGAGATCCAGCGGGCGGCCGGCGTGATCCGGGAGAGCGCCCATGAGGCGCTCCAGGACCTGCGGGAGATCATCGGCGTGCTGCGGGCCGGTGAGCCCGACGACACCGGCCGCCCGCAGCCGACCCTCGCGGCACTGGAGGCGCTGGCCGCCGAGTCGCGGGAGGCGGGCATGAAGGTCACCCTCGACCAGCGCGTCACCGCCCCCGCCGACGTGCCCGCCTCCGTCGGCCGCACCGTCTACCGCATCGCCCAGGAGGGCCTGACCAACGCCCGCAAGCACGCCCCCGGCACCGAGGTCACCCTGACGGTGACCGGCGCGCCCGGCGAGGGGCTGGACGTGTCGGTGCGCAATCCCGCGCCCGAGGGCGAGGTCCCGCATGTCCCCGGCTCCGGGCAGGGCCTGATCGGCCTGACGGAACGGGCCGTCCTGACCGGCGGCCGGCTGGAGCACGGCCCGGCCGTGGACGGGGGGTTCGAGGTGCGGGCCTGGCTGCCCTGGCGATGACCCGCGTGGTCGTGCCGCGCACCACGTGCGCCGGTCCGGAACGCCGGTCCGCACAACCGTGATTACGTAAGACCCATGACTGCGATCAGACTTCTCCTCGTCGACGACGACCCGTTGGTCAGGGCCGGCCTGTCCTTCATGATGGGCGGCGCCCAGGACATCGAGATCGTCGGCGAGGCGTCCGACGGCGCCGAGGTCGACGCGCTGGTCGACCGTGTCCGGCCGGACGTTGTCCTGATGGACATCCGGATGCCGTCGGTCGACGGCATCACCGCCACGGAGCGGCTGCGCGGCAGGAAGGACGCCCCGCAGGTCGTGCTGCTGACCACCTTCCACGCCGACGAGCAGGTGCTGCGGGCCCTGCGGGCCGGCGCCGCCGGGTTCGTGCTCAAGGACACCCCGCCCGCCGAGATCGTCGACGCGGTGCGCCGCGTCGCGGCCGGTGACCCCGTGCTGTCGCCCACCGTGACACGCCAGTTGATGCAGCACGCGGCCGGCACCGCCGCCGACACCCGCCGCGCACGCGCGCGTGAGCGGCTCACCGTCCTCAACGACCGCGAGCGCGAGGTCGCCGTCGCGGTGGGCCGGGGCCTGTCCAACGCGGAGATCGCCGCGGGGCTCTTCATGAGCGTCGCCACCGTCAAGACCCACGTCTCCCGCGTCCTGGCCAAGCTCGACCTCAACAACCGTGTACAGATCGCCCTGTTGGCCTACGACGCGGGACTTCTTGAAGAACTGGAGGAAGACGGGCACTAGCGCGCCGAGCGGGTCGTTGTCGGAGTGGTGAGAAGGGGGAAGCCATGACCGAAGTGATCGACCTCGGGGCGTACGGCGACGAGTTCCGCGCCGACCCGCACCCCGTCTACGCGCGGCTGCGCGAGCGGGGCCCGGTACACCGGGTGCGGCTGCCGGAGCCCGACGCCCACCACGAGACCTGGCTCGTCGTGGGGTACGAGGAGGCGCGCGCGGCGCTCGCCGACCCACGGCTGGCCAAGGACGGCCGCAAGATCGGGGTGACGTTCCTCGACGAGGAGCTGATCGGGAAGTACCTGCTGGTGGCCGACCCACCCCAGCACACCCGGCTGCGCGGCCTCATCACGCGCGCGTTCACGATGCGCCGCGTCGAGGAACTGCGGCCGAGGATCCAGCAGATCACCGACGAACTGCTCGATGTGATGCTGCCGCAGGGCCGGGCCGACCTCGTCGACTCGTTCGCCTACCCGCTGCCGATCACGGTGATCTGCGAGCTGCTCGGCGTACCCGAGATGGACCGTGCGGAATTCCGCAAGCTGTCCACCGAAGCGGTCGCGCCCACCAGCGCGGACAGCGAGTACGCCGCCTTCGTGCGCCTCGCCGAGTACCTCACCGACCTCATCGAGGACAAGCGCCGGGCCGGCCCGACCGCCGACCTGCTGGGCGAGCTGATCCGCACCACCGCCGAGGACGGCGACCGGCTCTCCCCGGAGGAACTGCGGGGCATGGCCTTCGTGTTGCTGATCGCCGGCCACGAGACCACGGTCAACCTCATCACCAACGCGGTCCACGGCCTGCTCACCCACCCGGACCAACTGGCCGCCCTGCGCGCCGACATGACTCTCCTGGACGCCACCGTGGAGGAGGCGCTGCGTTACGAGGGCCCGGTGGAGAACGCGACGTTCCGATTCGCCGCCGAGCCCCTGGAGATCGCCGGCGTCGCGATCGCGCCGGGTGAGTCCGTGCTGGTCGGCCTCGCCGCGGCCGACCGTGACGCGGACCGCTTCCTGGCCGCGGACCGCTTCGACATCCGCCGTGACTCCCGCGGCCACCTCGCGTTCGGCCACGGCATCCACTACTGCCTGGGCGCGCCCTTGGCCCGCCTGGAGGCCCGCACGGCGCTCCGGTCCCTGCTGGAGCGTGCTCCCGGCCTGGCCCTGGACGGGGCGCCGGGGGAGTGGCTGCCAGGGCCGCTGATGCGTGGGGTGCGGAGTCTGCCGGTGCGTTGGTAGGGGCGGGGGGCCGGAGCCCTTCCGAGGACGGCTCTCACAGCGCCGACGCCGAGGCCCCGCCCGGCAGCTCCGCCAGCGGGACGGGTCTTCGCTCGCGCCGCGACACCTCGCAGGCCTCCGCGATCCGCAGCGCCTGCAGGGCCTCCCGCCCGTCGCAGGGATTGGCGCGCTCGCCCCGCACCACTTCCACGAACGCGTTCAGCTCCGCCTCGTACGCGGGCGCGAACCGCTCCAGGAACCCCGACCACGGCTTGTCCGCCGCGGGCGGCCCCGTCGGCTCGGTGGACGCGATCGGCGTACGGTCGTCCAGGCCCACCACGATCTGGTCCCGCTCCCCGGCCAGCTCCATGCGCACGTCGTACCCGGCGCCGTTCAGCCGTGTCGCCGTGGCCGTGGCGAGCGTGCCGTCGTCGAGCGTGAGCACCACCGCCGCGGTGTCCACGTCGCCCGCCTCCCGGAACATCGCTGGGCCGGCGTCGGACCCGGCCGCGTACACCAGGACGACCTCGCGCCCGGTCACCCAGCGCAGCACGTCGAAGTCGTGGATCAACGTGTCCCGGTACAGCCCGCCGGACAGCGGCAGCCACGCGGCCGGCGGCGGCTCCTGGTCGCTGCTCACCGCCCGCACGGTGTGCAGCCGCCCGAGCCGCCCGGAGCGCACCGCCTCGCGGGCGCCCAGGTACCCGGCGTCGAAGCGGCGCTGGAAACCCATCTGCAGGATCGTCCCGGCCGTCTCCACCTCGCCGATCGCGCTCGACGTGCCCGGCAGATCGAGGGCGATGGGCTTCTCGCAGAACACCGGGAGGCCCGACCGTGCTGCCCGACCGATCAGTTCGGCGTGGGCCGAGGTCGCCGTCGTGATCACCACGGCGTCCACGCCCCACCGGAAGATCTCGTCCACTCCGGGCGCCGCCGTCTCGCCCAGCCGGTGCGCCAGGGTCTGGGCCCGCGCGGTGTCCGCGTCCGTGAGGATCAGGGACCCGACGTCGCGATGGCGGCTGAGCGTGTTGGCGTGGATCGTGCCGATGCGGCCCGTACCGATGACACCGATGCGCATGGAAACAAAGTGCGGGTTCAGTGCGTACGCTGTCAATGCAAATGTCCGGACAATCGAACTACACGACTTCCCGTCAACAACGCGTAGAGCTACAGTCAGGCCGTGCCGAAACCAGAAGTGGACCCGACCGTGGAACTCGAGCTCAGTGTGGACCGGAGCAGTCCGGTGCCCTTGTACTTCCAGCTGTCCCAGCAGCTCGAGGCCGCGATCGAGCACGGAGCGCTCACTCCCGGCAGCCTGCTGGGCAACGAGATCGAACTCGCCGCGCGCCTCGGCCTGTCCCGGCCGACCGTCCGCCAGGCGATCCAGTCACTGGTCGACAAAGGTCTGCTGGTGCGCCGCCGGGGTGTCGGGACGCAGGTCGTGCACAGCCAGGTCAAGCGCCCGCTGGAACTCAGCAGCCTCTTCGACGACCTGGAGTCGGCCGGCCAGCGACCGGCGACCAAGGTGCTCGTGAACACCGTCGTCCCGGCGTCCGCCGAGGTCGCCGCCGCACTGGGCGTCGCCGAGGACAGCGACGTGCACCGGATCGAGCGGCTGCGTCTCGCGCACGGGGAGCCGATGGCGTACCTGTGCAACTTCCTGCCGCCGGGTCTGATCGACCTGGACACCCCGCAGCTGGAGGCGACCGGCCTGTACCGCCTGATGCGCGCCGCCGGCATCACCTTGCACAGCGCCCGGCAGACCATCGGCGCCCGCGCGGCCACCGCCCCCGAGGCGGAACGCCTCGCCGAGGAGGAGGGCGCGCCGCTCCTCACGATGCAGCGGGTGACGTTCGACGACACGGGTCGAGCGGTCGAGTACGGCACGCACACGTACCGGCCGAGCCGGTACTCCTTCGAGTTCCAGTTGCTCGTACGGTCCTGACGGGCACGGTCCGCGAGGTCGCCCGGGTCCGGCGGACCGCTCGGTACGTTGCAATGTCAGGACAATGGATGCTCCCGCTCTGTGACGTGCCCCAGAGGCGCGGTGAACCGTGCGAGCGGCCACAAACCACCCGTACCGGGCAGGACGCGGGAACGGCGCCCTCGTTCCCCCGCTCGGCACCCAGTGTCAGCGTGCGGCACAATCGGGCCTGATGAGCACCTACCGCGACTTCACCGCACCGATCGGCTCCCGCAGAGCCCCCGTCCTGAGGACGGTGGGCCCCAGAGAGCGCCGCTCGCACCTGTCGGCGCCCCGTGTCCCCACCGTGGGCATCGACATCGGCGGCACCAAGGTGATGGCGGGCGTCGTGGACGCCGACGGCAACATCCTGGAGAAGCTCCGCACGGAGACCCCGGACAAGTCCAAGAGCCCGAAGGTCGTCGAGGACACGATCGTCGAGCTGGTCCTGGACCTCTCCGACCGCCACGACGTGCACGCCGTCGGCATCGGCGCGGCCGGCTGGGTCGACGCCGACCGCAACCGCGTGCTGTTCGCCCCGCACCTGTCCTGGCGCAACGAGCCCCTCAGGGACCGTCTCGCCGGCCGGCTCGCGGTGCCCGTACTCGTCGACAACGACGCCAACTCCGCCGCCTGGGCCGAGTGGCGCTTCGGCGCCGGCCGCGGCGAGGACCACCTCGTCATGATCACGCTGGGCACCGGCATCGGCGGCGCGATCCTGGAGGACGGCCAGGTCAAGCGCGGCAAGTACGGCGTCGCCGGTGAGTTCGGCCATATGCAGGTCGTGCCCGGCGGCCACCGCTGCCCGTGCGGCAACCGAGGCTGCTGGGAGCAGTACAGCTCGGGCAACGCACTGGTGCGGGAGGCGCGCGAGCTGGCGGCCGCCGACTCGCCGGTGGCCTACGGGATCATCGAGCACGTCAAGGGCAGCATCGGCGACATCACCGGCCCGATGATCACGGAGCTGGCCCGCGAGGGCGACGCCATGTGCATCGAGCTGCTCCAGGACATCGGCCAGTGGCTCGGCGTCGGCATCGCCAATCTCGCGGCCGCCCTGGACCCGTCGTGCTTCGTCATCGGCGGCGGTGTGTCGGCCGCCGACGACCTGCTGATCGGCCCCGCCCGGGACGCCTTCAAACGCCACCTCACCGGCCGCGGCTACCGCCCCGAGGCCCGCATCACCCGGGCCCAGCTCGGCCCCGAGGCCGGCATGGTCGGTGCCGCCGACCTGGCCCGGCTGGTCGCCCGCCGCTTCCGCCGCGCCAACCGGCGCCGGGTCGAGCGCTACGAGCGCTATGCCCGCTTCGCCGAGGCCCGCCGGTCCGCACAGGGGTCGGCGTGACCGTGACCGTACCCCGCCAGGCCGACTCCCCGGACGAGCCGCAGCCGCCGACCGAGGACCGCCGCCACATGATCCGCCGCAGGGCGCTGACCCTGCTCATCATCGTGCTGCTGATCGGCGTGCCCGCCGGCTACCTGGTGATCTCCGCCAACCAGAGCCGTGACAGCGGCAAGGACAAGGAGCGGAAGTACTCCGCGACCGGCCTCACCGAGGGCTGGCCGTCCCGGGTGCAGCGGCGGCTGTACCAGATCCCCGTCCCGGACCCGTCGTACAAGGTCGCGTACTACGAGACGAACAACTGGCGGACCAGCCGTCTCTACGTCCAGTTCCAGACGGCCGACTCCAACATGGACTGGTTCCTGAGGACCGTGGGGGTCACCAGGGACGATCTGAAACCGGGAGCCATCACCATCAGCGCCCGCGACCAGAAGGTCACGGGCTGGGACTTCAGCGGCCCCGGCCCGTGGTACGGCTTCGTCCACAAGCAGAAGAACCCGGCCCCCACCCAGGACGTCGTCGTGAACATGTCCGACCCGGACAATCCGTTCGTGTACGTCGTCTCGCGCACGGTCCCTTGACCGGTCCCCGAGGTCTCCGCCCCGGGCGGCGGTCACGCCGGCAGTGAGACCGCCGCCCGCCGGCGGGGCCGATTGTCAGACCCCGCCCGTAGAGTCGGAGACGGTTGATCCGACTCAGGGGCGGGAGGTGGCAGGACGTATGAGCGAGGTGGCTGTGGTGGCCGAGCGCGCGGGGGACGCCGTGCCCGTGCGGCTCGCGGCCGTCTTCCTGCCCGCTCCCCTCCCGCGCGAGGGCCGGATGGCCTTCTGGGACCCCGACGGCGGCCCGCTGCCCGCCGAGGACACCGAGCTCACCGTCGTACGACGCCATGGAGCCGGAGTCCGCCGCAGAACCACCCCCGCGCTGTCCCTGCCGCTCGGCGAGGCGCTGCCACTGCTCGTGCGGGCCCGCCACGATCCGGCCGCCCACCCCGCCACCGCCTGCTGGGGCGCCGCCACGCTGCACGCCCTGCGGCTCACCGCGCGCGGCCGGCTGCTGCCCGGCCTGACCCCGACCGGCCATGACGCCTGGCGGGCCGGCCCGCTCGACCCGGACGACATCGCCCATCTGCGAGCGGTCGCCG
Source organism: Streptomyces sp. NPDC001920 (assembly GCF_053594495.1). Classification (NCBI taxonomy): domain Bacteria; kingdom Bacillati; phylum Actinomycetota; class Actinomycetes; order Kitasatosporales; family Streptomycetaceae; genus Streptomyces; species Streptomyces sp. NPDC001920. Next base: position 94,392 of record NZ_JBSFEP010000014.1, read on the forward strand.
CGGCCCTGCCGTACGAGGGCCACGCGGTCCCGCTGCCCGGGACCGGCCCACTGCGGCTGCCTGAGCCCGAAGCGCTGATGCGGTCCTTCCTGGACGCGGTCGCGGACACCCTGCCCCGCACCCCCGCCGCACCGCACAGCTCCGGCAGGCCCTTCGCCGCGCGCGAGGGCGTGCACCTGCCCACCGCCCACGACTGGGCGGCCGAGGTCGCCGCCGGCATGGACGCGGGCGTGCGCGTCTCGCTGCGCCTGGACCTGTCGGCGTACGACCTCTTCGACGACAGCGGTGACGGCGCCCGCAGCGCCGGCGCGGCGATCGTCCAGGTGCACAGCCTCGCCGACCCCACCCTCGTCGTGGACGCGGCGGCCCTGTGGTCCGGCGAGGCCGACGCCGCGTTCGGCCCGCGGGCACGGGTGGACGCCGCCCTCGCGGTGCGCCGCGCGGCGCGGGTGTGGGCGCCGCTCGACCGGCTGTCCGAACAGGACGTGCCCGACGTACTGGCCCTGTCCGACGAGGAGCTGGGCGATCTGCTCGGCATCGCGGCGACCCGGCTCGCGGCCGCGGGAGTCGCCGTGCACTGGCCCCGGGACCTGGCCCAGGACCTGAGCGCGGCGGCGGTGGTACGGCCCGCGCCGGGCTCGGCGACCGACGGCACCGGCTTCTTCGAGAGCGAGGAACTGCTGCAGTTCCGCTGGCAGCTGGCGATCGGCGGAGATCCGCTCACCGAGGCCGAGATGGACGCCCTCGCCGAGGCGCACCGCCCGGTCGTCCGGCTGCGGGACCGCTGGGTGCTGGTCGACCCGGCCCTGGTCCGCAAGGCACGCAAGCGCGAACTGGGCCTGCTCGACCCGGTCGACGCCCTCTCCGTCGCCCTCACCGGCAGTGCGGAGGTCGACGGCGAGACGGTCGAGGCGGTGCCGGTCGGTGCCCTGGCCGCCCTGCGCGACCGCCTCACCGCCGGGGTGCGACCGGCCGAGCCACCGCCGGGACTGCGGGCGACGCTGCGCGACTACCAGCTCCGGGGCCTGGCCTGGCTGGACCTCATGACGTCCCTGGGGCTCGGCGGCTGCCTGGCCGACGACATGGGACTCGGCAAGACGATCACGGTCATCGCCCTCCACCTGAAACGTGCGGGTACCGCCCCGACCCTGGTGGTCTGCCCGGCGTCCCTGCTGGGCAACTGGCAACGGGAGATCGCCCGTTTCGCGCCCGGCGTCCCCGTCCGCCGCTTCCACGGCCCGGAGCGCACCCTGGACGACCTGGACGCCGGCTTCGTCCTCACCACCTACGGCACCATGCGGTCGACGGCGACGACGCTGGCCCGGCACACCTGGGGCATGGTCGTCGCCGACGAGGCACAGCACGTCAAGAACCCCTACTCCGCTACGGCCAAGGCGCTGCGCACGATCCCGACTGCCGCACGCGTGGCGCTCACCGGCACCCCGGTGGAGAACAACCTCTCCGAGCTCTGGGCCCTGCTCGACTGGACGACCCCCGGCCTGCTCGGCCCGCTGAAGTCCTTCCGGGCCCGGCACGCGCGCGCGGTGGAGAACGGCGAGGACGAGGAGGCGGTGGAGCGCCTGGCCCGGCTGGTCCGCCCCTTCCTCCTGCGCCGCAAGAAGTCCGACCCCGGCATCGTCCCCGAGCTGCCGCCCAAGACGGAGACCGACCATCCGGTCCCGCTCAGCCGTGAACAGGCGGCGCTCTACGAGGCGGTGGTGCGCGAGTCGATGTACGCCATCGAGACGGCGGAGGGCATGGCACGCAGGGGCATGGTGCTGAAGCTCCTGACGTCGCTGAAGCAGATCTGCGACCACCCCGCGCTGTATCTCAAGGAGGAGCGCGCGCCCCACGACCGACTGGCGGTCCGCTCGGGCAAGTTGACACTGCTGGACGAGCTGCTGGACACCGTGCTGGCGGAGGACGGCTCGGCGTTGGTCTTCACGCAGTACGTGGGCATGGCCCGGCTGATCACCTCCCACCTCGCCGCCCGGGCGGTCCCGGTGGACCTGCTGCACGGCGGGACGCCGGTCCCCGAGCGGGAGCGCCTGGTGGACCGCTTCCAGGACGGCGTGACCCCGGTCCTGGTCCTCTCACTGAAAGCGGCGGGAACCGGGCTCAACCTGACCCGCGCGGGTCATGTCGTCCACTTCGACCGCTGGTGGAACCCGGCCGTGGAGGAACAGGCCACCGACCGCGCCTACCGCATCGGCCAGACCCAGCCCGTCCAGGTCCACCGCCTCATCACCGAGGGCACCGTCGAGGACCGCATCGCCGAGATGCTCGCGTCCAAGCGGGCCCTCGCCGACGCGATCCTGGGCACCGGCGAGGCGGCCCTGACGGAACTGACCGACCGGGAGCTGTCCGACCTGGTGTCGTTGCGGAGGCAGTCATGACAGGAGCGACGAACCGGGGGAGCGCGCGAGAAGGGGACGGCCGCGGCCGCGCCCCGGACGGGCCCGCACGTTCGGGTGCGGGCGAGACCGGCATGCCCGCCACCGGACTCGGCGAGGAACGGGACGTGGAGACGGCGCCCGGCCCGGTCCAGGAGGAGCCGGGCCGGGACTCCGAAGGCCACCCGGGTCCCGCTGCCTGCCCGGATCGTGCACCGGCCGTGCAGAACCCTTCGGTCCACCCGGTCGACCCCGGGCGTCCGGCCGATGCCGCGCGCCGGGCGCTCAGGGCCGCGAGGGAGCGGCGGGAGGCCGTTCCGGAGGAGTCGGCGCCGGACCGGGGCGAGCGCCCCGAGACCCGCCCAGGTGATGCGGCCCGGGCCGCGCTGCGCCGTGCCGTCGCGGGGAGCGGCACGTCAGACACGGCAGCCGACCGGACCGACACGGGCAGGGAACCTGGCTCACCGGCGCCCGATCCGGGGGTGCCGTCGCGCGCCCCCGCATCCGATTCGGATGTACCGCCGCGTAGTCCTGCATCCGACCCGGCGGTGCCGTCGCGCGCCTCCGCTTCCGACCCGGAGGTGCCGTCGCGTAGTCCTGCATCCGATCCGGCGGTGCCGTCGCGCGCCTCCGCTTCCGACCCGGCCGTACCGCCACGCACGCCCGCTTCCGGGCCGATCGCATCGCCGCCCGCGCCTGCTTCCGGGCCGCGGGGGGCGCGTCCGGCCGATGCCGCCCGGGAGGCGCTGCGGGCCGCGCTGGGGGAGAGGAGGCAGGCCCGGGCGGTCGACGAGGGCGACGGCGAGGGCCGCGAGCGCGGCGGCAGGCAAGGGCGACCGGTTTCGTCCGGCCCGCGGGGCCGGAAGGGTTCCGGCGGCGGTGTCGCCGGTCACCGTGCCCGTGCGGTGAGGGAGTTGCTCGCCGATGCCTTCGAGATGCCACCCATGGACGAGCCGGACACGGAGGTCTCGCAGACGTCCGGAGCGACGGCCCGGCACCGCGGCGACGACGCTCACCGCACCCCTGATCCGGCCCCCGTGTCGCCCTCTCGGCCCTCCGAGTCCTCCCGGCCGTCTGAGCTCTCTCGGCGTTCCGAGCCTTCTCAGCCTTCCGGGTCTTCTCAGCCTTCCGAACCCTCCGGACCATGGGCGCCACGAACGCCCGCCGCCCCCCTCCGGCCGCCCACCACCTCACCGCAGAGCCGGTCCTCCACCACCCCCTCGGCCTACCCGGACGGCGACACCCCGCCCCCGCCCGACGTTCCCACCACCCCCCAGGTGCCCCGCTCCATGGCCGCCCCCGGCCGTGACGGTGAACTCCGGCGCACGTTCCCGGCGTTCGCCCCTCGCCCGCCGGACGACGCCGCCTTCGCCGAGACCTGGTGGGGCAACGCGTGGGTGGCCGCGCTGGAGGAGGGTGCCCTCGACACCAAGAGGCTGGCACGCGGACGCGGTTACGCACAGCAGGGGCATGTCGATGCCATCACCGTGACGCCGGGGCTCGTGCTCGCCTATGTGCGGGGCAGTCGGCCCCGGCCGTACCGGGTCCAGGTGCGCTTGCGGACGCTGGGCGACGACGACTGGGCGCGGTTCCTGGACACCGCGGCGGACCGGCCGGGGCACATCGCCGCGCTGCTCGACAAGGAGATGCCCCAGTCCCTCGCCGACTGCGGCGTCCCCCTGCTGCCCGGCCCCGGCGATCTCGATCCCCACTGCAGCTGCCCCGACCACGGCCACCCCTGCAAGCACGCCGCCGCCCTCTGCTACCAGACGGCCCGCCTGCTCGACGCCGACCCCTTCGTCCTGCTCCTGTTGCGCGGCCGCGGTGAACGCGAACTGCTCGACGCGCTGTCTCGCCGCAACGCCACCCGCGCCGCACGCGCCGCGCAGGACAGGGAGCCGGCGCCCCTCCCCGGGGTGCGGGCCACCGACGCCATCGCGTCGGATCGACAACTCCCGTCCCTGCCGCCCCCGTTGCGCGTGCCCCCGCACCCAGAGCAGCCGCCCGTCTATCCGGCGGCTCCCGGTGGCCCGGACCCCTTCGCGCTGGACCAACTGGCGACCGACGCCGCGGCCCGTGCGCACGCCCTGCTCAGTACCGGCCGCGACCCGGTGGCCGACCTGACCCTGTGGCAGGACGCGGTCCGGCTCGCCGCGGCCCGCCCCGGCTCCGGGCTCACCGGCGCCACCCGCGGTCTGTACGCCGCCCTCGCCTCCGCCGCCGACCGCACCCCTGCCGAACTGGCCCGCGCGGTCGCCGCCTGGCGCCAAGGGGGACTTGAGGGCCTCACCGTCCTCGAAGAACCCTGGGACCCGCCGGCCGGCCGGTTCGACCGGGCACGCCCCCTGCTCCTCGCCGCCGACCTGCCCGCCTTCCGGCCCTGGCGCAACCGCCTCACCCACCCCCACGGCCACGTCCAGCTCCGCTTGGGCCGCAACGGCCTCTGGTATCCGTACGAGTCGGAACCGGGCCGCGACGACTGGTGGCCGAGGGGCACTCCCGACCTCGACCCGGTCGGTGCCCTGACCGGCCTGGGCGTCTCGCCGGACGGCTGACACCGCCCTGGCCAGGGACCGGCCCCGGGCGGCGGAAACGGCGGCGATGCACGGTGGACGACCGCGATGCACGGTGCACGACCGCGATGGCGATGGCGACCGCGACGGCTATAGCTGCTGCTATGGCTATGGCGCACAGTGCTGCGTGAGGGCGTAGTGGTTCCCCCTCCCGCGGCTGATGATCAGACCAGGGCGGCAGTAACCACCGGACGGACGGCCGTGCGGGAAGGCTTCTCGAGCCGTCCGGATCGTGCCTCGGCGTCGAACGCCCGGCGTGGCTCTGCGGACGCGAGCGTCAGCCGTGTTTGGCGACGGTGAGCAACACTGCGGCGTCCTCGATCGCCTGCAGGCTGTGGCGGGCCGGAGGGATGGCGATCAGGTCGCCGGTCCGGCCGTCCCAGGCGGTGTCACCGCTGGTGAGCCGGACACGTCCGCGTAGCACCAGCAGGGTTGCCTCGCCGGGGTTCTCGTGCTCGGCGAGGACGGTGCCTGCGGTCAGCGCGAGGACGGTCTGGCGCAGGACGTGTTCGTGGCCGCCGTACACGGTGGCGGCACTGCGTCCGGTGGAAGCGGCTGTGGCGCGTTCCAGGTGCTGGAGGGCCATGGCGTCGAGTGAGAGCTTCTGCATGGTTCGAGTCTCCGTGGATGTGACCGGTGGCGGCGGATGCGCCGTGCCGGCGACTGACCGTGGCCTCGGCGATATCGGCGTTCCGTCGGGACCTCAGTCGTGCGGGACGACGGCCACCGGGGCGGCTGAGTGGTGCTGTACGGCGTGGGTCACCGGGCCGATGCGCATGCCGAGGGCGGGCCGGTGCACCTTTCGGCCGACGACCACCAGCCCCGCACCACCGGTGGCCTGCAGCACGACCGCGGACGCGGAGGCGAGGCCGAGCGTCTGGACCACCGGTACCTGCGGGTACTTCTCCCGCCACGGCTTCAGCAGCTCGTCCAGATCCCTCGTCACGCGAGCCTCCAGGCCGCCGTCCTCGTCGCTGATGTGCACAGCTGCCGGGTTGTACCCGTAGACGGGCGGCATCTGCCAGGCGTGCACGGCGTGCAAGGTGGCCCCGCGGGCGGCTGATGGGGCCGTTCGGCCCCCTGCCAGGGGGCCTGCGGCCTCTCCCACACACCATCCCCGGCTGCGAGGCTGCAGCCGGATACTCCATGCGCTCGACCTGCCCCAGGAGGTACGTCCCATGTCCCGCACCGTCACCGTAGGGCTCGACGGCTCGTCCGAGAGTCGGGCCGCCGCCGAGTGGGCGGCCCGTGAGGCCCGGCTGCGCGGGGTGCCGTTGAGGCTGGTGAACGTCTGGGAACCGGTGCCGGCGCCGATGGCTCTTGCAGCCCTGCTGGGCCCCGAAGCGCAGCAGAAGTGGCCGGAACGGATCTTGCGTGAGGAGGCTGAAGGGCTGCGGCTGCGCCACCCCGGCGTGGAGGTCGTCGGGGAACAGCTCACCGGGCGACCGGGCGAGGTGCTCTCCGACGCGGCCGAGGAGGCTGAGCTCCTGGTGTTGGGGTCCCGGGGGCTGAGTGGCGTCGGCGGATTCCTGGTCGGCTCGGTCGGCCAGGCCGTCGTCGCGCGCACCGAGCGACCCGTGGTCCTCGTACGGGCCGGGGAAGCGGCCGCTGACGAGCGCGTCATGGACCCAGCGGGCATTCCGTCCGCCGCGACCGGGTACCGGCCCGTCGTCCTCGGGCTCGACATCGGGCTTCCCCACGAGGCGGTGACCGAGTTCGCGATCGACGCGGCCATGCGCCGCGCCACCACGCTGCAGGTCGTCCACGGCTTCAGCCTGCCGCCCTATTTCGCCTACGGGCTGCCCGACGACCCGGAGCTGAACGCCCTGATCGCCGCGGAACGGGCGTCCGCGCTGACCGAGGTCCTGCGTCCCTGGCGACAGAAGTTCCCGTCCCTGGAGATCGTCGAGACCTCCCGGGCCGGCAAGGCCGCCGACCAACTGGTGGCCGCCTCCCACGACGCCTCCCTGGTTGTGGTCGGGCGCCGGATCCGCCGCGCTCCGTTCGGCGCCCACATCGGCCCCGTCACGCACGCCGTACTGCACCACGCTGCTGCCCCCGTCGCCGTCGTCCCGCACGACTGAGCCGCCCGGCAGAAGAGTAAAGGGAAGGGACGGCAAGGGAGATGAGGAGCATGGAGTTGCCCCTGGTCGTGGGCGTGGACGGCTCCGAGCCGAGCATGCGGGCGGTGGACTGGGCGGCCGACGAGGCCGCCCTGCACGGGGTGCCGCTGCGGCTGGTGTACGCCTCCCTGTGGGAACGGTACGAAGGCGCCGCCCTCGCCCAGGGGCTGGGCAGATCCTCGGAACAGGTACTGGCCGACAACATCGTCGAGGCCGCCGCGCGCCGCGCCCACCGACGGGCCCCGGGTCTGAAGATCACCACAGCGGTACTGCCCGAGGACGCCGTCAGCGCGCTGCTCGACGAGGGCCACCACGCCTGCGCACTCGTCATCGGATCGCGGGGCCGCAGCGGTATCGCCGAGCGGCTGCTCGGCTCGGTCAGCCTGGCCGTCGCCGCCCGTGCCCGCTGCCCGGTGATCGTGCTGCGAGGCGGCCACGACAACCGACGCACTCCGCGGACCTACCAGCGCATCGTGCTCGGTGTCGGCGAGGAACCGGGAAACACGGCAGCCGTGCGCTTCGCCTTCGCGGAGGCGGCAGCCCGCTACGCCACCCTGCAGGCCGTACGGGCCTGGCGCCGCCCCACACACCCAAGCACCGCCCATGCCCTGCCTGCGGGAGAGCCCGCCCCTCATCCTGAGCAGCAGGCCGCCAGGACTTTGGAAGCGGCCCTGTCCGACACGGCGGCCGCCCACCCGTCCGTGCCGGTGCGCCGGCGCACCGTCGAAGGATTTGCCCACCAGGTGCTGCTGGATGCCTCGGCCACCGCCGATCTGCTCGTCGTCGGCGCCGAGCGGCGCCGCGGACACACCGGGCTCCAGCTCGGCAGGGTCGCCCACGCGGCCCTGCATTACTCCTCCTGCCCGGTGGCGGTCGTACCCCGGTGGACCTGACCGGTGCAGCGGCTCGCCGCGTGGCCGGGACGTAGGCCGGCGCGCCCTCGCCGTGCTGTTGGTCGCGGCGATGGCCGTGACGTGCGTCGTGGCCGCGGTGGCCGACGAACTGCTCGTGCGGTTGCTGCGCCGCCTGTATACGTGTCGGCAGGCGGCCATCCGCCGTCGTCGTCCCCCGGCCGGCTCCCCGACTGGGTCGCCCGCCCAGGCATCGGTGGGCGGGCACTCCGGGTAGCCGCCGATGCAGTTGCCTGCGACCGGGTGGCGGGAGGGGGCGCGGTCGGGGCGGGGAGGGCCGTGGCCGTCCCGTAGGCACGCCGCCGAAGCGGCGTCAGGGTCACCGCTGCGGAAGCGAGTAGTGGTCGATCCTGCGTGCGGGGTGCTTCTCGGATGGGCGGGTGTCGTCGAAGCGGAAGGTGAGGCTGTTCATCACGCCCACGACGCCGTCCACCTTCCAGGTCAGCCGGAGCACCAGCGGGATGTCGCTGCGCTGTTCCAGGCGGCCTTCCAGCGTGGCCACGCCGTCGTGCACGGAGACGGTGACCGTGTGCGGCGGCAGGGACATGGTGCGGGTCAGGACCTCGTCAATGATCTGCCGGCACACCTCCTCGTCGGTCCGCAGGAAGACCCGCAGCAGGTCACGGCGGGTGGCGATGCCGATGAGGCGGTCCTCCTCGTCGACCACGGGCAGCCGTTCGACGTGATGACGCTCCATCACCCGGGCCGCGTCCGCGACACCTTGTTCCGGGTGCACTGTGATCGCGGGCGTCGACATCAGCTGCCCGGCGGTGGTGGCACGCGCCTTGGCGGTCGTGCGCCGCGTCCTGCGGCGCAGTGCCGGGAGCCGGAAGCCGCGTCCCCGGCCCCGTTCGGCTTGCGCCGCCTGCCGGAGGATCAGGTCGGTCTCGGATATCACGCCCACGACTTTGTCGTCGGCGTCCACCACCGGCAGGCCGCTGATCCGATGCCGGCCGAGCAGGCGTGCCACCTCCTTGAACGACGTCTCCTGGCGGGCGCCGACGACCTCCCTGGTCATGACCTCGCCGACCGTGCAGGTCTTCATGACGGTCCTCCCTCCTTCACCACGTCATGCGGAGCGTGACGTGGTCCGCGGCGCGTACGGCGCGTACGGGCCTCCCGGACACCGCGGGGTGTCGTGGCCCCGCCAGGTGCACCGGGGCCATGGACTCGCGGGTTCGAGCGGCCGGTCCGGCCGTCGCTGTCCCGTCGGACTGTCCCGGGTAACCGGCCCTCCGATGCCACTTCAGCCTCCCGTGCCACGACTTGAGGGGGCAGGGCCGGTCGTCCCGGACCGCCCGGGCCGAACCGTCCCCTTCTCGGCCGGCCGCGGAAGGACCGGCGGGTCACGCCGTTTCGCGGAATCGACGAGCATGAGGCCGGCCCCCACCGTGGCGCGCGAGGGGCGGTGACGGAGGCCGCCATGTTCGGCATCGTGAAAGAACCTCCCCGCAACCACGGCGGGAAGCACGGGGGCCGCGAAGCCCCGAGGAAAGGGACCTCCGGTCCCTGCGCACGGCTCGGGGTCCGTAGCAGGCTTCGGAGTGGACACACGGACGCCGAGGAGGCACAGGTCATGGATCGACACGTTGCCGTAGGGATCGACGGCTCTCCCGAGAGCTTCGCCGCCGCGCACTGGGCGGCCCGGGAGGCCCTGCGCCGCGGCGCGGAGCTGCAGCTGGTGCACGCCTGGCAGGTGCACGCGCGTCCTGCGGCCTATGTGCCCATGGGCATGACCGAGCACGGCTGGGCCGAGCAGCTCCTGGCGGAGGCGTCGAACAGTGTCCGTGCCGCGCACCCCGCGCTGAGCATCGTCGACCGGCAGGTGAAGGAGTCACCGGTGGCCGCCCTGCTCGAAGCGGCCGAACGCGCCGACCTCCTGGTGCTCGGCTCCCGCGGTCTCAGCGGTGTCACGGGCTTCCTGCTCGGCTCGGTCTCCCAGCGGGTCCTCGCCAGGTCCACGCGCCCCGTCGTCCTGGCCCGGGCAGGTGAGAGCGCCGCCGCCGAACACCTCCCGGCCCCCGACGGTGTCTCCCCGGAGGAGATCCCCGAGCTCCCGTACCGCGACATCGTCCTCGGCCTCGACACCGGACAACCCTGCGACGACCTCATCGAGTTCGCCTTCACCGCGGCCCGGCGCCGCAGCGCCGCGCTGCGCGTGGTCCACACCTTCACCGTCCCGCCGGGATACGCCACCGCCGACCGGGTGGTCCCGCCGCCCGGCCCGGAGCTTCTCGCGGAGCACGAGCACGCCGTGGTCGCGGCGCTGCGCCCGTGGTGCGAGAAGTTCCCCGAGGTCGCCGTCACCGAGACGGTCGCCGAGGGCCGGGCGGCCACCGAACTGGTCCGTGCCGCCGCCGGGGCGGCCCTGGTGGTGGTGGGGCGCCGGATACGGGACAGCCGTCTCGGTATCCACACCGGTCCGGTCACTCACGCGGTGCTGCACCACGTCGGCTGTCCCGTCGCCGTTGTGCCCCACGTCTGAAGCCGGGCAGCCACAGGTCGGGTCCGCAGACCGTCGGCTCTGTCTGTGGCAGCCGTCCCGGGTGAGCGCCGACGGCGACGCGATCGCCAGGCGCTGCGCAAGCCGCACGCCGAGGGAGATGGACCTCGGGCGGTCTACTGATCGCTGCGCCACTGCCGGTACGCGGCCACCGCCGTCGGCAGAGTGGGGAAGATCCGTTCGCGGCCGACGGACTCCGCCAGGCCGTACGCCGTCAGGTCGTCCAGCAGGTCCTGCTTGACGCGGGCGAGGGCGAAGACGATGCCGCGGTGGGCAAGTTCGCGGCGGAGTTCGTCGACCGAGTCCAGGGCCGTGATGTCGACCTCCACATTCGCCTCGGTGTTGAGGACGAACCAGCGGACCGGTTCGGTCTGTTCGTCCACGGCGGCCAGGGCACGGCGGCGGAAGTCCTCGGCGTTGGCGAAGAACAGCGGGGAGTCGTAGCGGTAGACGAGCAGGCCGGGGATGGTGCGGGCCTGCGGGTAGTCGTCGATGTCGTGCATGCCGGCCACGCCGGGCACCAGGCCCTCGACGGCGTCGTGCGGGCGGGCCACCCGGGTGAGCAGTTCGGCGACCGACAGGCCGACGGCGACCAGCACGCCGTACAGGATGTCCAGGGTGAGAACCCCGGCCAGGCAGCCGAGCGCCAGCAGGAGTTCCCGGCGGCGAAAGGATGCCAGCCGCCGGAAGCCTGTCAGGTCGATCATGCGGACGGCCGCGTAGACCACGAGCGCCCCGAGGACCGCCGTGGGCGTGCGAGAGAGCAGCGGGCTCAGGAAGAGCAGGACCGCGAGGACGGCCGAGCCGGCCACCAATGCGTACGCCTGGCTGTGCCCGCCCGCCGATGAGGCGAGCGCGGTTCGGCTGGCGCTGCTGCTGACCGGGAATCCGTGCAGTGTGCCCGCGCCGAGGTTGGCCGCGCCCAGAGCGAGGAACTCCTGGTTGGCGTCGAGCCCGGGACCCTTGTCATCGCGCGTGGTGAAGGCCCGTGCGGTGAGGATGAAGTCGGTGTAGCCGACCAGGAGGAGGCCCAAGGCGGGGAGGATCAGGTGTGGCAGTTCGGTCAGGTCAGGCAGGGCCACGGCGGGCAGGCCCGACGGGACGTCGCCGATCACCTTGATGCCGTACTGGTCGTCGACGTCGAACAGGGATACGGCCGCCGTGGCGAAGACCACGACGAGGAGGGGGCCGGGAACGGCGCGGCAGAAGCGGGCCACCGTGAAGAGGACGCCGAGCGCCACCATGGCGAGCAGGGCCGTGGCCATGTGGACGTGTGACAGGTGCCGTACGAAGGACCACAGTTGGGCGAAGAAGGCCGAGCCCGTCGTCGGGACACCGGTGAGTTTGGGAAGCTGGTCCACGATCATGATCAGCGCCACGCCCGCCATGTACCCGATGAGCACCGGCCGGGACAGCAGGTCCGCGACGAAGCCGAGCCGCGCCGCCCATGCCAGCACGCACAGCAGGCCGACCGCGATCGCGAGTGTCGCCGCCAGTGTCGCGTACCGGGCCGGATCTCCGGCGGCGAGCGGCCCCACCACCGTCGCCGTCATCAGCGCGGTCGTCGACTCCGGGCCGACCGACAGCAGGCGGGAGGAGCCGAGGAGGGCGTACAGGGCGAGCGCGGGCAGGATCGCCCACAGCCCGGCGACCGGCGGCAGGCCGGCCACGCCCGCGTACGCCATCACCTGGGGCACGAGATACGCGGCCACCGTCACTCCGGCCAGGACGTCGCCTCTCAGCCACGAGCGCCGATAGCCGAGCAGCGTGCCGAGTCCGGGCACCAGACGGCGCCATCGTGGAGCACGGTCGACCGAGCTCTGGGACATGATCCTCCTTGCGCCGGAAGATCTCAGGATCCTCCGGGCTTCTGGTCGGCCGCCAGGTGCCGAACGGCCCGCGAGGCATCCTCTGCCGGCACAGCGCTGCTGGTCGACATGCTGGGCAGCGGTAGCCGACACCTCTCGGGGGAACAGACGGCACACGGGTGCTCTGCCCGAGGCCGGGTGCGCCTGCTCGCCGCTCGCTTGGCTCCGCTCGCACACATCGCTGTGTCGTCGGCCCGCGTCGCCGGACGCGGCGTCGGTGGGGACCCGTCGGCCCATGGGGCCTATCGGCCCGCGAAAGGGGACCTGCGGTCTCTGCACCGTGCCGTTCCCCCGCCACCACCCTGGGACCGGAACCCCGATCAGGAGGTGGACAACATGTCCCGCACCGTCACCGTGGGCCTCGACGGCTCGCTCGAGAGTCGCACCGCTGCCGAGTGGGCGGCCCGAGAGGCGAAGCTGCGCGGCCTGCCGTTGAAGCTCGTTCACGTCTGGGAGCCCGTCCCGGAGCCCATCGCGCAAGCTCCGCTCCTCGGCGCCGAGACGCAGCAGCACTGGAGCGAGCGGATTCCGCGTGAGGCGGCTGAGGGACTTCGCCTGCGTCACCCGGGTGTGGACGTGACCATGGAGCAGATCCCCGGCAGCCCGACGGAGGCCTTGGCCCAGGCGGCGAAGGACGCCGAGCTGCTGGTCCTCGGCTCCCGCGGGCTGAGCGGGATCGGGGGATTCCTCGTCGGGTCCGTGGGCGCGGCCGTGATCGCTCGCACCGAGACCCCCGTCGTCCTCGTGCGATCCGGCAAGCAGGCCGCCGACGAGCACGAGAAGGAACCCGCGGACGTCACCTCCGCCGCCACCGCGTACCGGCCCGTGGTGCTCGGCCTCGACACCGACCACCCCGATGACACGGTGATCGCTTTCGCGTTCGAGGAAGCCGCCCGCCGCGGCACCGTGCTGAAGGCCGTGCACAGCTGGATCCTGCCGCCCTACTACGTCTCCAGCCTGCCTGCCGCCCCCGAGGTGGGCGCGGAGCTGGCCCGGCAGGAAGCCGCCGCCCTGGCCAAGGTCCTGAGCCCCTGGCGGCAGAAGTACCCGGACGTCGAGGTCGTCGAGAGCTCCCGTCTCGGCAGCCCCGCCGAGCACGTCATCGACGCCTCCCGCGAGGCATCGCTGGTCGTCGTCGGCCGCCGGATCCGCCGCAGCCGGATCGGCGCCCACATCGGACCCGTCACGCACGCCGTACTGCACCATGCCACCGCCCCTGTCGCCGTCGTCGCGCACGACTGAACGCACCAGCTGAGGGGAGTGGAGATCATGAACGCACCGGCCGAACAAGCCCTTTACGGGCCCCTGGTCGTGGGCGTGGACGGCTCCGAGCCGAGCCTGCGCGCCGTCGACTGGGCGTCCGACGAGGCCGCGCTGCGCGCGGTGCCGCTGCGGGTGGTGTACGCCTGCCTGTGGGAGCGCTACGAGGGTGCCGCCCTCGCCCACGACATCGGTGAGCCGACCGCGCCGCCCCTGGCCCAGGACGTCGTGGGCGCCGCCGCTCAGCGGGCACGCGACCGGCACCTCGACCTGCGGGTGAGCGCCGACGTGGTGTTCGAGGAGCCGGAGTACGCCCTGGTCCGCGAGGCACGGAACGCCTCCGCGCTGGTCGTGGGCACCCGCGGCCGCAGCGGCATCGCCGAGATGCTGCTCGGCTCCGTCAGTCTGGCCGTCGCCGCCCATGCCGACTGCCCGGTGATCGTGCTGCGCGGCAGCCACGACAACCAGGCGACGCCGCCCGTCCACGGCCGCGTCGTCGTGGGCGTCGGCGAGGACGCGAAGGAGTCGGCGGCGGTGCGCTTCGCCGTCGCGGAGGCCCGGCGACGCGGCGTGCTTCTGGAGGCCGTTCGGGCCTGGCGGCGCCCCGCGCATGAGACCACCGACCATCCTCTGCTCGTCGGTGACCCCGCCCGCCTGCACGAGGAAACGGCCGCGGAGGAGCTGGAAGCGGCACTGCAGGACGTCCCGCAGGACGTCGAGGTGCACCGGCGCACCGTCGAGGGCCACGCCCGCCGGGTGCTGGCGGACGCCTCGCACCGTGCCGACCTCCTGGTCGTCGGCGCCACGCGCCGCGGGGGGCACTTCGGGCTCCAGCTCGGCCGCGTCGCCCACGCCGTGCTGCACCACTCGGCCTGCCCGGTCGCCGTCGTACCGCACCAGGCGCACGACGCCTGACGGGCGCCTCAGAGGCTCGCCGCGTGATCGGGGACACAGGTCTGCAGATCACGCGGCGGGCGCTCGCAGCCGGTCGACGGCGGCCGTTCCGGCAGCTCAAGCACCGGCGGCGGCGCCTCGTGACACGGCACGGAATCGACCGACTGGGCGATCATCCACAGCCGGGCCCGGCGTTCGTCGTCGCTCTCGACCACGTGCCACGGTGACTCGGCGATGTCGGTGTGCACCATCATCTCGTCCTCAGCCCGGGAGTACGTCTGCCCGCAGCAGGACCCCTGCCTCCACCAGCATCCGCTCGAAGACCGGGCACTGGCGCAGGAAGAGCTGGTACTCCTCCTCGGAGAGCGACGGCCGCACCGACCTCGCGCTGCTGCACCTGGAGTCCTTCGGCAGCCCGCGCGCCCTCTCCCGCACCGCCCGCCGCGTCACCTGCCGCATGCCGGTCCTGACCGTCGACGCACGGCCGCACCGACGCGGGCCGCCGCGCCGCCGCCTTCCACACCGCGGCCGCCGCCACCCGCTCGTCTCCCCGGCGGCAGCAGGTCAGCCGGATTCGACCCGGCGGCAGAAGGTCAGCCGGATTCGACCCGGCGGCAGAAGGTCAGCCGGATTCGACCCGGCGGCAGCAGGTCAGCCGGATTCGATGTGGCTCGTACGCGTCACGAGGTCGAGGCCTCCTCGCTGTGACTCGACGGAGCAGGGGCCGGCTCCCAGGAGCGGCCGTGCGCGGACACGTCGAACTCCACGTCCACGACGCCTTCAACGGCCCGGATCAGACGCGCGGCCACGGGGACCAGGGACGTGTCCCGGATGCGGCCGCTGAGCGTCACGATGCCGTCCCGCACGGCCACACGTGCGGCGGACGTCGGCGCGGGGAAGAGGTACGAGACCACCTCCCGGCGGACCTCCTCCGCGATGCCCTCGTCATCGCGCAGGAACACCTTCAGCAGGTCGGCGCGGCTGACGATGCCCTGCAGCATGCCCAGCCCGTCGACTACGGGGAGCCGTTTCACCTTCGCGCGCGCCAGGGTCCGCGCGGCCTGCGCGAGCGTCGCGTCCGCGTGGACGGTGAGGGCCGGGGAGGTCATCAGCTCGCCGGCGGTCACCGCGCCGGCTTTGGCGAGGTCGGACAGGCGCTTCAGCTGGGTGTGCCGGTCGGGGTCGTCGTCGCGGAACTCCTCCTTGTGCAGCAGGTCCGCCTCGGACACGACGCCGACGACGCGGCCCTCGCCCTCCAGGACGGGCAGGGCGCTGACCTTCCAGTCGTGCATCATCCGCACGATCTCCTTGAAGGTGGCGCCGCGGCCGATGGCGGCGACGGTGTGCGTCATCACGTCGCTGACGATGTGCGGGCTGCCGTGCATCATGCCTCCTGGGGCGTTCTCGCTTCGTCTCGTCGGTGTGTTCACAGAAGGCTGCCGCTGCCGTAGGGGGCGTACAGGTCCAGCAGCCGGATGCGGGTCGAGCGCAGGCGGTGGGCGAGAACGCCGCCCACCCACTGGGTGACGCTCGCGCCGAGCGCGGGGTCGTCCTGGCACATCGAGCGGATCGCGGTGGCGTCGAACTCGTAGGCGCGTACCGGGCTGGTCGCCTCGGCGCCGAGGTGCCAGGTGCGCGGGGCGAACAGCCAGGAGCAACCGATGAGTTCGTCGTGCCGGAGGGTCTCGATGACGGCGTCCCGGCGGCCGGGCACGCGCATGTCGAGGGTGACGCTGCCAGTACGGATGATCCAGAACCGGTCGGCGCGGCCGCCCTCCTCGAAGAGGCGGGTGCCCTGGGGGAACGACACCTCCCGGGCAAAGCGCATCAGCCGCTGCCGGTGCTCGGCGGGCAGCGCCTGCAGCATGCCGGCCGTGGCAGGAGCGTTCATGGCGTGCCTCCAGTCAGGGCGTACGGATCTGCCGCTCTCAGCGTGGGCCCGTGACCTGTGCCGGGCGATGGGCCACCCGGCCCCGTGGCCGGGCCGACCGGCACCGCCTGCGGGTCCTTCGGCACCCTGCGCCGGAACGGTTCCGGATGTTCGATGAAGACGACGGGCGACCCGGCGGAAGGGGGGTGTGCGCAGTGGCTACGTCACCGACCTCCGAGTTCTGGAAGCTGTTCGCGGTTCTTCAGGCGGTCTCCCTGGCGGTCACTTTCGTGCTCGGTGGTACTCGACGCACTGGCACTGCGGACGCATCGGCGCCGTGCCGACGATCGACCGGCCGTCGTGGAGGCGGCCCAGGCGCCCCGCCGACCTGATCGGATCCCGGTACCTCAGTGAGCGGCGAGCCGGGAAGCCGTCGCCCCTCGACCGGGCGGAGAACCGGCTGCACGCCAACAGCGCCGCATTCGTGGCCATCCTGGAGGACCAAAGCCATGCGCATCGTCATCGCCCTCGGCGGCAACGCACTGTTGCACCGGGGCGAACGCCCCGACGCGGACGTTCAAGAGGCGAACATCGACCGGGTGACCACGGCGATCGCGGCCCTCGCCCTGGAACACCAGATCGTCGTCACCCACGGCAACGGGCCACAGATCGGTCTGCTCGCCGAGGAGAGCGCCGCCGATCCGGCGCTGAGGGCTCCCTGTCCGCTGGACCTGCTCGGCGCCCAGACACAGGGGATGATCGGCTCGCTGCTGGTCCGCGCCCTGCACGACGCCCTGCCGGGGCACCGGATCGCCGCGCTGGTCACGCACACCCTGGTACGGGCCGACGATCCCGCCTTCGGCCGGCCCACGAAGTTCGTCGGCCAGGTGTACTCCCACAAGATCGCCGAGTCCCTCGCCCGCAGGCACGGCTGGCACATCGCCAAGGACGGCAGGGGCTGGCGACGCGTGGTCCCCTCACCGTCGCCCGAACGGATCCTGGAGATCGAGACCATCCACGAACTACTGGGCAGCCGCGCGCTGGTCCTGTGCGCCGGCGGGGGAGGCGTCCCCGTCATCGCCGACAACGACACCGGTGCGCTGACCGGCGTCGAGGCGGTCGTCGACAAGGACCTCACGGCTGCTCTGCTCGCCGAGGACCTCAAGGCCGACTTCCTGCTCATCCTCACCGACGTCCCGTGCGTCTACGCCGGTTACGGCACCCTCGACGCGCAGCCCGTCCTCGACGCGACCCCCGACGACCTGCGCCGCGGAGGCTACCCCGACGGCTCCATGGGCCCCAAGGCGGAGGCAGCCGCCCGGTTCGTCGAACGTACCGGAGGGCTGGCGGCCATCGGCGCCCTCGACGCGGCGTACGAGATCGTTCACGGGAGGTCGGGGACGCTTGTGCGTCCTGACTTCATCGTCGGCTGATATGCCGCCGACGAGTCTCGGCATGGGCCGACCAGGCAGCACGCGCGGGCGGCCTCGGCCCGTGGTCCGCCACCTCCGCCTGGTTGCGGCCACGCGTCGGCAGGGACCAACTCGCCGCCAGTGGTGGGCCGTTGCGCCCATGCCCGGACGGGGACCGGAGGCGGGAACCGCGAGGGTGCTCCCGCATGCCGCGCACTCGGTGAGGTATGGCCCGTCCGGGCCCGGCGGCAGGACCATCGGCCCCTCACAGGACCGTGGCCGGGCACCCACGCTCGTAGGGCAGCACCCCCTGTCCTACGCCGACGCGTGAGGAGGACATCATGCACAGCACAACCCTGGACGACGTGATTCCGGAGACCTGCGTGCCGGCTGCGGTCGCCGCACCCTCGATCCACAACACCCAGCCCTGGCGCTTTTGCCCGGATGCCGAGCCGGCCACGCTCCAGGTGCGTGCCGCCCCCGAACGCGGCCTGCGGTACACGGACCCGACCGGTCGCGCCCTGCACCTCTCGGTGGGGGCGTGCCTGTTGAACCTCCGGGTCGCGATCGCGCACTGCGGATGGTCGCCGGTCAGCCGCCTGTTGCCCGCCCCGGAGGACCCCGGCCTGCTCGCCATGGTGCGCTTGGCCGGGTCCGCTCCCCGCCCCACAGGGCACCGCGCCGACCTGTACGAGGCGATCTGGCGCAGGCGCAGCAGCCGTCTGCCGTTCTCGGGCCGGCCGCTGGCACCGTCTCAGCGCAGCGAACTCGGTGAAGCCGCCCGTGTGGAGGGCGCGCGGCTGTGGTTCCCCGACCCCGTCGAGACGGCGCGACTGCTCCGCCTGACCGCGGAGGCCGAGTGCCGCAACCGCATCGACACAGACCGCGCCGCGGAGAGCAACCGCTGGGTGCACCACGACCTGCAGCCGACTCCCGATGTGGGCCTGCCGCAGGCGGTGCTCGGCCCCCAGGACGCCCGTGAGCAGCTTCCCCTGCGGGACTTCACCGCGCAGCGGCACCCCGAGCGGCTGGTCGCCCGGCCCTTCGAGGCGGCACCCGTCCTTGCTGTGCTGATCACCGAGCACGACCGTCGCGCCGACTGGCTGCGGGCCGGACAGGCACTCCAGCACGTGTGGCTCCTCGCCACCGCTCACGGTCTGCGCGCCTCCCTGCTGCACCAGGCACTGGAGTGGCCGGATCTGCGCCGTTCCCTGAGCCCGACGCCCGGTCGGACCGGGCATGCGCAGATGCTCATCCGCCTCGGATACGGCCCCGGAGGCGCTGCGAGTCCGCGGCGCGCCCCGGGCGCGGTGCTCGACGGGGCGCTGCCGAGCCGGTAGGCCCCGATCCGGTCATCAGCCCGTGGCGACGACCGCGGACGTACCGGCCAGGGCGTCGTTCAGGCTGGAGTGCAGCTCGCAGACACCCGCCAGGCCCACGGCGCGAAGGATCCGCCGGAAGCCGGCGCTGTCGGTGACCAGCCGCAACCGGCCGTACCGTGACTCGGCTCGGGTCCGTGCCCGGCCCAGGATGCCCGGGCCGGTGCAGCGGCGTGACGCAGGTCGTTCTCCGGGGAAGCCGGGACCGATGGCCCCTCGTCTGCGGTCTCACCCGGCTCAGGATGGAAGAGACGCAGTACCGCTGCACCCGGCGAAAGACAGGTTGGCTGATGTATCCCGACGACGGTTTCCGCGAACTCGGGCGGCAGGAGTGTCTGCGGCTGATGGCCAAGGTGCCCGTCGGCCGCATCGTCTTCACGCGCCGGGCCCTGCCCGCCGTGCTGCCGGTCAACTTCAGCCTCGACAACGACGGCGCGGTCCTGCTGCGCACCTCCGCGGCCTCGGATCTGGTCCAGGCGATCGACGGCGCGGTGGTCGCCTTCGAGGCGGACGACGTCGACGAGGCCCGGCACTCCGGCTGGAGCGTTGTCGTCACAGGCACGGCCACGGTCGTGACCGATCACGCCGAGCACGAACGCCTGGCCCGCACCGGCCCGGCCTCCTGGGTGCCCGCGCCGCAGGAGGTCTTCGTCCGTATCGAGCCGGAACTGGTCACCGGGCGTGAGCTCATCGGCGGACGCACCGTGTATGGCGTGGACCTCACCGCTTGAACGTCGCCTTCCCCTCCCCGGGCCGCGGCTGCTCATGCCTTCCAGGAAGCGGCCCGGCGGGGGGTCCGGCTGCGGGTGGTGCACGCCGCGAGGCACCGGCACATCACACCCGAACTGCCCTCGCTGCTGGCCGCGACGAGCCCCGGCCAGGAACGCCAGGCCCGCAACGACCGGGCGGAAGAAGCCGTCCCGCGGTTCGGCGTCGCCCGGCTGAGGGAGGCGTATCCCCAGGTCGCGGTCGACAGCCGCACCGTCCGCACCGGACCGGCCCACGCCCTGCTGGCGGGCACGCGCGAGGCCGGAGTCGTGGTCATCGGCACGCGTCGGCGCGCGGCCGGGTCGGTCCACCGGTCGGCCCGGTCGCGCACGTCCTGTTGCAGCACTCCCACTGCCCTGTCGTGCTCGCGCCGACGACCGGATGACGGACACAGCGGTCCCGGCGGACCGGGGGGAGGGTGGGGAGGTACGGACCCGCATGCACCTTCGGCCGACCCCGATCCGGAAGGGACCCGGTGATGTCCGCCGACACGCGGCGGACGCCGACCCCGCTCTCCGACGACGAGCTGATCCACCGACTGGCCCACCGCCGCACCGGTCACAAGAACCTGCACGTGCGCGGCTGCACGGAGATCGGCACCACCACCACGCCCTTCGACATGGTCGTCCGCAACGGTGCCAACGGGACCCGGACAGGGGGCCGTTCGGCCCGCATGCCGGGCCCTGCAGCCCCTCTGCCGGGCGCTGACGACGCGGGACATTGAAGGCGCAACGAGAGTCGTCCACCTTCTGCGCGTCGCACCCCTCGAAAGGGATGAGCATCATGGCAGTGCACGACCACCCCCATCGGCATCCGGGATTCCGCTTCCCGTCCCTGCGCAGGGCGGGGACGGCTCCCGCCTCCGCCGCCGAGACGACCGCCGCCGCGACGGCGACCCGTGCGTACGTGTTCGCCGGGCTGCGGCTGCTGACCGGCTTCGTCTTCCTGTGGGCGTTCCTCGACAAGACCTTCGGCTTCGGCTACGCCACGCCGTCGGGCAAGGGCTGGATCGACGGCGGCTCGCCCACCAAGGGCTTCCTCAGCGGCGTGGCGGTCGGCCCGATGGAGTCCACCTTCCACGACTGGGCCGGCGCCGCGTGGGCGAACTGGCTGTTCATGCTCGGGCTGCTCGGTATCGGCCTCGCCCTGATCGCCGGCATCGGCTTGCGGCTCGCCGCGGTCGCCGGCACCGCCATGATGGCGCTGATGTGGATCGCGGAATGGCCGCCGGCCAAGCACCTGTCGGACGGGTCGGCGAGCATGTCGACCAACCCGTTCGCCGACTACCACCTCGTCTACGCCGTCGTCCTGATAGCCCTCGCGGCCGCGGGCGCCGGCGCCACCTGGGGTCTGGGCAGGGTCTGGGCGCGGCTGCCGTTCGTCAGCCGCAACCGCTGGCTGCTCTGAGGGCCGCTTGCTCGTCGGACCCGGGGCACACCCGCTCGTCGGCGGGTGTGCCCCGGTTGCCTGTCCCCGTCGCTCGGCGAGATGAAGGTCAGCCTGACCGGGCTCAAGGCCCCGCCGCGAGGGACGGATGGCGTGCGCCGGGTAAGCCGACAGGCCCTCCTACCAGGCATCGCGAGCGACGAGCGTCGACAGTCTCGACTTCGCCACCCACCTGGACCGGCTCGGCGTCCCGGTGTGGGTCCGCTACGTCCTCGTGCCCGGCTGGGCCGACGCCCCGGCGGTCGTCGACGCACGGCCTGCGGGCGCTGGGAGTGGTCGGCGGTACGAGCCGTCACTCACGATGCCTCCGGTTCGCTCGGCTCGGTGCCGCCCATGTCGAGCCGGAAGGGCGGGTAGGTGTCCGTCATCAGGGCGGCGTAGGCGGCGACGCGCAGCACCCACCGGTTGAGGCCGAGGATCAGATCGAACAGGCCCTTGGGGTACTTCTCGGTGAAGGTCAGGGTGACAGCGGCGATCACCGCCAGCACGGCGACGAGCCCGCCGTTCCACCATCCGAGGTGCCAGCCGCCGAGGAAGAAGCCGATGACGACGTAGTGCGGGACGGCCAGGAGCCACCACTTCACCAGCACCAGGCCGCGGGAGAGCCGTTCGGGATGGGCGATGTCCAGCCGCGCCGGGTAGTCGGGCTCCTCGCCCAGGCTGAACGGCGGATACCGGTCGGTGCCCAGGGCGCCGTACGAGTAGTAGGCGACCCGCCAGGTCCAGCGCAGCACCCCGAGGTTGAAGTCGAACAGGGTGCGCGGATAGCGCTCGGTGAACACGATGCCGAAGAACGCGATCACGCTCACCACGGTGAAGGCGGTCCAGAGGAAGAACAGCACCACGTAGTGGGGAATGAGCAGGATCCACTTCACCAGCCACAGCCATCGGGACAGTGGCGCATCCAGCACCGCGCTCACCCGGACCGGACGGTCCGGTGTTCCCGCCAGGGTTGTCATGGCGATCAACTCCTTCGGCCCAGGGCGTCGGCTGTCGAGCCGGGCCCATGACCAGCCTGGGCACCGGCCGGGCCCTGGGAGGAGGGCCGATCGGGGTCGACCTGGAGGCCGCGGGTCCCGTGCTGCTAATCGGGTCAGCCTCGCCCAGCGCTCGGGGCTGCCTCTTGTCGCGGGGGTCGCCAGGCTGCCTTTCCCAGCACCGGGCGCCCCGTCACCTGCTGTCGCTTGCCTCTGTCTCAGGCAGGGCGGCGCGTCCGGCCTCCAGTCGTGCGACCGGGACGCGGAACGGTGAGCAGGAGACGTAGTCGAGCCCGGCAGCGTGGAAGAAGTGCACCGACTCCGGGTCTCCGCCGTGCTCGCCGCAGACACCGATCTTCAGGTCGGGCCGTGCGGCGCGGCCCTCGGCGACCGCGATCTCGACCAGGCGCCCCACACCGTCGCGGTCGATCGTCTCGAACGGGGAGACCTTGAAGATGCCCTTGTCGAGGTAGGCGGAGAAGAACGCCGCCTCCACGTCGTCGCGGGAGAAGCCCCACGTGGTCTGGGTCAGGTCGTTGGTGCCGAAGGAGAAGAACTCCGCCTCCTCGGAGATGCGGCCCGCGGTGAGGGCGGCCCGGGGCAGCTCGATCATGGTGCCGACCGGGCAGTCGACCGGGACACCCGATGCCTTGGAGACCTCGGCCAGTACCTGCTCGACTTCCTCGCGGACGAGCCGCAGTTCCTCGACCGTGTCGATCAGCGGCACCATGATCTCGGCTCGCGGGTCGCCGCCGGCCCGCTTGCGCTCCACGACCGCCTCGGCGATCGCCCGCACCTGCATGGCCACCAGGCCCGGTGCCACCAGCCCCAGGCGCACCCCGCGCAGGCCGAGCATCGGGTTGGCCTCGTGCATGCGGTTCACGGCGTCCAGCAGTTCGGCGTCGTGCGCACTGGGTGAGGTGCCGTGGGCCTCGGCAGCCGCGAGACGCACGGCGAGTTCGGTGCGGTCCGGGAGGAACTCGTGCAGAGGCGGGTCGAGGAGCCGGATCGTGACCGGCAGCCCGTCCATCGCTTCCAGGATGCCGACGAAGTCCTGCCGCTGCAGCGGCAGCAGCGCGTCCAGCGCCCGTTCGCGCTCGCCGTCGGTACGGGCCAGGATCATCGCCTCGACCAGCTGCCGACGGTCGCCGAGGAACATGTGCTCGGTGCGGCACAGACCGATGCCCTCAGCGCCGAACCGGCGGGCGCGGGCGGCGTCCTCGGGAGTATCGGCGTTGGCCCGCACGCCCAACTTCCGCGCCCCGTCTGCCTGCTCCATGGCCCGGGCCACGGCGTCGACCAGGCCCGCCGACCGTTCGCCGGTCTCGAAGTAGCGCATCACCGAGGAGTCGACCAGCGGCGCGGCGCCGAGGTACACGGCGCCGTCGGAGCCGTCGACCGAGAGGACGGTGCCTTCTTCCACGGTGGCGCCGTTGGCCGTGAACTTCCGCGCCTGCGTGTCCACGGCGAGTTCCTCGGCGCCGCAGACGCACACCTTGCCCATGCCGCGGGCGACCACGGCCGCGTGGCTGGTCTTTCCGCCCCGGCTGGTCAGCACGGCCTGGGCGGCGACCATGCCGGGCAGGTCGTCGGGAGTGGTCTCCTGCCGGACGAGAACCACCTTCTCGCCCGCTGCGGCGCGACGCACCGCCTCGGCCGAGTCGAACACCGCGGCCCCGACGGCGGCACCCGGCGAGGCGGGAATGCCGTGGGCGAGCGCCGAGCCGACCGCGTCGGTGTCGAAGCGCGGGAACATCAGCCGGGCCAGGCCGTCTCCGCCGACCCGGGCCAGAGCCTCGGCCGGGGTGATGAGTCCCTCGTCCACCAGCTCGGCGGCGATGGCGAACGCTGCCTCCGCGGTGCGCTTGCCCACCCGCGTCTGCAGCATCCACAGCCGACCGCGCTCGATGGTGAACTCGATGTCGCACAGGTCGCGGTAATGGCTCTCCAACAGCCCCATGTGGTCGCGCAGTTGGACGTACGCCTGCGGGTTGATGTGCTGGAGCTCGTCCAGTGCGACGGTGTTGCGGATGCCGGCGACGACGTCCTCGCCCTGGGCGTTGGGCAGGTAGTCGCCGTACAGGCCCGGGCGGCCGGTGGCCGGGTCGCGGGTGAAGGCGACGCCGCTGCCGGAGTCGGTGCCGAGGTTGCCGAAGACCATCATCTGAACGTTGACGGCGGTGCCCAGGTCGTCGGGGATGTGCTCGCGGCGGCGGTAGAGCCGGGCGCGCTCGCCGTTCCAGGACTCGAAGACGGCCAGGATCGCCCGGCGCAACTGCTCGGCCGGGTTCTGCGGGAAGTACTCGCCGGTCTCCTGACGGATCAGGTCCTTGTAGACCTCGACGAGAGCGGCCAGGTCGGCCGCGTCCAGGCCCAGGTCGTCGGCGGCGCCCCGCGCCTCCTTCAGCCCGGTCATGGCGTCCTCGAACCGCTCGCCGGCGACGCCCATGACCGTGCTGCCGAACATCTGCACAAGGCGGCGGTAGGAGTCCCAGGCGAAGCGTTCGTTCCCGGAGGAGTTCGCCAGTCCGAGAACGGTCTCGTCGTTGAGACCGATGTCCAGGATCGTGTCCATCATGCCGGGCATGGAGAAGCGGGCCCCGGACCGGACGGACAGCAGCAGCGGATCGTCGCGCTGCCCCATCCGCCGACCGGCCGTCCGCTCCAGGACGGTCAGCCGGTCGGAGACCTCGCGCGCCAGTGCGTCCGGCTCGTGCCCGGTGGCGAGAAAGGCACGGCAGGCTTCGGTGGTGATCGTGAATCCCGGAGGCACCGGCAGACCCATCCGGGTCATCTCGGCCAGGTTGGCACCCTTGCCGCCGAGCAGGTCGGCCATGTCACGGCCGCCCTCGGTGAACGCGTACACGTAACGGACCATGACAGTGCTGTTCCTTCCTGAATGAGCGGGGGCGGGTGCGGGCCCGGCCCCTGGCCGAGCTGCACCCCGGTCGGTGCACCAGGCGCAGCGGCCATGCCGGAGGGTCACATCTCGAAGACGATGCGTGCCTTGATCTGGCCGTTCAGGACTTCCGCGATGGATTCGTTGACGGTCTCCAGCGGCCGGGTCTCGTAGATCACCTTGGTGCGTCCGGCGGCGTGCAGCTGGAAGACCTCGTCCAGGTCCTGGCGGGTGCCGACGATGGAGCCGATGACCGAGGTGCCGTTCAGGACGGTGTCGAAGATCGGCACCTGGATGGTGCCGCCGGCGGGCAGAGCGACCATGACCAGCTTGCCGCCACGCCGCAGACCGCCGTAGACGGAGGCGAACGCCTGCTCGTTGACGGCCAGCGCGATCGCGGCGTGGGCGCCGCCGTGCCGCTTGAGCACCTCGGCCGGGTCCTCCTTGCGGGCGTCGATCAGGATGTCGGCGCCGAGCTCCCGGGCGAGGTCGAGCTTGTCGTCGGTGACGTCGATCGCGGCGACCGTAGCTCCGGCGATCTTCGCGTACTGCACGGCCAGGTGGCCGAGGCCACCGATGCCGGAGATCGCCACGAGCTGGGTCGGGCGCACGCCTGCGACCTTCAGCGCCTTGTACGTGGTCACGCCGGCGCAGGTCAGCGGGGCGGCGTCGCGCGGGTCGATGCCGTCGGGGACCACGGCGGCGAAGTCGGCCGGGGCGAGCATCTTCTCGGCGTACCCGCCGTCCACGCTGTAACCGGTGTTCTGCTGCCGCTCGCACAGGGTCTCCCAGCCGGACAGGCAGTGCTCGCACCGCCCGCACGCCCAGCCCAGCCACGGCACCGCGACGCGCCGGCCGACGGCCAGGTGGGTCACGCCGTCGCCGAGCGCCTCGACGATGCCGACGCCCTCGTGGCCGGGGACGAACGGCGGGGTCGGCTTGACCGGCCAGTCGCCGTGCGCGGCGTGGATGTCGGTGTGGCACAGCCCGGACGCCTCGAGCCGGATGCGGACCTGGCCGGGACCTGGCTCCGGATCCGGCCGTTCCTCGATCACCAGCGGTTCACGGAAGGACCGGACGACTGCTGCCTTCATGGAATGCTCCTCGGACTCTGTCGGTGCGGTGCGGTTCCAGGGTCGACCGCGGCCTGGTGCTGCGGCAGGTGCTGGACGTCCTCACGAGGGGGGCCGGTCGGCCCTGAACCGCGCGCGGCACCCGACCCCTGTGTCCGACGGAGATCACTGCCGTGGGATGAGCCATGGCGTTCGGGGGCTTGGTGCAGCGCGGCCGGCAGCCCGCGCCCTCGTGCCGATCCGGCCCGCCAGGCGACCCGCGGGCAGCCGGACCGATCCGCCGCGAGTCGAGCCGCGCGGTGCTGTGACGCGCGGGACGGCACGGCGCTGCCGACCACCCGGCCGGTGATCTGGCCGACGCACGCACGTGGTCACTGTTCGGCAGCGGTGGCTACCGGCGAGGCGATCCGGTCCGATGGAGTACCCCGTGGGCAGACGGCGCGCCGGTGCCAGAGGGGCCGACCGGCCCTGGCCCTTCGTCCTGGGATCGCGCAAGATCTGCGATGGACGGACCGCGCCCATGGGCGAAGTCCGGTGCGGGATTCAGACGGCGCGGAACGCAGAACAAGGAGTATCCGATGGCGGACGGCGAGCAGCCCGGACCCGACGACCCGATCCGGGTCTTCCTGCTGGACGACCACGAGGTGGTACGGCGCGGGGTGCACGACCTGCTGGACGACGAGCCGGACATCACCGTGGTCGGCGAGGCCGCCAACGCAGAGCAGGCCCTGACCCGTGTGCCCGCCCTGCGCCCGCAGGTCGCGGTGCTGGATGTGCGCCTGCCGGACGGCGACGGGGTGAGCGTGTGCCGTGAACTGCGTTCGCGCATGCCGGAGTTGGCCTGCCTGATGCTGACCTCGTTCGACGACGAGGAGGCCCTGCTGGACTCGATCATGGCGGGCGCCTCCGGGTACGTGCTGAAGCAGATCCAGGGCTCGGACCTGGTGTCGGCCGTGCGCACGGTGGCCAGGGGCCAGTCCTTGCTCGACCCCAGCGCCACCGCCAAGCTGATGGCCCGTCTGCGTCAGGGCCAGGAGCCGGAACCCGAGCCCGACGCCCTGCCGGGCCTGACCGACCGGGAGCGGGAGATCCTGGCCCTCATCGGCGAGGGACTGACCAACCGCCAGATCGGTCAGCGGCTCTACCTCGCCGAGAAGACGGTGAAGAACCACATCTCCCGGCTGCTGGCCAAGCTCGGTGTGGAGCGCCGCGTCCAGGCCGCCGTCATCGCCACCCAGGCCCAGGACCGGCTGAAGCAAGAAGGCCACTGACACTCGCGTGGCGAGCCCTGGGGCCGAACGTCCCCCGGCTCGCCCCCGTACGGCCCATGCCCGATCGCATCCCCGGCCAGCAGGCTGGCAGCGCATACAGACGCGGATCGATCGGGAGGACGACGGACATGAGCGTGCGCGTGGGAATCAACGGCTTCGGCCGCATCGGACGCAACTACCTGCGCTTGGTGCTGCAGCGCGCGGAGACCGAGGCCGGCACGGCCGTGGAGGTCGTGGCGGTCAACGACCTCACCTCGCCGGCCGCGCTGGCGCACCTGCTGGCGTACGACTCGACGTACGGCCGCATCGGCCGCACCGTCGAGCACGACGACACCTCGATCACCGTCGGCGGTCACCGCATCGCCGTGACCGCCGAGCGCGACCCGGCCGCCCTGGACTGGGCCGGCCTCGGCGTCGACATCGTCATCGAGTCCACCGGCCGCTTCCGCACCCGCGAAGAGGCCGGGCTGCACCTGAAGGGCGGCGCCCGCAAGGTGCTGCTGTCCGTGCCGGGCAAGGGCGTCGACGCCACCGTCGTCATGGGCATCAACGAGGACACCTACGACCCGCAGCGGGACCACGTCGTCTCCAACGCCTCCTGCACGACCAACTGCGTGGCGCCCATGGTGAAGGTGCTCGACGAGCACTTCGGCCTCGTCAAGGGGCTGATGACCACCATCCACGGCTACACCAACGACCAGGTCGTCCTCGACGGCCCGCACAAGGACCTGCGGCGCGGCCGCAGCGCCGCCGTCAACATCATCCCCACGTCCACCGGAGCCGCCCGCGCCGTCGGCCTGGTCCTGCCGGAGCTGGCCGGCACCCTCGACGGACTCGCCGTCCGCGTCCCCGTCGAGGACGGCTCCCTCACCGACCTGAGCGTGGTCCTGGACCGGCCGGTGAGCGCCGACGAGGTCAACGCCGCCTTCCGGGAGGCCGCCGACGGGCCCCTCAAGGGCATCCTGCGCGTGTCCGACGCCCCGATCGTCTCCCGCGACGTCGTCGGCGACCCGGCCTCCTGCGTCCTGGACGCCCCGCTGACCCAGGCGCACGGCGACCTGGTGAAGGTCTTCGGCTGGTACGACAACGAGTGGGGCTACACCAACCGGCTGCTCGACCTGACCGAGTACGTCGCCGGGACGCTCCCTCGCGACTGACCGAACGGGCCGTGGAGCGAGAGCGCCCCGGGCTCGTACCGCACTCCGCGCCGCCCTCGACGACCCCGCCGGACGGATCACGGGCACCGGGACCGTCTGCCACGATGACGGCGCAGAGCTTTTCGCCGCGGCACAAGAGGTTCTCGCCGGGGAGGTGGGCGAGCTCGCCCGGTCCCACGGCGGCGGCATCGGCGTCGTCGAGGTACGCGCCGGCATCGTCACCGTCCGGCCCGGCGGTGCCTGCCACGGCTGCCCCGCCTCCTGGTTCACATTGAGACCAGCGTCTGGAGCGCCATCTGCGGCGACGCCGTCCCGGGCTAGGTCGTGTCCGCAACGCCGCCTCACCGGTGGGCCTGTTCGGTCGGCCGTACGACTCCCGTCGGGCGTCCGTCTGACCGTGCCGGCGTCACCCGATGCTCCTGTGCCCCTGACCTCGCGAATCATCTCCGCGAGGTCAGGGGCACAGGAGCATGGGGCGTGGTCCGCGGCCATGCAGCTCCGGGGCTGCTGTCGGCCTCGCCGGCCCACCTGGCGGCGAGATCTCCGGCGCGCCGGGCTGCGTCGGCCACCGCTTCGGGCCGGCCGCCTGACTGCCCCGCGGCATACCCGACGCGGATGGTGGGATGCTGTGGTCGGTTACAGGAGGCCACTCCAGTAGGGCCAGAAGCGGGTGAGGACGAGCAGGATGATCACCCCGTACCAGGCGCCGAGGAGCAGCCCGTGCGTGTCCCGGACGACCTCCAGCACACCCCGGGGCACCGGGATGATCCCCCGTTCCAGGCAGTGCACGGTGACGTACCAGAACAGGGCGATGGTGGCGACCCAGACCACGGCGCAGTAGGGGCAGAGCTTGTTGAGTTCGTAGAGCGACTGCACGATCAGCCAGTGGACGAATGCCGCCGCCGTCAGCGCCCCGGCGTCCAGCGCCAGCCACAGCCGGCGGTGCAGCCGCGCACCCGAGAGCACGGCGACGCCCAGGGCGACCACGGCGGCGAAGGCGCCCAGTCCGAGCAGCATGTTGGGGAAGCCGAACAGGTTGCCCTGCAGACTCGACATGACGCTGCCGCACCCCACGACGGGGCTGATGTTGCACGGCGGCTGGTAGGCGGGATCGCGCAGGAGCCGCCAGTCGTCCACGGTGAGCTGGAAGGAAGCCAGCCAGCCGACGAGGCCGGTGAGGACCATCACCCAGCCCGTGCGACGGCTCGCGCCGACCGCGCGCCGGCGCCGGACGGTCGTCGTGTCCGGCGCCGGCGCGAGTTCGTGACTCATGCGGCTCACCGGGAGCCGGAGGCCGGCCGGGGCCGCCCCGTGGTCGTCGGGGCCGGGGCTGTCGCGGCCCGCCGCCGGTAGACCAGGTACGGGCGGGCGAGGTACCCGATGGGGGCGCTCCACACATGGACCAGCCGGGTGAAGGGCCAGGCGGCGAAGAGCAGGAAGGCGCTCAGGGCGTGCAGTCGGAACAGCAGCGGTGCCCCGGCGATGGCCTCGGGCTGGGGCTGGAGGACGAACAGTCCGCGGAACCAGACGGATACGGTGGAGCGGTAGTCGTAGCCGGCGCCGAAGACGTTGTGGGCGGCGGTGGCGGTGATACCGAGCAGGACGGTGGCGGAGAGCAGGGGGAAGAGGAGTTTGTCGCTGCGGTCGGTGCCGAGCCGGATCTGGCGGGTCAGCAGCCGGCGGGCGCACAGCATGCCGAGTCCGGCGACCATGGCGACGCCCGCCACGGAACCCGCCCAGACGGCCGTCGTGTGGTAGGCGTGCTCGGTGATGCCGACGGCTTCGGTCCATGAGCCGGGGATGGCGAGGCCCACGACATGCCCGGCGATCACCATGAAGGCGCCCAGGTGGAACAGCGGGCTGCCCCAGCGCAGCCACCGGTGTTCGAGGAGCTGGCTGGTGCGGGAGGTCCAGCCGAACTGGTCCTGCCGGTAGCGCCAGACGTGCCCGACCACGAACACGGCGAGACAGATGTAGGGAACGGCGACCCACAACAGGAGGTCGGCGCCGCTCGTGGACGCGGCAGCCAGAGGGGTGGGTACGGCGTTCATCGGGGGCCTTCCGTACGGTTGGTCGGAGCGGGTGGCACACAGGTCGGCGGAGCGGGCACGGGCGGCACGAAGGTGCCCGGAGGCGCGAACTCACCGTGCCCGTAGGTGCCGTAGGGGTCGAGGCCGACCTCCTCGTTCGGCGGGCCTTCGGCGACGAGCAGGGCCACCGCCGCGCGGTCCGCCTCGGTGGGCGGCGGAAGCAGGGTGAGCAGCGCGGCCAGTACGTGCCGGTAGGGGGAGTCGGCGTCGGTCAGCGCCCGGTGGATCAGCTCCAGCCCGCGTCGGTGCTGGCGCAGCGGTGCCTCGCCACCACCCGGGCCCACAAGGGCGGCGAACTCAAGCACGACCGGCAGGTGGTCGGGGAGTTCTCCCCCGTCGGTGTCCCAGCCCGTGGCCCTGTACCGCTGGTTCAGGGTGAGCAGGGCCATGCCGCGGCGGCGGGTGTCGCCGTGCAGGTAGTAGGTGAGGTACAGGCTGCTCTTGCGGCGCAGGTCGAACATTTCGACGTAGTGGCGCTCCAGTGCCTCGGGATCCTGTGCGGCGAACCAGTCGGAGAACCGGGCCAGGTGTTCCGCCGCGGGCGTGGCCGGAAGGGATTCCACCACGGTCGTCAACTCCGCGCGTGCTGCGGTCAGTTCGGAGTCGGGGTACTGCAGGAGCAGCGACACGAGCCGCAGTATCAGGGCTCGGCCCGCCGTCTCCTCAGGGGTGAGCCGGGCCGGGCGGCGTACGGCCGCGCGGACGCGGGTGCGGACGAGGGCGGGGATGGTGGCGGGCAGCGGGCTCACGGACGTCCTCCGGCGGGGGCTTCGGGTGTACGGCGGCGCAGAGTGGGGATGCCGAGCATCACGCGGCGGCCGTCAGCGGGCTGCGGGTCGCCGGAGGACTCGACCGGGCAGCGGTTCTCCATCGCGGTCAGCGCGGCGGCGTCCTCCTTGTGCGCGGCCGGGACGACGTAGCGGTCCTGGTACTTGGCGACGGCGAGCAGCCGGTGCAGGTCCTCCGCCTCGCGTGTGGTGAGGCCGACGGCCTTGAGCAGGGCCTCGTCGCCGTCCTCGCCGAGGGTGCGCTCCCGCATGTACGAGCGCAGCGCGGTGAGCTTCATCAGCACGCCGGCCACCACGTCGGTGTCTTTGGCGGTGAACAGTTCCGCCAGGTACTCCAGCGGGATGCGCAGCCGGGTGACGGCGGCGAAGACGTGGTCGGGGTCGTCCTGGTCGCCGCCCGCCGCGTCGACGGCGTCGAGGACGGGGGACAGCGGGGGCACGTACCAGACCATGGGCATGGTCCGGTACTCCGGGTGCAGCGGCAGCGCCACCTTGTAGCGCATGACCAGGTCGTACACCGGGGAGCGGCGAGCCGCGTCCAGCCAGTCCTCCGGGATCCCCGACTCCCGCGCGGCCGCGATCACTTCGGGGTCGCGGGGGTCGAGGAAGACACCGCGCTGGGCGTCGAGGAGATCCTTCTCGTCCGGGGTCGCGGCGGCCTCTCCGACGCGGTCGGCGTCGTACAGCAGCAGCCCGAGGTAGCGCAGCCGGCCGACGCAGGTCTCGGAGCACACGGTGGGCTGGCCGGCCTCGATGCGCGGGAAGCAGAAGGTGCACTTCTCGGCCTTGCCGGTGGCGTGGTTGACGTAGACCTTCTTGTACGGGCACGCGGTCACGCACATCCGCCAGCCCCGGCAGCGGTCCTGGTCGACGAGAACGATGCCGTCCTCGACCCGCTTGTACATCGCGCCGGACGGGCAGGCCGACACACAGGCGGGGTTGAGGCAGTGTTCGCACAGGCGGGGCAGGTGGAAGAGGAAGGTCTGCTCGAACTCGAACTTCACCTTCTGCGCCCACTCACCGCTGAGGTTCGGGTCGCCGCCGGCGTGCTCGGGCGCACCGCCCAGACCGTCCTCCCAGTTGGCACCCCAGGTGATGGCGGTGGGTCTGCCGGTGAGGACCGAGCGCGGCCGGGCGACGGGGATGTCCTTCTGGGCGGGGGCGTTGACGAGGTTGTCGTAGTCGTAGGTGACCGGCTCGTAGTAGTCCTCGATGGACGGCAGGTCGGGGTTGGAGAAGAGGGACAGCAGGCGCTTGATCCGTCCGCCGGAGCGCAGGACGAGACGTCCGCGCTTGTCGAGCATCCAGCCGCCCTTCCACTGCTGCTGGTCCTCGTAGCGGCGGGGATAGCCGACACCGGGTTTGGTCTCGACGTTGTTGAACCAGGCGTACTCGACGCCGGTGCGGTTGGTCCACGTCTGCTTGCAGGTGACCGAGCAGGTGTGGCAGCCGATGCACTTGTCGAGGTTCATCACCATCGCGATCTGTGCCATCACCCGTCCGATGGTGACTCCGTCACGGGGCATGTCAGTACTCCACATCCTGCGAACGGCGGCGGATGACGGTGACCTCGTCACGCTGGTTGCCGGTCGGACCGTAGTAGTTGAAGGCGTACGTGAACTGGGCGTAGCCGCCCGCGAGATGGGTGGGCTTGAGCAGCAGCCTGGTCAGCGAGTTGTGGATGCCGCCGCGCCTGCCGCTGACCTCGGTCTTCGGCACGTTCACATTGCGGTCCTGGGCGTGGTACATGTACACCGTGCCCTCGGGCATCCGGTGCGTGACCACCGCACGCGCCGCTACGACCCCGTTGCGGTTGTACGCCTCGATCCACTCGTTGTCCTTCACGCCGATCTTCTCGGCGTCATCCAAGGACATCCAGATCGTGGGTCCGCCGCGCGACAGATCGAGCATGTACTTGTTGTCCTGGTAGTTCGAGTGGATGGACCACTTGGAGTGCGGGGTCAGATAGCGGACGGTGACCTCCGCCCGGCCGTCCTCCCGCAGGTGCTCGTCGCCGTAGTGCTTGGGCGCGTTCAACGGGGGCCGGTACACGGGGAGTTGCTCGCCGAGTTCGGCGATCCAGTCGTGCTGGACGAAGAAGTGCTGGCGGCCGGTGAGGGTGTGCCAGGGCTTCTTGTGCTCGGTATTGATGACGAACGGCGAGTAGCGGCGCCCGCCCGTCTCCGAGCCCGACCACTCGTACGACGTCATCACCGAGCGGGGCTGGGTACGGGTGTCGGCGAACGTGATCCGCTCCGCCTCGCGCTCGGAGGCCAGTTCCACCAGGCCCTCGCTGCCGGTCAGCCGCTGAAGCTCGCGGAAGCCCTCGGTGGCCAGGCGGCCGTTGGTGGTGCCGGACAGCGCGAGGATCGCCTCGCACATGTCGCTCGCGGTGGCGAGCGAGGGCCGCCCGGCGGCGACGCCGTCCCGGACGGTGCCGTTGCGGTGCCGGAGGTCGTCGATCTCCTGGTTCGGGTGGACGGTGACGCCCTTGGTGGTGGTGCCCAGGGTGTCGAGCAGCGGACCGACGGCGCGCATCTTCTGCGCGATCGCGGCGTAGTCGCGTTCGATGACAACCAGCTTCGGCATGGTCTTCCCGGGGACCGGTTCGCACTCGCCGGCCTTCCAGTCCCGTACGGCCCCGCCGGGCTGGGCGAGTTCGTCGGGTGTGTCGTGCAGCAGCGGCACGGCGAGCACGTCGGTCCGGGTGCCGAGGTGCTCGGCGGCCAGTTCGCTGAACCGGTCGGCGATGGTCAGGAAGGTGTCGTAGTCGGTGCGGGCCTGCCAGGGCGGGGCGATGGCGGGGGTGAAGGCATGGACGAAGGGGTGCATGTCCGTCGAGGACAGGTCGTCCTTCTCGTACCAGGTCGCCGCCGGCAGGACGACGTCGGAGAGCAGACCGGTGGAGGTCATCCGGAAGTCCATCGTGACCAGCAGGTCGAGCTTGCCCTCGGGGGGCTCCTCCCGCCACACCACGTCCTTCGGCCGGTGCTCGGGCGGGGTCTCCTCGGAGCGGACCGCCGCGTCCGTGCCCAGCAGGTGGCGCAGGAAGTACTCGTTGCCCTTGCCGGAGGAACCGAGCAGGTTCGCCCGCCAGACGGTCAGCACACGGGGGAAGTTGGCCGGGTCGTCCGGGTCCTCGGCGGCGAACCGCAGCCGCCCGGACTTCAGCTCGTCGACGATGTGCTCGGCGACCGGACGGCCCGCCGCCGCGGCCTCGTCCGTCAGGTCGAGCGGATTGCGGTTGAAACCGGGGTGACCGGGCGTCCAGCCCAGCCGCACGGCCTGCGCCAGGCAGTCCGCGAACCCCTTGCCCTTGAAGCGCCCCTCACCGAGCGGGGATGCCAGCTCCTCGGGCCCGAACGCCTCGTAGCGCCACTGATCGGAGTTCAGGTACCAGTACGAGGTACCCGCCATGTGCCGGGTCGGCCGCTGCCAGTCGAAGGCGAACGACAGGTGCTGCTGTCCGGTGACCGGGCGGACCTTCTCCTGGCCCACGTAGTGCGCCCAGCCGCCGCCGTTGACGCCCTGGCAGCCGGTCATGGTGGTCAGCGCAAGGAAGGCGCGGTAGATGGTGTCGGAATGGAACCAGTGGTTGGTACCGGCGCCCAAGGCGATCATCGACCGGCCGTTCGTGCGCTCGGCGTTGCGGGCGAACTCCCGGGCGATCCGCGCCGCCTGCTCGGCCGGGACCGAGGTGATCGTCTCCTGCCAGGCCGGAGTGTAGGGCTGCGACGCGTCCTCGTACGACGTCGGCCAGCTGCCCGGAAGACCGGGACGCCGCACCCCGTACTGGGCGAGCATCAGGTCGAAGACCGTGGTGACCAGACGCCCGCCGATCCGGCGCACCGGCACGCCGCGCACCACGACGGAGCCGCCCTCCGTGCTGCCCTCGTCGAACCGGGGCAGCGCGATCTCGGCGGTGTCCTCGGCCCGCTCCAGCAGGCTCAACTCGGGCACGACACCGTCCAGTTCGAGGTTCCAGCGGCCTCGCCCGGCTTCCCCCCACCGGAAGCCGAGCGAGCCGCCCGGGACCACCGGTTCGCCCGTGGCCCCGTCCAGGAGGACTGTCTTGGACTCGGAGTGCTCCGTGTCGTGCCCGAGGTCGGCGGCGGTCAGGAACCTGTCGGGGACCAGTCCGTGGTCGTGCTCGCGCAGGGTCACCAGGAACGGTGCGTCGGTGAACTTGCGCAGGTAGTCCTGGAAGTAGGGCACTTCGCGGTCGACGAGGAACTCGCGCAGGATCACGTGGCCCATGGCCATCGCCAGCGCCCCGTCCGTACCGGGGTGCGGGGCCAGCCACTCGTCGGCGTGCTTGACGTTGTCGGCGTAGTCCGGGCTGACCGCCACGACCTTGGTGCCGTTGTAACGCGTCTCGGTGAGGAAGTGCGCGTCGGGTGTGCGGGTGACGGGGATGTTGGAACCCCACATGATCAGATAGCCCGCGTTCCACCAGTCCGCCGCCTCCGGTACGTCCGTCTGGTCGCCGAAGACCTGCGGCGAGGCGATCGGAAGGTCCGCGTACCAGTCGTAGAACGACAGCAGCGTGCCGCCGATCAGCGAGTGGAACCGCGCACCGGCCGCGAACGACGCCATCGACATCGCCGGGATGGGCGAGAAGCCCGCGACACGGTCGGGGCCGTACGCCTTGACGGTGTGCACCTGCGCGGCGGCGATCAGCTCGCCGACCTCGTCCCAATCAGCGCGCACCAGGCCGCCCTTGCCGCGCGCCCGCTTGTAGGCGCGCGCCTTGGCCGGGTCGCCGGTGATCTCGGCCCAGGCCGCCACCGGGTCGCCCAGCCGCTTGCGGGCCTCGCGCCACAGCTTCAGCAATGCGCCGCGCACGTACGGGTAGCGGACCCGGCTGGGGGAGTAGGTGTACCAGGAGAACGACGCCCCGCGCGGGCAGCCGCGCGGCTCGTACTCGGGACAGTCCGTGCCGATCGACGGGTAGTCGGTGGCCTGGTGCTCCCAGGTGATGATGCCGTCCTTGACGTACACCATCCAGGAGCAGGAGCCCGTGCAGTTCACACCGTGCGTGGAGCGCACCACCTTGTCGTGGGCCCACCGGTCCCGGTAGAAGCCCTCCCACTTCGGGTCGCCCGTGCCGAACACGGCGCGTCCGTCGGCCGACACCTCGCTGCGTGTGAGCAGCCGACGGGCCGCCAGCGGCCAGCCTTCAGCGGCGCGCGACTCCCGCTGCCGTGCGTTCTGATCGTTCTCCATGGCCAGGACGCTAAGCGGCGCACGGCATCCGGCACCCGGGGCTGGCGGTCCCTGGCGGATGGCCTACCGGCCCCATGTTGCCGGTGGCAATAGGGACCAATGGTCCCGGTGCCGGGTCCGGTCGGCCGGGGAGGCAGGTGTGCCGGGCGTTGCATGCTGGCTGTGATCGAACCGCAGATGCCCGTCTGTCCGTACGACCGCATCTCGTGCCTGTCACAGGCGGCCCATCCCCCGTCCCGGCCGCCGCGGGCACAGCGCGTACGGCGCGTGGCGCCCGGCTCGGTCGTGCGTCCGGCCGCCCCTGCGCGGCCGGACGCGGCGTCCCCTCCGGAGTCGGTAGCCGGACATGCCATCCACCGCCCACATCGGCCGGCCGAGCCGGCCCGACCCGCTGGAGAGACCTCATGAGCGTGCTCACCCTCGCCTCGCACCCCCGAGACGCCACGGCCCTGGAAAGCGCCGAGGCGCATCACGCACGACTGGCCGGGGAGCTCGCCGGACGAGTGAAGATGCTGCTCACCGCCGTGGACCGGGACCCGACCGCCGCCGAGAAGATTTACACCCGTCTCGTCGCCTTCTGCGACCGCTCGCTCCTGCCGCACGCCGCAGCCGAGGAAGGCGCGCTCTACCCCGCCGCCCACCACATGCCCGAGGCCCGGCTGCTGATCGAGAGCCTGATCGGTGAACACCGCTGCCTCACCACGCTCGTCGACGCCCTGCGCGCCGCACCGAGCCCGGCGGCTGCCGCGGCTGACGCCAGGGCCCTGCAGGTGCTCTTCGAGGAGCACCTGGCCAAGGAGAACGGCCTCGTCCTGCCGCTGCTCGCCATGACGCCCGAGATCTCCCTGGCGGACCTGCTGGCGGACATGCACCACCGGCTCGCGGACGACTCGTCCGACAAGAACCCCCCAGAAGGTCGGCACAACGAGGAAGGGCACGACGTGTACGAAGCGCAGATCGAGGAGACCGGCGGCTGCGGCGGTGCGTGCGGCTGCGGTGGTGCCGAGGAGACGAACGAACCCGAACTGGACGTCAGGGACGTGCCGCATGCCATCCGTCACGCCACGGTCTTCGGCGCGCTCGACGCCGTCCCGGCGGGGACCGCCATGGTGCTGATCGCCCATCACGACCCGCTGCCGCTGCTCGCGCAGATCGAGCAGCGCAGCCCGGGAGTCTTCGCCGTGGAGTACCTGCAACGCGGCCCCGAAACCTGGCGGCTGCGGCTCAGCCACCGCTGACCCGGCGCCCATCACCCCGCGCGGCGCGTGCACCTGGCTCAAGCCGATGTCCGCGGGCCGCACCCGCAAGCAAGGAAAGAAGGACAACACGTCATGGACGGATCGCATCGCCGGGCCGGCACCCTGCTCGGGACGGTCGGTATGGCCCTGATCGTCGCCGGACCGGTCATGCTGTGGCGCGGGCGCAGCGGGAGGAAGGAGATCCGCACGGAGCTGGCCGCCCAGAAGATCACTTTCCCCGAGCGCGGGCTGCCCGCCGAACTCGCCGTCTACACCGGCCGCCGGGTGGAAACCGGCCCCGAGGCGCACGCCTACGCCGAGTTCATCAAGGGCAACCTCGCCCATGCCACCGGTGGCCGCACCTACGCCGAGATCACCGCGCAGCTGCACGCTGCCGGAGGCGACGACGAGAAGCTCGCCAAGCTGCGCCAGACCGCGTTCATGGGGCAGTCCCTGCGCGCCTCGCTGATGTCCGCCTACCAGGCATGGCATCTGACGACCCTGGTCACGGGCCTGGGAGCCGCACTGACCGGTGTGGGAGCCGCGATGGTGGCCACTGCGGACGCCCTGACCCCCTGCTCCTCGAACCACTCCTGACCCCGTCCCAGTACGGCGACTGACCGTTCGGGTCGTGCGCGGCTCCCGTGACGAGGGACCGTCGGCCCTGCAGTCGAAGACCATCGGCCGCCGCGCCGACCACCGCCGCCGGTGGATGCTGACGGCGACCGATCCGGAGGTATCCCGTGTACGACCACATCGACCACCCTCGAGGCCGATTCCATCGCTGCCGCTCGCGGTGGGTGCCGCGCACGGTCCGGGCCGGTCACCGTCCGGCCGCCCGCCTCGTCTGCCCTGACTCCAGGGCGGCCGGACACAGCCCCAGGGCGCTGGGAAGGGCCGGACGATGAGCGTCGCCGCCCATGCCATCCGCCGCCAGCGGCACGACGCGGGGGAGCGGCCGTTCATCGTCATCTGGGAGTCCACCCGGGCCTGCCCGCTGGCCTGTCTGCACTGCCGTGCCGAGGCCGTGCCCGACCGCGACCCGCGCGAGCTGGACACCGCCGCGGCCAAGGATCTGCTGCGCCAGGTGGCCGCTTTCGGGCAGCCCGCTCCGCTGTTCGTGATCACCGGCGGTGACCCGTTCCAGCGCCCCGACCTGACCGAGCTCATCGCATACGGCCAGGAGGCCGGGGTCCGGGTCGCGGTGTCCCCGTCCGGTACCCCGACGCTCACCGCGGAGCGCCTGCGGGAGCTGCACGCGGCGGGCGCGGTCGGCCTCTCGCTGAGCCTGGACGGGTCCACCGCCGAGATCCACGACACCTTCCGTGGCGTGCCCGGGGTGTTCCGGTGGACCCTGGACGCCTGGGACACCGCTCGCGCCCTGGGCATGAAAGTGCAGATCAACACCACGGTCGCCCGGCACAACCTGCACGACCTGCCCGACATCGTCCGCCTCGTCGCCGAGCACGGGGCGATGCTGTGGAGTGCCTTCTTCCTGGTGCCCACGGGCCGTGGCCGTGCGCTCGGCGCGCTGACGCCGGGCGAGGTGGAGGACGTCCTCAACTTCGTCCACGACGTGGGCCTGACCGTTCCCGCCAAGACCACCGAGGCCCACCAGTTCCGCCGCGTCGCCCTGCAACGCCAGGTCCTCGCCACCACCGGCGACGACCACGTGGCGGTACTCGGGCTCGGCCCGCTCTACCGCGAACTGCGCGATCGAGCAGCCGAGTTGGGTCTGGACGCCCGAGCGCGCCGGGTGCGGCGCCCGCCGCTGGACGTCAACGCGGGCCGCGGCTTCGTCTTCGTTTCGCACACCGGCACCGTGCACCCGAGCGGCTTCCTGCCGCTGGGCGCCGGAAGCGTCCGGGAGAAGCCGCTGACGGAGATCTACCGCACCTCGGAGCTGTTCACCGGGCTGCGGGACGCCGACCGGCTGGGCGGCCGGTGCGGTGCATGCGAGTTCCGCCGCGTCTGCGGCGGCTCACGCTCGCGCGCCTACGGCGTCACCGGCGACCCGTTCGCCGAGGAGCCGTGGTGCGGATACCGGCCCGGATCCTTCCCCTACCAGCGGGAACTGGCCGCGCTGCTGATCGGCGGCACGGACTCGGAAGTGCCCGTCCGTCCCAGTCCGAACGCCGCCCCGGGCGGCAAGGAGCACCGTGTACACCAAGAACGATGACCCGGCCACGGGCGGTGGCCCTCCGCCCAGCAGGTTCAAGGGGTCCGGCCTGCGCAGCCGGCACCTGACCGCCCACGCCCTGGTCGCGGCCTGGGTCATGCTTGCGCTGCTGGCAGCAAGCGCGCAGCAGACGCTGCCCGCGGCACGCTGGCTGGCCATCCACCTGTTCCTGCTGGGTGCCGCCACCACCGCGATCGTGGTGTGGAGCGAGCACTTCGCCGTCGCCATGCTCCACGCCCCGCTCCCCGACCGGCGGTGGAGCAACACCCGGCTGGCCGGCGTCGACGTCGGCGCCGTCGGCGTCCTCACCGGCATGTGGGCCGACCTGCCCGTCCTGACCGGCGTCGGCTGCCTGTTGCTGATCAGCGCGATCGGCGCGCACCTGTTCGTTCTCGTCCGCATGGGCCGGGGCGCGCTGGGCGGAAGGCTCGCCCCGATCGCCGACTACTACCGGGCCGCCGCGGTGGCACTGATCATCGGGGCGGTACTCGGCTGGCTGCTGGCCACCGGCAAGGCCGGCCCGCACCACTACAGCGGGCTGAAGCTGGCCCACGTGCACGCCACTCTCCTCGGCTGGATCGGACTGCCCGTGCTGGGCACGCTGTTCATGCTCTGGCCCACCGTGCTGGGTGTGCGCATGGCCGAGCGCACCACCCGGCTGGCGCGCCGGGTGCTGTTGCTGACCGGGGGTGGCCTGCTGACCGCCGTCGCCGGACTGTCGGCCGGCCGGCGCGCGGCCGCCGTACCGGGCGTCGCCCTCTACGCGGCCGGCGTCGCCGTCGCGGCGTACCTGTTCGCCCGGACGGTGCGCCGACGGCCCGCGATCTCGGCGGCCGCCGCGTGGATGCTGGCCGCCGCCCTGGGGTGGCTCCTCGTCGGTGTGGTCGTGGACCTGGTGCTGCTGGCCGCACGGCCGCTCGACGAAGTACGGGACGCCATCGGGTCCCTGGTCCTGCTCCTGCTCGTCGGCCTGGTCGCGCAGGTCCTCATCGGGGCACTCACCTATCTGCTGCCCATCGTGCTCGCCGGCGGCCCCGAGGAACGGGCTTCGCTGCGGGCGGTGCTGGAGCGGGGCTGGGTGCCGCGCCTGGTCGTGCTCAACCTGGGCGTGGCCCTGTCGGCGCTGCCGTTTCCCGACCCGGGTGGCTCGGCGGGCACGCTGCTGGTCGCGGCGGCCGGGGGCGCGTTCCTTGCTCTCGTGGTGCGTGTGCTGGTGCACAGCGGGCGGGGACTGTTCACGGACGACGACAAGGCTGGTGCCCTGCGGCGCCCCGTCCTGTGGGGAACCGCCGCGGGGGCCGTACTGACAGTGCTGGCCGTGCTCGTGGCCAACAGCGGCGGGGACACGACCAGCCGGACAAGCGGCCCCAAGACTGCGGCCGCGGGCGCAGGGGTCACCCGCACGGTCGCCGTCACCCTGGCCGACATGCGCATCCGCCCGGCCCGGATCGAGGTCGCCGCCGGCACCGTGCTGCGGTTGGAGGTCACCAACACCGACACCCAGCGCCACGACCTCAAGGTCGAGGACGGTCCCGCCACCCCGATGCTCGCCAAGGGCGACACCCGCACCCTCGACCTCGGGCAGGTCACCGAGAGCCGCGAGGCGTGGTGCACCCTGCCGGGCCACAAGGCGGCCGGGATGACCATGGACATCGTCGTCACCGGCGACACCAGCACGTCCGGCGACACCACTCACGCGAGCGGGCACGACGGCCACTCCAAGACGACCACCGCGGGCGGCCCGGACCTGTCCGCCGACTTCTCCACGGCCTGGAAGCCACGCCAGGCCGACCTGGCGCCCGCGCCCGGCGGGACGGTCCACGAGGTCGAACTGCACGCCGCGCACACCACGGTCGAAGTGGCCCCGGGCAGGAAGCAGCAGATGTGGACCTTCGGCGGCACCGCACCCGGCCCCACCCTCCACGGCAAGGTCGGCGACGTCTTTGAGATCACCCTCGTCAACGACGACGAAGACATGGGCCACGGCATCGACTTCCACGCCGGCTCCCTCGCCCCGGACAAGCCCATGCGCACCCTGCAGCCCGGTGAGCGCCTGGTCTACCGGTTCCGCGCCGAGAAGGCCGGGGCCTGGCTGTACCACTGCAGCACCGCACCCATGCTCCAGCACATCGGCAACGGCATGTACGGCGCCGTCGTCATCGACCCGCCCGGCCTGGCGAAGGTCGACCACGAGTACGTGCTGGTCTCCTCCGCGCTCTACCTCGGCACTCCGGGCAGCACGGCCCAGGTGGCGAAGATGACCCATGGCACCCCGGACGCCTGGGTGTTCAACGGCATCGCCTCCCAGTACGCCAAGCGCCCCCTGAAGGTGAAGGCCGGTGAGCGGGCCCGCTTCTGGGTCGTCGCCGCCGGGCCGTCCGACGGCATCGCCTTCCACATCGTCGGCACCGTCTTCGACACCGTGTACAAGGAGGGCGCCTACCTGCTCAAGCCCGACCAGCCGGGCGGCTCGCAGGTACTGGATCTGACCACGGCGCAGGGCGGCTTCATCGAGACGACGTTTCCCGGGGCCGGCCACTACGCCTTCGTCGACCACGACATGCGCCACGCCCAAGCCGGCGCGCACGGCACCGTCGAGGTGAGCGACTGATGGACACCGTCGGCTGGTGGTCCCTGGTCCGATTCGTGCACGTGGCCGGCGCCGCCCTGTGGGTCGGCGGCCAACTGGCCCTGTCCCTGGTGATCCTTCCGCTGGCCCGCCACCTGCTCGCTCCGGAGGCCAAGGACAGCTTCACCGCCGCAGCCGGCCGCCGGTTCGGCATGCTGACCGGGGCCGTGTTCCTGCCGGCCCAGTTGGCGACCGGCTGGGCCCTGGCCTGGCACCGGGGCGTCACCTGGGCCTCGCTCGCCGAACCCGGCTACGGGCGTACCCTCGCGGCCAAACTCGCCCTGTTCGTCCTGGTGATGCTCGCCGCGGCCGGGCACGGCATCGCCCACGCCAAGGGCCGAGCCGAACTTGCCCGCGTCC
This sequence comes from Streptomyces sp. NPDC001920, assembly GCF_053594495.1. Taxonomy (NCBI): domain Bacteria; kingdom Bacillati; phylum Actinomycetota; class Actinomycetes; order Kitasatosporales; family Streptomycetaceae; genus Streptomyces; species Streptomyces sp. NPDC001920. The sequence goes on from NZ_JBSFEP010000014.1 coordinate 137,679, forward strand.
TGGCGGTCGCCTCCCTCGTCGGCTCGCTCGGCGTCGTCCTGCTGGCCACCGCCCTGCCCTCCACCTGATCCGAGGTCAAAGAGAAAGAGGAGGCCTCATGCGCCCCCGAGCCCGGCCGGACACCGCCACCGCGGAGCCGCTCCTGGCGGCGGCCGTGGCAGCCCCGTCGATCCACGACACACAGCCCTGGCGCTTTCTCCCGGACCCCGGCAGCCAGGTACCGGGGAGGTCCCTTCGGCGCACGCGCGCACTTTGTCACGGACCGACCCGACGCACCGCGCCCCGTACCCGTCCGTGGGCGCCGCGGTCTTCGACCTTCGGCTCGCCACCGTCCACCAGGGCTGGCGGCCCGAGGTGAGACTGCTGCCGGATCCAGTGGCCGCTAAGACCAGTCGCGCGGGGCGGTTGCCAGCCGGCCTGCTGCGATCGCGCGGAGTGCGTCACGCGGGCCGAACAGGCGCAGTGCGTGCTGCTGGTCTCCTGGCACGTGGTGCCGCCTGGCGTCTTCCCACTCGCCGAATGAGGCCGGACGGCCCGCAGTGCAGGGCCGGTCAACCCTCGTCCCCGACGGGCCGGCGGCACAAGGTGGACGAAACAGAGGAGAGTTCGGTGAGGGAGCCGTGATGCAGATCCGGGAAGTCGACGCGCCGGCCGTTCAGGCCTTGCTGGCCGCGGCGGTGGCGGCGCCGTCGATCCACAACACGCAGCCCTGGCGGTTCGGCCTGGACCCGGACAGCAGGACGATCCTTGTTCATGTCGACCGAGGACGACGACTACCGATGACCGATCCCCATCTGCGTGCCCAGTACCTGTCGGTGGGCGCTGCTGTCTTCAACATCCGGGTGGCCGCGGAGTCCCTGGGCTGGAAGCCCGTTGTCCGGCTGCGGCCTGCACCAAAGGATCCGGATCTGCTCGCCACGGTGCAGTTGACCGACCCCGTTGAGGGCGGGCAGCTGTCCTTGAGCGAGCTGTACGGGGCGGTCGAGCGGCGCCACACGAGCCGGATGCCCTTCACGGGCCGTCCCGTGCCCGACCCGATCGTGACCGAGATGATCAGCTCGGCCCGGGCTGAGGGCGCGCACCTGGAGGTTCCCGACATCATGGCGACGCGGCGCCTGCTGCGCCTGACGGCGGTGGCCGAGGCCCGCAACACCGGCCACCCGGCCCGCGCGGCCGAGGCGCGTACCTGGATCACCGCCCCGGGTGCGGACGCCGCCTACGGCATTCCCTTCACGGCCCTGGGCCCGCGGGATGCGTCCGGACGGATACCGGTGCGGGACTTCACCGGTGCGCTGCCTGTGCCGCAGCTGCCCGCCCTGCGCTTCGAGCGCCATGCCCAGGCGGCCCTGCTGTGGACGTCCCACGACGGACGGGACGACTGGCTGCGGGCGGGGCAGGCCCTGGAGCGCCTGCTGCTGACGGCGACCGTGCACGGGGTGCGGACCTCGATGCTGCACCAGGCGATGGAGTGGCCGGACCTGCGGGAGGCGATGGCCGGATCGAGGAAGCGCTGCAGCCCACAGCTGTTGATCCGGTTCGGCTACGGCCCGGACGGCGCGCGTACGCCCCGCGCGTCCGCGAACGGCGTGGCTGATGCGCTGGAGATGGGGGGCCACCGCGGGGGTACCGGGCCGGCGGAGTGACCTCCCGCCGTCGGCCCGGGACGCTGCCCGCGCTGTCCGGACGCCTGCCCGTGTCGGAGGGCCGCACCGCACAGCGGCTACTCGCTGCGCCTCAGCGCGGGCCGGGCATTCCCTTGAGTTCGCGTCCGGTGACCATCTCGGACTCGATCCGTACGAACACCGACTCCCGCAAGGGCATCCAGGAGCTCGGGCCGGTCTGCGTCAGGCGCTCGTGCTCGGCGGGATCGGTCACCACGGTGGCTCGTCCGGTGACGACCACACTCCAGCCGGACCGGGTCGCCGCATCGAACTCGTCCGTCTCGAAGGCGACCACCACGCCGTCGATGGCGCGGACCAGGTCCGATTCCGGCGAGGTGCACAGCAGGACGGAGGCGTCCGTGTCCAGGGAGAAGTTGATGGGGAGGACCGCGGGCAGTGCCTGTCGGGTGTAGACCACGCGGCCGACCGGCACCTTGGCCAGCAGGCGCAGGCACTCCTGCCGGTCGAGTGCGCGAAAGCCGTCTGTCTGGAACATCGGTCCATCGTCCCCAGCCGGCGCTGGGCGGGGTAGGGCCGACCGGCCCTACCTCGCTGTGAAGCAGCGGCTGCACGCGGTGGCCTCGGGTACACGGGACCACGGCAGGGACAGTCGGGTCCGAACCGGGGGCCGGTCCGGCCCTCAGGAGGGACGGATGGCCCATGCGGGCGGCGAGCCCGGATGCGGACAGTGGTTATGGGACGCCGTCGGACAGGCAAGGGGCCCGCCCACGTGCTTGCGATCCCGGTGGTGCCGCACCACCATCCAGAGGAAAGGGACGGACAACATGGTCCAGCCGTTGAAGCCGAAGGGCGACAGCTCACCGTCAGGTGCTCCGGTATCCCGCCAGGCGTGGCTGATGCTGGCCTTGGCCACGGTCGGCTTCGCCGTGAACTTCTGGGCGTGGGCGCTGCTGAGCCCGCTCGGCCCGCGGTTCAAGGACAGTCTCGACCTGTCGTCGTTCGAGCAGTCGCTGCTGGTGGCAGTGCCGGTGGTGGTCGGTTCCCTGGGCCGAATACCAGTGGGCGCTCTGACCGACCGGTTCGGCGGGCGCGTGATGTTCCCGATCGTGTCGGCGGCCACCATCGTGCCGGTGCTCTACCTCGGCCTGGCCGGGCACTCCTCCCTCGCCACGCTGCTGATCGGCGGGTTCTTCCTCGGTATCGGCGGCACCGCCTTCGCCGTCGGCGTGCCCCTCGTGAGCGCCTGGTTCCCGCCCGAGCGGCGGGGCCTTGCCATCGGCGTCTTCGGCGCCGGCATGGGCGGCACCGCGATCAGCGCCCTGACCACCGTGAAGCTCGTCGACGCGAACACCATGGCGACCCCGTTCCTGATCACCGCCGGGGTGCTCGCCGCGTACGCCGTGTCCGCCGCGCTGCTGCTGCGCGACGCGCCCGGACGCACCGTGCCGACCGAGTCGCTGGGCCGCCGGCTGGCCGCCACCGCCCGTCTGGGCATCACCTGGCAGGCGTCCGCGCTGTACGCGGTGGCCTTCGGCGGCTACGTGGCCTTCTCCGTCTACCTGCCCACCTATCTCAAGACCGGCTATGGCCTGACGCAGGCCGACGCCGCGAACCGCATGGCCGGCTTCGTACTGCTGGCGGTGGCGATGCGCCCGGTCGGCGGCTGGCTGTCCGACCGGCTGGGCCCGGTCCGGGTGCTGGCCGGCTCGCTGAGCGTGGTGGTCGCCGGAGCGGTCGTGCAGTCGTTCACCCCGGTCCTGGCCCCGGTGGGCACGATCGCCTTCCTGTCGATGGCCGCAGCGCTCGGCGCGGGCAGCGGGGCGACCTTCGCCCTGGTGGCCCTCTTGACCCCGGCGAACCAGGTCGGCTCGGTCACCGGCGTGGTCGGCGCCGCGGGCGGGCTGGGCGGCTTCCTCCCGCCGCTGGTGATGGGCTCGCTGTACGGGCAGTACGGAACGTACGCGGCCGGTCTCGCCCTGCTCGCGATCGTGGCCGCGGCGGCGCTGGCCTACACCCTCACCGGCGTCCGCACCGCCGTCCACGGCGGTGACCGGGCTCCGCGCACCGGCCGTGGGCGCCGGCACCGCACCGCGCACACCACCGTGTGAGAACGCCCGGCTGAGAACGACGGACTGAACAACCGATAAGGAGCATCACCGGTGTGCGAGTACTGCGGCTGCCAGGCGCTGGAGACCATCGACGAACTGACCCAGGAGCACGAAAGGGTCGTGAACCTCATCAGCCACGTACGCGACGCCCGGCGTGACGGCGCGATCACCCGGATGGCCGAGCTCGCGCGCGAGATCACCTCCGTGCTCGGCCCCCACACCCAGGTGGAGGAGCACGGCTTGTTCCCCGCGATGGCCACGGAGTTCCCGGAGCAGATCGCCGCGCTGGAGGCCGAGCACCGCCGCATAGAAGCGGTGCTGGCGGAGGCGGACGGACCGTTCCTGACCGACCCGGGCTGGCCGGACCGGCTGATCGACACCCTCGACCTGCTGCGCGAGCACATCCTCAAGGAACAGGACGGCGTCTTCCCGGCCGCGCTCGCCACCCTCGGCACCGAGGAGTGGGAAGCGGTGGAGAAGGCGCGCGCAGAGGCAGGCAGGGCCCTGTCCCGGCCGGCTGCCTGACCGCTCATGCACGGCCCACCGCCGGACAGATCCGGCGGTGGGCCGCCTGTGCACTGCATTTCGGCCCGGCCGGGCTGCCTGCCGGGACGGCACCTCCCGGCATGGCCCTGTGGAACCCGGGTAACCGCCTCGGCGCGCTGACGATCTCCACGGGCCCTGTTTTGCCCGCTTGTGGTGCGGCTGTTGACCTTTGGGGGGATTGCGGTCGTAGAGTCGTGTGCGGCCAGACTCGATCACGACTCGAACGGGCCGGGACGCCCGGGGCGGAGTGGCACGGTGGGCACGGAAACCAGCCAGGCACGGGCGGGCATGGACGGCGAGCTGGCGGAGGCGCTGGTGCGCAGCCGCCGGTTCTTCACCCGGGCAGAGGTCTCTGAGGATCTGCGCACGCTGCACCGAAAGGGCGGGCGCCGGGCGGACGAGTTCTACCGGGACCGCTGGTCGCACGACAAGGTGGTCCGCTCGACCCACGGCGTGAACTGCACCGGCTCATGCTCGTGGAAGGTGTACGTCAAGGACGGCATCATCACCTGGGAGGCCCAGCAGACCGACTACCCGTCGGTGGGCCCGGACCGGCCGGAGTACGAGCCGCGCGGCTGCCCGCGCGGAGCGGCCTTCTCCTGGTACACCTACTCGCCCACGCGGGTGCGGTATCCGTACGTACGGGGCGTACTGCTCCACATGTACCGCGAGGCCAAGGCCCGCCTCGGCGGTGACCCGGTGGCAGCCTGGGCGGACATCGTCTCCGACCCGGAGCGCTCCCGCCGCTACAAGCGGGCGCGCGGCAAGGGCGGCCTGGTGCGGGCCGGTTGGGACGAGGCGGTCGAGATGGTCGCCGCCGCGCACGTGCACACCATCAAGGAGTACGGCCCGGACCGGCTGGCCGGGTTCTCGCCGATCCCGGCGATGTCGATGGTCTCCCATGCGGCCGGGGCCCGCTTCTACTCGCTGCTCGGCGGGGCGATGCTGTCCTTCTACGACTGGTACGCGGACCTGCCGGTGGCCTCACCGCAGATGTTCGGCGACCAGACCGACGTACCGGAGTCGGGGGACTGGTGGGATGCCGGCTATCTGATCATGTGGGGTTCCAACCTGCCGGTGACCCGTACCCCGGACGCGCACTGGATGGCCGAGGCCCGCTACCGCGGCCAGAAGGTGATCGCGGTCTCACCGGATTACGCGGACAACGTGAAGTTCGCCGACGAGTGGCTCGCAGCCCAGCCGGGCACCGACGGGGCGCTGGCGATGGCCATGGGGCATGTGATCCTCAAGGAGTTCTTCGTAGACCGGTTCACGCCGTACTTCACCGAGTACGTCAAGCAGTACACGGATCTCCCCTTCCTGGTCACCCTCGACGAGGCGGAGGGCGAGCCGGGCACGTACACGCCCGGCAAGTTCCTCACTGCCGCCGACCTCGGCGGCGAGGCTGCCGCGGCTGAGCACGCGGAGTTCCGGACCGTGCTGCTGGATGCGGCCACCGGGCAACCGGTGGTGCCGAACGGAACGCTCGGCGACCGCTACGGCGATGCGGGTGCCGGGAAGTGGAACCTGGACCTGGGCGACACCCGGCCCCGGCTCTCCGCCGAGGGCGGCGACGAGGTACCGGTCGCTGTCGAACTTCCCCGCTTCGACGCCCCCGACGGCGGCGCCGGCCGGCTGCGGCGAGGCGTGCCGGTACGCCGGGTCGCCGGACGCCTGGTGACCACGGTCTACGACCTGCTGCTGGCCCAGTACGGGGTGGCGCGCGACGGTCTGCCGGGGGAGTGGCCCACCTCGTACGACGACGCCACCCAGCCGTACACCCCCGCCTGGCAGGCGGCCATCACGGGCGTGGGCGCGGAGAAGGCGGCCCGGATCGCCCGGGAGTTCGCGGCCAACGCGGAGGAGTCCGGCGGCCGTTCGATGATCATCATGGGCGCGGGGACGAACCACTGGTTCCACTCCGACACCATCTACCGGGCGTTCCTGACCCTGACCACGCTGACCGGCTGTCAGGGCGTGAACGGCGGCGGCTGGGCCCACTACGTCGGGCAGGAGAAGGTCCGCCCGATCACCGGCTACTCCGATCGCGACCGCTGCCGACTGGAACCGTCCGGCCCGGCTGATGATCCAGACCGCGTACTGGTACCTGCACGGTGACCAGTTCCGCTACGACCCGTTCTCCGCCGACACTCTCGCGGCGGCCGGGTCCGGCGGCCCGTTCGCCGGCAGAGCCACGGCGGATGTGATCGCGCAGTCGGCGCGGATGGGCTGGATGCCGTCGTATCCGACGTTCGACCGCAACCCCCTCGATCTGGCCGACGAGGCCGAGGCCGCGGGCCGCCCGGTCGCCGAGCACGTCGTGGAGGAGCTCAAGGCCGGGCGGCTGGGGTTCGCAGGCGAGGATCCGGACGCCCCGGAGAACTTCCCGCGCGTGCTCACCGTGTGGCGCGCCAATCTGCTGGGCTCCTCGGCCAAGGGCAACGAGTACTTCCTCAAGCACCTGCTGGGCACCGACGCCTCCGTGCGGGCAGCCGAGGCGCCGCCGGATGCCCGCCCGCGTGACGTGGTGTGGCGGGAGGAGGCCCCGGAGGGCAAGCTCGACCTGCTGCTGAGCCTGGACTTCCGCATGACCAGCACGACCGTCTTCTCCGACGTGGTGCTGCCCGCGGCCACTTGGTACGAGAAGCACGACCTGTCCAGCACGGACATGCACCCGTTCGTCCACGCCTTCAACCCGGCGATCGCCCCGCCGTGGCAGACCCGCACCGACTGGGACGCCTTCCACACCCTCGCCGAGGAGTTCAGCCGCCAGGCCGCCGGCCACCTCGGCGTCCGCAAGGACGTGGTCGCCGCCCCGCTGCTCCACGACACCCCGGACGAGCTGGCCAACCCGCACGGCCGGGTCCGTGACTGGAAGGCGGGGGAGTGCGAACCCGTGCCCGACCGGACCATGCCCAAGCTGATCACGGTCGAGCGTGACTACGGTGCCGTCGCCGAGAAGATGGCCGCCCTCGGCCCGCTGCTGGACAGCCTGGGCGCCACCACCAAGGGAGTCACCTTCAAGCTGGAGCGCGAGCTGGAGTACCTGCGGCACAAGAACGGTACCGTGCGCGGCGGAGCGGCGGACGGCCGGCCGTCGATCGCCCGCGACGTGCACGCCTGCGAGGCGATCCTCGCGATGTCCGGCACCACCAACGGCCATCTGGCCACCCAGGGCTTCCGCACCGTGCAGGCGCGCACCGGGATCCGACTGGCCGATCTGGCCGCCGAGCACGAGGGCAAACAGATCACCTTCGCCGACACCCAGGCCGCCCCCGTCCCGGTGATCACCAGCCCCGAGTGGTCCGGCTCGGAGACCGGCGGGCGCCGCTATTCGCCGTTCACCGTCAATGTCGAGCGCCTCAAGCCCTGGCACACCCTCACCGGGCGGCAGCACTTCTACCTCGACCACGACTGGATGACCGCGTTGGGCGAGCAGCTTCCCGTGTACCGGCCGCCGTTGAACATGCACGCCTTGTTCGACGAACCCCACATCGGTGAGACGGGTGAACTCGGCGTGACCGTGCGCTACCTGACCCCGCACAACAAGTGGTCCATCCACTCCGAGTACCAGGACAACCTGTTCATGCTGTCCCTGTCCCGTGGCGGGCCGACGATCTGGATGAGCACGCAGGACGCGGCCAAGGTCGGAGTGAAGGACAACGACTGGGTCGAGGCGGTCAACCGCAACGGCGTGGTCGCCGCCCGCGCGGTCGTCTCGCACCGCATGCCGGAGGGCACCGTCTACATGCACCACGCCCAGGACCGGCTCATCGACGTGCCGCGCACCGAGACCACCGGCCGGCGCGGCGGCATCCACAACTCCCTCACCCGCCTGCTGATCAAGCCGAGTCATCTCATCGGCGGCTACGCGCAACTGTCGTACGCCTTCAACTATCTGGGACCGACCGGGAACCAGCGGGACGAGGTCACTGTCATCCGCCGCCGCGGCAACCAGGAGGTGACCTACTGATGCCCCGTGGCGAAGCCACCATCGGACGCGTCATGGCCCAGATGGCGATGGTGATGAACCTCGACAAGTGCATCGGCTGCCACACCTGCTCGGTCACCTGCAAACAGGCGTGGACCAACCGCACCGGCGTCGAGTACGTCTGGTTCAACAACGTCGAGACCCGCCCCGGCCAGGGCTACCCCCGCCGCTACGAGGACCAGGACACCTGGAAGGGCGGCTGGGAGCTGAACAAGCGGGGCAACCTTGCGCTGAAGGCCGGCGGCCGGTTCAAGAAGCTGATCCAGATCTTCTCCAACCCCAAACTCCCGGCCCTCGACGACTACTACGAGCCCTGGACCTACGACTACGAGACCCTCACCAACGCGCCACTGCAAGAGCACACCCCGGTCGCCCGCCCCAGGTCCCTGATCACGGGCAAGGACATGAAGATCTCCTGGTCGGCCAACTGGGACGACGACCTGGGCGGATCGTCCGACCACGGCGACAAGGACGTGCTGCTGAACGAGGTCTCGGAGAAGATCAAGTTCGAGTTCGAGCAGACGTTCATGTTCTACCTGCCGCGGATCTGCGAGCACTGTCTCAACCCGTCGTGCGCGGCCTCCTGCCCCTCGGGGGCCATCTACAAGCGGGAGGAGGACGGCATCGTCCTCGTCGACCAGGACCGCTGCCGCGGCTGGCGCATGTGCGTCACGGGCTGCCCGTACAAGAAGATCTACTTCAACCACCGCACCGGAAAAGCCGAGAAGTGCACCTTCTGCTTTCCGCGCGTCGAGGTCGGCCTGCCCACCGTCTGCTCCGAGACCTGCGTGGGCCGGCTGCGCTACATCGGCCTCGTCCTCTACGACGCCGACCGCGTCCTGGAAGCCGCCTCCACCCCCGACGACACCGGCCTGTACGAGGCCCAGCGGCAGGTCTTCCTGGACCCGAACGACCCGCAGGTGATCGCCGAGGCGGAGAAGGCGGGCATCCCCCGTGACTGGGTCGAGGCCGCCCAGCGGTCCCCGATCCACGCCCTGATCAACACGTTCAAGGTGGCCCTGCCCCTGCACCCGGAGTACCGGACCATGCCCATGGTCTGGTACATCCCGCCGCTGTCCCCGGTGGTCGACGCCGTCCGTGACACCGGCCAGGACGCCGAGGACCACAGCAACCTCTTCGCCGCGGTCGACTCGCTGCGCATCCCCGTCGACTATCTCGCCCAGTTGTTCTCGGCCGGCGACCCGGCCCCCGTGGATGCGGTCCTGCACCGGCTGGCCGCCATGCGCTCGTACATGCGCGACATCAACCTCGGCCGCGAGCCGAACGACACCATCCCGCAGTCGGTCGGCATGACCGGCGAGCAGCTCTACGACATGTACCGGCTGCTGGCCCTGGCGAAGTACGACGAGCGGTACGTCATCCCGCCCGCCCACGCAGAACAGGCCCACAAGCTGGAGGAACTCGCCACCGAGTGCAGCCTCGACTACGAGGGCGGCCCCGGCATGGGAGGCTCGGGCCCCTTCGGCGAGACCTCCGGCGGCGCCGCCCCGATCGCGGTGGAGAACTTCCACGCCCTGCGCGACCGGCAGACCTCCGACACCCCGGCCATGCCCACCGACAAGGCCACCCGCGTCAATCTCCTCAACTGGGACGGCAAGGGCTCCCCGCCCGGCCTGTTCCCGGACCCATCATCCGGCGGCGGCAGCGGTGCCGGCGCCAGCAGCGGCGGGGAGGCCGAGCCGAAGCCATGAAAGCCCGCACGAGGAAGACCACGCGCACAGCCCGCACCGAGCACTGGCACCCCTGTGCCTGGCAGGCCCAGTCCCTGCTGCTCGCCTACCCCGACGAGCAGTTCGAGCAGAGCCTGACCCTGGCCGGCCGGGTCGCCGCCACCCTGCCGGAACCGGTTGCCCACCCCCTGCTCCGGTTCACTGCACACGCCGAGCAGACCGCCACCGCCGACCTGGCCACCGCCTACGTCGCCACCTTCGACCACCGCAAACGCTGCTGCCCGTACCTGACGTACTACGCGCACGGCGACACCCGTAAGCGCGGCGTCGCCCTGCTGCGGCTGAAGCAGACGTACGCGGCGGCCGGCTGGCGCCTGAGCGACGACGAACTGCCCGACCATCTCGCCGTCGTCCTGGAGTTCGCCGCCACCGACCCGGGCACGGGAGCGCGCCTGCTCACCGAACACCGCGCCGGGCTGGAGCTGTTGCGTCTGGCCCTGAACGACGACGGCTCGCCCTGGGTCCACGTGCTGGACTCCGTCTCGGCCACCCTGCCCGTCCTCGCCGGCGACGACCGCGAAGCCGTCATGCGCCTCGCCGCCCAGGGCCCGCCCGAGGAACAGGTCGGCCGCGACCCGTACGCGTCCCCCGTGTTCCTGCCCGACCCCGTCGTAGGAGGTCCCCGATGAGCGCGCCCGCGCAGCCCCTCACCCTGGCGGCGGAGGCAGGCACCGGCGGCATCCTGCTGTGGGTCGTCCTGCCCTACGTGTCCCTCGCGGTCTTCGTCCTCGGCCACATCTGGCGCTACCGTTACGACAAGTTCGGCTGGACCACCCGCTCCTCCCAGCTTTATGAACGGCGCCTGTTGCGGATCGGCAGCCCGCTGTTCCACTTCGGCATCCTCGTCGTGCTCCTCGGCCACATCGGCGGCCTGGTCATCCCCAAGAGCTGGACGGAGGCGGCAGGGGTCAGCGAGCACACGTACCACATCGGCGCCGTCGTCCTCGGCACGATCGCGGGCGTCGCCACGCTCGGCGGGCTGGCCATCCTGATCTACCGGCGTCGCACCGTCGGTCCGGTCTTCTCCGCCACCACCCGCAACGACAAGGCCATGTACGTCTCCCTGACCGTGACCATCGTGCTCGGCCTGGCCGCCACGTAGCCGCGAACGTCGTCGGCGGAGGGTACGACTACCGCGAGACCATCTCGCCGTGGTTCCGGACGATCTTCTACTTCCAGCCCGATCCGGACCTGATGACCGGCGCCCCGGTGCTGTTTCAGTTGCACGCGATCAGTGCCCTGCTGCTGTTCGCGGCCTGGCCCTTCACCCGCCTCGTTCACATGCTCACCGCACCGCTGGGCTACCTGACCCGCCCCTACATCGTCTACCGCAGCCGCGATGCCCGGCTCGGCGCCCGCCCTCCGCGCCGTGGCTGGGAACGCGTGGGGTCATGAGCGACATGGTCCACCGCCGCGCGGCCCGAGTGGGTGAGGCCGCCGTCCAGGGAGCTGATGAAGCCGAGTGCCAGGGCGGCCGTCACCGGTGGCGGTGGCGGCTGCCAGAAAGGCGGCGTACCGATCGCAGACGGGAGCGCTGCAAGGGGTCGGGCATTCGGCCGGGGCTGCCGGGCCCAACGGCCCCTTCAGCAGGGGATGAGCCACTCGGCCACACCCGCCGCATGCGAGGAGTCGCTGTGTTCGTTGCCGGAAGGCGCGGGGCAGGAGGACTCGGGCGCCCAGTGGAGCGGCTCCTCGCGAGGCGGCGACCTACAGGGCTCTGCCTTCCGCCTGTACGGAGAGGGGCACCGTCCATTCCACGATGGTGCCGGTGGGATCGTTCGGCCTGAGAGTGCAGCTGCCCCCGAGGTCGGTGGCGCGCTTGCGGAGGTTGTCCAGGCCACTGCGGCGGGTGACGGCCGGGTCGACACCTGTGCCGTTGTCGGCGATGCGCAGGTGGAGCCGGCTGCCGTCCGTCTCGGCGGTGACCTCGACGGCGGTGGCGTGTGCGTGCCGGGCCGCGTTCGAGAGGGCCTCGCGCAGCACCGCCAGCAGGGCCTCGGCATGGTCGGCGGGGACATCGGTGTCCAGCAGGCCGGTCATGCGCAGGGCAGGAGTGAAGCCGAGTACGGCGGCGGCCTGATCGGTCTCGACCAGCAGTCTCCCGCGCAGACCGCCGCGGCTGTCGGCACGGTCGCGCTCGCGCAGTGCGTAGATCGTGCCGCGCACGGTCTTGATGGTGTCGTCGAGGTCGTCGACGACGCGCTGCACACGCTCGGCCACCTGGGGCCGGTCGGAGATGCGGCCGAGCACCGAGTTCAGAGTGAGCCCGGAGGCGAACAGCCGTTGGATGGCCAGGTCGTGCAGGTCGCGGGCGATCCGGTCGCGGTCGCTCAGGACCAGCAGGTGCTCGGCCTCGCGCCGGTGCTCGGCAATCTCCAGGGCCAGTGCGGCCTGGTCGGCGAAACTGCTGATCATGGCCATGGTGGCCTCGGAGAACTCTGTGCCGCCAGCCAGGCTGGCGACCTGCAGAACCCCCAGCACGTGCTCGCCGCCGCCCAGGGGGAGCAGGAATCCGGGCCCCAGGCCGATCTTGGCCGCGGAGCCGCCCCCGGCCTGTGGTTCGTCGGACAGCGCACTGCTGGTGATCCGCTCGTTGGATCGGTAGACCTTCGCGGCGAGCGTGGTAGCCGGCAGTACCAGCCCTTGGACCTGCTCGGCACCTTCACCGTCGGCGGCCTCGATCACCAGCTCGTCGCCGCCATCGAACGGCACCGCCAGCGTCACCAGATCCGCTCCGGACAGAGCCCTGACGGTCGAGGCGACCTTGTACAGCACCTGGTCCGGGTCTGTGCCCGACAACAGGCTGCGGGTCAGGTCGCTGCTCGCCGCCAGCCACTGCTCCCGGCGGCGGGAGTCCTCGTACAGGCGGGCGTTGTCGATCGCGACGCCGGCCGCGGCCGCCAGCGTGCGCAGAACCGCCTCGTCATCCTCGTCGAACTCCGCCCCGCCGCGCTTGTCGGTCAGGTACAGGTTGCCGAAGACCTGGTCGCGCACGCGCACCGGCGCCCCCAGGAACGTGGTCATCGGCGGATGCCCGGCGGGGAAGCCGACGGAGTCGTGATGGCGGCCCAGGTCGGCCAGGCGCAGCGGCTCCGGTTCGCGGATCAGCAGCCCGAGGATGCCCTTGCCCTCGGGATAGTGCCCGATCTCCTCGATGGTGCCCTCGTCCATACCGACCGTGATGAACTGCCGGATCTTCCCCTCTTCGCCGAGCACTCCCAGGGCCCCGTACTGGGCGTCCACCAGGGTCACGGCGGACTCGGTGATCCGGCGCAGCACCACGTCGAGATCCAGATCGGTGCCGATGGAGAGGACCGCGTCCAGCAGCGTGTGCACCCGGTCCCGGGTCGCACGCACCTGTTCCACCTGTGCCTGCAGACCCTCCAGCAGCTCATCCAGCCGCAAGTGGGGCGCCGCCGGACCGCCCTTCCGCCCCTGCGCCGGACTCTCCGCCATTCCCGCTCCCTCCAGAAAGGTGCCTTCCAGCACCCTCCCCATCATGCCCGAACGGCCCTGCCGGACATGCGAACGCGTGTTTCACATGGGGCCGCCCAGTAGTCAAGATTCTTCGGGCTCCGCCCGGGGGCCGTTCCGGGCGGAGCCTGGCCGCTCGACCCGCGTAGCCGAGCAGCCGACCCCGCCGCACGGCGGCACGCTCCGGTGCGAAATGCTCTCCCGATGAGTTCACGCACTTCCCCGATCAGCCAGCCGGTCACGATACGGAGGGCCGTCGCGCGGGATGCCAAACGGCTCACGCGGCTCGTGCGTGGCTCAGGCGCCTACGAGGGTAAGTACGCAGCCGCAGTCGCGGGCTACCGCGTCGGTCCGGATTACATCGAGGCCCACCGCGTCTTTGTGGCCGTCGGCGCCGACAAGCATGGAGACCGGGTCCTCGGGTTCTACTCGCTTGTCCTTGCTCCACCGGAGCTCGACCTGCTGTTCGTTGCCGACGAAGCGCAAAAACGGGGTATTGGACGGCTGCTCGTCGCGCACATGGGGTCCGAGGCCCGTGCCGCCGGGCTCGACCGTGTCAAGGTCGTGTCGCATCTTCCCGCCGAGGACTTCTACCACCGTGTCGGCGCGGTGCGGACCGGGACCGCGTTTGCGAACCCGCCCGCCGTGCCGTGGGACCGTCCCGAATTCGAGTTTCGCATTCCTTCGGGATGACGCGGTGTGCCGGTTGGCGAGGCACCGGCTTCGCTGCGTGGTGGCCGGCTTGCAGGAGCCGCTGTATGCCGCGCTCTGCGTGTGTGTGGTCTCCTCTGCCCTGGCGCCGTGATCGCCTGCGCCAGCGGTCTGGCACCCAAGGCCCGGACGTCCCAGGCCAGGGCCTGGGCGGGATCTTCACAGAGATCTGCCAGGTGGTGAGCGAGAGAGCAGCGGTGAAGCGGGTCTACCGAGACACCGACCGCGGACCACAGGGTCAGAAGTCTGACGGGCAGAAGCGATGTCACCGGCTCGGCCTTCGGTGTCGGTTTGGCTTATGGCTTCCACGGTCGGGTCGGGGCTGGTGGGTGCGGTGGTCACGGGTGTTCCTCGTCGCCTTTCCCAGGCGGAGCGGCCGGGCTTGATGGGCATGGCCAGGGTGGTAGATCGCCGCGGTCGGCGGAGCGGATCGTGACGGGCTGGTCGTTTCCGCTCAGGTCGAGCATTACGTCGGGGCCGGATCGCGGTGCTCATGGCGGGATAGAGCGTGGTCGGCTCGAAGCAGATCTGGAGGGTCTGCCCCCGTCGCGGTAGCCGGGAGCGGGATGTCGGGGTGCTCCTCATCTGCTGACACGACGTCACTTCCTCGGCGGCAACATGCAGCGAGATGCGCTCGCCGGGGTGTTCTTCCAGGGCTCGCAGGAGCAGTTCCTAGATGTATTGACCCGCCAGCGGCAGCCCGAGATCGGCTCGACTCCGGCAGGGGGCAGCAGCCCGGAGTCGGCGTAGAACCGCAACGCGCTGGAGGTCACACCACTGCGCTGGGCAAAGACCCCGATCGGCATCACCGTGCACAAGTCCAAGATCTAGCGTTTGAGAGCTTCCGCAGCTCGAAGCGCTGATCGCCGCGTCCGGGTCAGCAAATGGTCAGCATCGCGCCGGACGGCGTCCGGCTTGCAGACCTGCACCCGCAGCACGGGCCTGCTGCCCCGCCCGGCGCCCCGCTCGTAAGGTTCGATGCGTGGCTCGACAGCTCACCGGTGGGGCCGTTCTTCAAGGGGAACGGTTGTTCCATGCCGACCCGCTGCCAGCACCCTTACACAGGGGCGATCGGTATCAGCGGCGCGAGGTTATGCCATGTGTTAGTCTCACGCGTTTACGTGGTCGTCGCGGTGGGCGATTCTGCCTGTTCCGTTCGGCTTGTGCGTGGGCTGTTCAAACCTGCCGGGCCTTCCTCGGTACGTTCCCCTGCGGAAGGCTGTTCATGAATCATCCCCATGACTCCGGCATCGCTCACGGCAGTCCCGCCCAGCCCGGGGCAACGACCCCGGCGCTGCTCCCGGCCGTCACCTTCGCGGGTCTGGACCTGCCGACGGAGGTGCTGCGGACACTGAGCGAACTCGGGATGCGCGAACCCTTTCCGATCCAGGCCGCCACACTGCCCGATGCCCTGGAGGGGCGCGACATCCTGGGACGCGGGCGCACCGGATCAGGCAAGACGCTCGCTTTCGGCCTGCCGCTGCTGACACGTACAGCCGGGCGGCGCGCGGAACCGAAGCAGCCCCTCGCTCTGATCCTCGTGCCCACCCGGGAGCTGGCCCAACAGGTCACCCAGGCGCTGGCGCCGTACGCCGAGGCGCTGCGGCTGCGGATCGCCACGGTCGTCGGCGGAACGTCGATCGGCCGGCAGGGCGCCGCGCTGCGCCTGGGAGCCGAGGTGGTCGTCGCCACCCCCGGACGCCTGCACGACCTGATCGAGCGCAACGCCTGCCGCCTGGGACGGGTGAGAATCACCGTGCTGGACGAGGCCGACCAGATGTGCGACTTGGGATTCCTGCCGCAGGTTGCCGACGTGCTCGACCAGGTGCACCCCGACGGTCAGCGGATGCTTTTCTCGGCCACTCTCGATCGCGAGGTCGATCAACTGGTCCGCCGCTACCTCCACGACCCCATCGTCCACTCGGTCGACCCGGCCGCGGGCACAGTCACGACGATGGAGCACCACGTTCTGGTCGTCCACGGCCCTGACCGCTACGCCGTCATCACGGAGATCGCCGCCCGCGACGGCCGCGTACTGCTGTTCCTCGACACCAAGCACGCCGTCGACCAGCTCACCCGGCATCTGCGGGCCAGCGGGGTGCGCGCCGGGGCCCTGCACAGCGGCAAGTCCCAGCCACAGCGCACACGGACCCTGGCGCAGTTCAAGAACAGCCAGATCACCGTTCTGGTGGCGACCAATGTCGCGGCCCGTGGCCTGCACGTCGACGACCTCGATCTCGTGGTCAACGTCGATCCGCCCACCGATGCCAAGGACTATGTGCACCGGGCGGGCCGCACCGCCCGCGCCGGTGAGTCCGGCAGCGTGGTCACGCTCGTGCTGGCGGGCCAGCGCCGTGAGACGAGCCGCATGATGGCCGGGGCCGGCATCGAGCCGACCGTCACCAAGGTGCGCTCGGGCGAGGCGGAGCTGAGCCGGATCACCGGCGCCAAGACTCCCTCCGGGATCCCGCTCGACGGCGAGCCCGCCGTCCCCCGAGCCAAGAACACCAACGCTCCCTTCCGCGGCCTCGGCACCAGCAAGGGCACCTCCCGCGGCTCTGGCGGCAAGTCCCGAAAGGCGGGCGAGGCCCGCAAGCTCGCCGAGGCCCGCAGGGCCGCCCTCGTGCGTCGCAACGGCTGAGAGCCGTTGCCCTGGCAGCCTGGCCACGGGATCGACGACCCTCGGCCCGGACCGAAGCCGTCCTGTGTGCCTCACCTACGAAGTCAACGCCTTTGGCCGCGAGAGGGATGCCCGCCGAAACGGAGCAGGATGATGTTGCCGGCGCCTCGCACTGCGCCCAGCATGACAAGCTGTGCTTGCCCACCCCCCCCGAACCCAGGAGGTCACCATGACCGCAGAGCCCGTGTCTACGGAAGGTTCGGAGCCGGCTGCCCCCGAGACGTCCCCTCTGGAGCCGGACAGCGACGGCAACTACGACCTCAAGCGCAAGTTCCGCGAAGCCCTGGCGCGCAAGCGCGGTGCGCAGGCGGATGCCGCTGATGTTGCCGCCAAGTCCGACGCATCGAAGGTGCGTTCGGCGCACGGCCCGGCTGCGAGCCAGCGGTCGTTCAGGCGCAAGAGCGGCGGCTGAGTCGGTGGGTCCCGCGATCTAACCGCTTGACCGGCACGCGCGCTATCCACTCGCGCGTCCCGTGCAGTGGCCCGCGACGTGCGCATGGCCCGTGCGCGCGTTGCGGGTGGGGCGTAGCCGGCGGGCTTGATGGGGGAACAGCCGCGAGTTCGCGCAGGCGGCCCTGGAGCGCGGGGACAGGGCCGTCGCCCGCAACGCCGACTCCCTCGCGGACCTGCCGGCCGCCCACGGCGAGGCGATCCGCCTCGTCGAGCCCGGCGGCTTCGCCTCCGTCCGGTCCGGGCGTGTCCGACCTCGATGCTCGCGGGGCCGCCACCGGAACCGCGGCCCGTGCTGCCGGGCCGCGGTTCAGGCGTCGATGATGACGGGGATGATGAGGGGCTTGCGGCGGTGGGTGCGGAATGCCCAGTTCGCCACGGCCCGGGCGACGAGTTGTTCGAGTTGGCGCGCGTCCCCGACGCCTTCCTCCGCCGCGGTGGCCAGGGTCTTCTCGATGACGGGGATGACCGGCTCGAAGGTGGTGTCGTCGTGGACGAAGCCCCGGGCGAGGAAGTCGGGGGCCTCGGCGAGGGCGCCGGTGTCCGCGTCGACGATCGCCACCACCGTGACCACGCCTTCGGCGGCGAGGGTGAGGCGGTCCTTGAGGGACGCTTCGGTGGCGCCGCCGACTTCCATGCCGTCCACGTAGACGTTGCCGGCGGGGACCTTGCCGGTGATGGATGCGCGCCCGTCGACCAGGTCGACGACGACGCCGTCCTCGGCGATGACGACCCGGTCGGGGTCGACACCGGTGCGGATGGCGAGGTCGCCGTTGGCCCGCAGGTGGCGCCATTCGCCGTGCACGGGCATGACGTTGCGGGGCTTGACGATGTTGTAGCAGTAGACGAGTTCGCCGGCGCTGGCGTGTCCGGAGACGTGCACCTTGGCGTTGCCCTTGTGGACCACGTGGGCGCCCCACCGGGTGAGTCCGTTGATCACCCGGTAGATGGCGTTCTCGTTGCCGGGGATGAGGGAGCTGGCAAGCAGGACGGTGTCGTCCTTGCCGATGCGGATCATGTGGTCGCGGTTGGCCATCCGTGACAGCGCGGCCATCGGTTCGCCCTGGGAGCCGGTGCACACCAGAGCGATCTTGTGATCCGGGAGCTTCTCCAGCTCCTTCGTGCTCACGACCAGACCGGAGGGGACCTTCAGATAGCCCAGGTCACGGGCGATGCCCATGTTGCGGACCATCGACCGGCCGACGAAGGCGACCTTACGGCCGTGCTGGTGGGCGGCGTCCAGGACCTGCTGGATGCGGTGCACATGGCTGGCGAAGCTGGAGACGATGACCCGGCGCGGCGCGGTGCGCATCACCTGCTCGATCGCCGGGTTCAGCTCTCGCTCGGAGGTGGTGAAGCCGGGTACTTCGGCGTTGGTGGAGTCGGTGAGGAACAGGTCCACGCCCTCCTCGCCGAGGCGGGCGAAGGCGCGCAGATCGGTGATGCGGTCGTCGAGAGGGAACTGGTCCATCTTGAAGTCGCCGGTGTGCAGAACCATGCCGGCCCGGGTGCGGATCGCGACCGCGAGGCTGTCGGGGATGGAGTGGTTGACCGCCACGAACTCGCAGTCGAAGGGCCCGAAGCCACGCCGGTCGCCCTCCCGCACCCGCACCGTGCGCGGCCGGATGCCGTGTTCCTTGAGCTTGGCCTCCAGGAACGCCAGCGTCAGCTTGGAGCCGACAAGGGGAATGTCGGACCGCTCGCGCAGCAGGTACGGCACGCCGCCGATGTGGTCCTCGTGGCCGTGGGTGAGGACCACGGCCACGATGTCGTCCAGCCGGTCCCGAATCGAGGTGAAGTCCGGCAGGATCACGTCCACGCCGGGCTGGGTCTCCTCGGGGAACAGCACGCCGCAGTCGACGATGAGCAGCTTGCCCGCGTGCTCGAAGACGGTCATGTTGCGGCCGATCTCACCCAGGCCGCCCAGGGCGATGACCCGCAGCCCTCCTTCGGGAAGGGGCGGGGCGGCTTTCAACTCAGGGTGCGGATGACTCATACCCTGACGGTACCCGGAGAGCGGGACAGGGTGATCCATTGCCTGTGCGATCTCCTTTTCCCGACGGAGCGGGGCACCCGCAGCGGGTGCCTCGGCACGATCGGATCACGCCGGCGACCGGGGACAGGGAGCGGTGAAAGCGGTACCACCTGCCGTGACGGAACCGTTCGCCTGGTGCCGGAGAAGATCTCGTGCACCCTGACGTGTTTTCCGGCGTTCGCTGCCTCCCGGCGGGCCTCGGCACTGGTCCACTCGCAGTAGTCGAGACTCGGGTGCAGGTGCCCTCGGCGCTCAGGAGCAAGTGGGCTGAGACGTCCCCGAGGCAGCTTCCTTCGCCAGGCAGACACAGCCCGGCCCGTGGAGCGACTGCCGCTTCTCGCAGGCGGCCCAGTGGAACCCGAGGACGCTGATGCCCGCGTTGCGGAGACGTCCGGCCGCCTCCAGGCAGTGCGGTGATGGCGGTGTCCCCGAAGCGCTCGCCGCCCCGCCCGCCATGCAGGAAGCCGATGCCGTGCCCCATGAAACTCGGCCCGGATGCCGGCGCGTTTTCGCTGGCGGCTTCCGTCATGCCGTTATAGCGTTGTGATCAGCAGTCGTGGTTCCGAAGTTCCGTTCGCCCGTGATCGCCTCACGGGCGTTTTTGCTGTTCAGCGCCTCTCCGGACCAGGGCGATCACCTCCCGGTCGCGCAGGATGCGTGCCCGGTTTCCCTCAAAGGAGACAGTCATGGCCAAGGGCACAGTGAAGTGGTTCAACAGCGAGAAGGGCTTCGGCTTCATCGAGCAGGAGGGCGGCGGCCCCGACGTCTTCGCCCACTACTCCAACATCGCCAGCCAGGGCTACCGCGAGCTGCAGGAGGGCCAGAAGGTCGAGTTCGACGTCACCCAGGGCCAGAAGGGCCCGCAGGCTGAGAACATCCGCCCCGCCTGAACGCGCGCCCCGGTAAGGGCCCGGCATCCCGGCTTCGGGACGCCGGGCTCTGACCGTCTGCCGCAGTGGTCAGCGGGCCAGAGCCGATCGGTGTCTCGCGTGTCCCAACGAGCCATTGGCAGGGCAGGAAAAGTGCGCGGAACTGCCGGTACGACGGCGCCAGGCAGGTGACGGGGCAGTGTCGGACGGTGGCGGACTGCGGCGGTTCGACCGTCGACAGCGATAACGCGGTGGCGGAGTCGGGCCGAGGACTACCTTCCGGTTCGTGGAACTCCGGCCGGCCAGGGGCGTTCTTCATTTCGGGTCGGGCGAGTCGACCCCGCGCCCGCGGTGATGCTCCGCAGGGCCACAAGCCGTTCGTCAATGCCGGTCACGAATGGGCGAGAGTCAACACAGCGTCAGCCAACGCGGTCCTGCCCCGGATCGTGCAGACCCGCCTGCGCGTTGACCCGCGTACCCAGGACGACCACGAACGCCGCGGCAAGGAGGGCAAAACCCGGCGCGAGATAGTCCGAACCCTCAAGCGCTACGCGGCCAGGGAGGTCTTCCACCTGGTCAGACCAGTGCAGTCGCAGCCTCCGTTATAGGGGCAGTCGTGAGACGTGAGAGGGTCTGACGCGTGAGTGAGACACCGTCGAACACCCTGCAATACCGCTTTGACGGGCCAGAAGAGGCTCCCGTCCTGATCTTGGGTCCCTCCCTGGGCACCACATGGCACATGTGGGACCGGCAGGTACCGGAGCTGACCCAGCAGTGGCGGGTCTTCCGGTTCGACCTGCCGGGACACGGTGGCGCGCCGGCCTACCCGGCGGGCTCGGTCGCCGACCTCGCCGACCGGCTGCTCGCCACCCTCGACGGCCTCGGCGTGCAGCGCTTCGGTTACGCGGGCTGCGCGCTGGGCGGTGCCCTCGGTATAGAACTGGCCCTGCGTCGCCCGGAGCGCGTCGCCTCGCTCGCCCTGATCGCCGCCTCGCCGCGCTTCGGCACGGCAGACGAGTTCCGGCAGCGGGGCGTGATCGTGCGCACGAACGGCCTCGACCCCATCGCCCGCACCTCGCCGGACCGCTGGTTCACCACCGGCTTCGCCGCCGCCCAGCCCGCGATCACCGAGTGGGCCGTGCAGATGGTGCGTACCACCGACCCCGGCTGCTACATCGCCGCCTGCGAGGCGCTCGCGTCCTTCGACGTACGCCCGCAGCTCGCCGGCGTCGCCGTGCCCACCCTCGTCCTGGTCGGTTCGGACGACCAGGTCACCGGCCCCGCCGAGGCCCGCACACTGGTCGCAGGCATACCGGACGCCCGTCTCGCCGTGGTCCCCGGTGCCTCCCATCTGGTGCCGGTCGAGCAGCCCGCCGCCGTCACGGACCTGCTGGTCCGGCACTTCTCCACCGCCTGGCAGCCCGGCTTCGACACCACCGGCCAGATCGCCGTCCCGGCCGTCGCCGTCAAGCCCGTCCTGTCCGCCGCGCCCGCGCAGCCCACGCCGGTCGCCGAGATAGCCCCCGCCGTCGTGGTGCCGCAGCCGGCGGGCCCGCAGGACCCGTACGACGCCGGGATCAAGGTCCGGCGCGAGGTGCTCGGGGACGCGCACGTCGACCGGGCGCTGGCGCAGGCGGACGAGTTCTCCGGGGACTTCCAGGAGTTCATCACGCGCTACGCGTGGGGCGAGATCTGGAACAGACCGGGCCTCGACCGGCGCTCCCGCAGCTGTGTCACCCTCACCGCCCTGGTCGCGGGCGGCCACCTGGACGAACTCGCCTTCCACACCCGTGCCGCCCTGCGCAACGGCCTCACCCCGAACGAGATCAAGGAAGTGCTGCTCCAGGCCGCCGTCTACTGCGGCGTACCGGCGGCGAACAGTGCGTTCAGGGTTGCCCAGAAGGTCATACGCGAGGAGACCACGCCCGAGGAGTGAAGGCTCGGCGGCGAGCCTCGGCGCGGCAGGATGGTGTCATGAAGCTCACGAAGATGTCGCACGCCTGCGTCCGGCTGGAGAAGGACGGCCGGACGCTCGTCCTCGACCCCGGAGGGTTCAGCGAGGAGGACGCCGCGCTCGGCGCGGACGCGATCCTCGTCACCCACGAGCACCCCGACCACTTCGACGAACCGCGCCTGCGCGCGGCCATGGAGCACAACCCGGCCGCCCGGATCTGGACTCTGAAGTCGGTCGCGGAGAAGCTCTCGTCGGCCTTCCCTGGCCGTGTGCACACGGTCGGCCACGGCGACACCTTCACCGCTGCCGGCTTCGACGTCCAGGTCCACGGCGAACTGCACGCCGTCATCCACCCGGACATCCCGCGCATCACGAACGTCGGCTATCTCGTGGACGGTGGCAAGGTGTTCCACCCGGGCGACGCCCTCACCGTCCCCGACCACCCGGTGGAGACGCTGATGCTCCCGGTCATGGCTCCCTGGAACAAGATCTCCGAGGTCATCGACTACGTCCGCGAGCTCAGGCCGCAGCGCGCCTACGACATCCACGACGCCCTGCTCACCGACCTGGCCCGCCCCATCTACGACCGCCAGATCGGCGGCCTCGGCGGCTCCGAGCACCTGCGCCTGACGCCGGGGGAGTCGGCGCAGGTGTGAGGGGACCCACCCCGGGCGGGGCCGGGTTGTCAGTCCCGCCCGGTAGGTTGTGAGACATGCGCATCGCCACCTGGAACGTGAACTCGATCACCGCCCGCCTGCCGAGGCTCCTCGCCTGGCTGGAGAGCAGCGGCACCGACGTGCTGTGCCTCCAGGAGGCGAAGGTCGCCGAGGAGCAGTTCCCGTTCGACCCGCTGCGCGACCTCGGCTACGAGGCGGCGGTGCACGCCACCGGCCGGTGGAACGGCGTGGCGGTGCTCTCCCGAGTCGGCCTCAAGGAGGTCGTCAAGGGGCTGCCCGGCGACCCGGGCTACGACGGTTCCGTGGAGCCCCGCGCCATCTCCGCGACCTGCGGCCCGCTCCGCGTCTGGTCGGTGTACGTGCCGAACGGCCGTGAGGTGGACCACCCCCACTACGCGTACAAGCTCCAGTGGTTCGAGGCGCTCAAGGCGGCCGTCGCGGGCGACGCCGGCGGCAGCCGCCCCTTCGCGGTGATGGGCGACTACAACGTGGCGCCGACCGACGACGACGTCTTCGACCGCGCCGCCTTCGAGGGCTCCACCCATGTCACCCCCGCCGAGCGCGCCGCCCTCGCCGCCCTGCGCGAGACCGGCCTGTCCGACGTGGTCCCGCGCCCCCTGAAGTACGACGCGCCGTTCACGTACTGGGACTACCGCCAGCTCTGCTTCCCCAAGAACCGGGGCATGCGCATCGACCTGGTCTACGGCAACGAGCCGTTCGCCAAGGCGGTCACCGACTCCTACGTGGACCGTGAGGAGCGCAAGGGCAAGGGCGCCTCGGACCACGCGCCGGTCGTGGTCGACCTGGACGTGTAGCGGAGGCCGCTCCCACCGGCCCGCCCGGCGTCACGACACCGGCCCGCCCGGTGTCACGGCACCAGCGCCCGCAGATCCACCGACCGGGCGAGTGCGGCGAGCCCCTCGTCCCCGGGATGCAGATGGTCCCCGCTGTCGTAGGCGGGCAGCATCCGGGAGGGCCGCGCGGGATCCCGTACCACCGCGTCGAAGTCGAGCACGCCGTCGAAGCCGGCGCCGGAGCGGATCCACTGGTTGACCTTGACGCGCTCGGCGTCGACCGCCGGCGTGCACCGCACCTCGCCCTCGCACGGCAGGATCGTCGCCGCGAGCATCCGCAGCCCCCGTGCACGCCCGCGGTCGGCGATCTCACGCAGCCCGGCGATCACCTGTTCCGCTGTCGTGCCCCAGCGCACATCGTTCACGCCCTCGAAGACCACCGCCGTACGCGCGGCGGTCTGGGCCAGTACATCCCGGTCGAACCGGTACAGGGCGCTCACCCCGGCCGTGTCCGTGGAGACGCCGTCCCCGGGATAGCGGTCGGAGACCACACGGTTGCCGGAAATCCCCTGGTTGAGCACCCCATATCGCGGCACCGCACTCTGGTTCAGCAGTCGTGTGGCGAGCACGTTGGGCCAGCGCCGGTCGGCGTCCACCGTGGACTTGTCGCCGTCGGTGATCGAGTCGCCCAGCAGCACCACGGACCCCGGTCCGCCGCCCACGTCGACTCCCGTCAGCAGCGGCCAGCTGGTCAGGACCGTGGGATAGGAGGCGGCGGAGGCGTCCGCCGTGTGGTCGCCCGGAGCGCTCACGTACGACCGCTGCTGCGCCAGCCGGTGCACGGGCGCCGCGGGCACCGTCCCGGGCAGATGGAAACTGACCAGCAGACTGGTGTCCGCGGGCACCTGGAAGGCGAGCGGATCGCTGTAGGCCTGCGCCCCCGCGGGGATCTCGACGCCCCGCGCACCCCGGAAGGACACCTGGACCGGCGTGCCCCGCGAAGCCGCGCCCGCCGCCTGTACCGCCACGGTGGCGCTCCCGATCCGCACCGGTGCCGCCGCGAAGGTGTTGTCGAACCGCAGCCGGACCCGCGGCCCGCCCGCCGACGTGTGCACCACCAGCCGCAGGGTCCGGTCGGTCCACGGCCCCACGGCCGCGTAGCCGCCCGTCGCCGTCGTCCAACTCCCCGTCCAGCCGGGGGCGGGCGTCCGCACCGCCACCGCGAACACATGCAGCCCGCGGTGGTGCGGCAGCCGTACGGCGGCCACCTCGCGTCCGGTGAGGAGCGGCACGGTGACGACGTACAGCCGTGTCCGCCAGGCGAGTTGACCGCCGGCCGTGTTGATGTGCGGCAGGGCCACCGCCTTGGTGGCGAGCGGGCCGGTGCGCCAGTCGGGGGCGGACACGTGATACGCGGAGCGGCTGCCGTCGGCGTAGAACACGGTTCCCGGGCCGCCCGCGAGGGAGCCCGACGTACCCGCCACCAGGAAGGCCAGGGCGTCGCCCCGGCCCCGCACCCGTACGTCCTGCCCGGCGGCCACGACGTTGTTCGGCTCGCCCGGACGACGGTTCGGCCAGGTCAGCCTGGCGCCCTGCACCGTCAGCGCGCGGCCGGGCGTCCAGCCCGCCGCCGCGAGGTCCTGCGCCGACAGGGAGGCGCCCGTCCCGTCGAAGTTCCCCGTGCCGGGCCGGGCGTCGTCACTGACGGCCGTGTTGTCGAAGAGCCGCTCCAGCGGGAGCGGCCCGACTCTGCGCTCGGGGGCCGCCTGTGCGGAGACTCCCGGCACCAGGACCGCGAAGAGAGCGAGAACGACCGTGGAACTCCACACACGTCGGCGCAACTCCGACTCCTCCCGCTCACGACTGCTCAGGACTGCGTACGGCTGCACATGACAAGTTCGGGTGTGACGTCCGGACGAGACGCAAGACGCTCGTGAAGTTAGAGAGGCACCCGTGACCCGTCAACGAGCCATGCCCGAACTCGGCGTGAACTCGACCGGAATCGGCGGTTGGCGCGCCTGTGGTGCGTTCGGCCGTGCGAATGACACGCTGGAGGTATGAAGATCCCTTTTCTGGGCGACCGGCCCGAGAAGCGCGGGGCCCCCGACCCCGAGGGCATCGCCGAACTCCTTGCCGAATGCGAACTGCTGCGCTCCCACGCTTTCCGGGCGGGGGTGCAACTCGACGATACCGCGGCCTCCTTGGAGGCGCTCGACCAGCTGGTGCCGCGCTGGCGCGACGACGCGGAGATCCTGCCGTGGCTGGGCAACGACGCCGGGCTGTACCTCGGCACCGTGATCGTGCGCACCGTGCCCGGCGCCGCCTGGAGGATCTGGCCGGACGGCCAGCCGATCATCCGCCTCGCCTCCGGCCGTGAGTTCGATGTCGTGGCCTCGGGGCAGGAGTGGGCCACGAGCGGGGTGCCCGAGCTGTCGCAGCTGTACGCGGAGGTCGCGGAGGCGTGACGGCGCTGGTGGAGCCGTCCGGGCGGCACCGTGTGAGCCGCGCGTATAAGTTCGGCGTAAATACGGCTTATGCCCGAAAAGTGCGTGTCGGGTATTAAGTCCATCTTTGTCTGGATAGTTTGCGGCCACCGCTACACAGCTGAACATGACTGGGGCTGGGCATGGCTGGCGATCCACTGATCGAGCTGCGCGACGTCAACAAGTACTTCGGGGACCTGCATGTCCTTCAGGACATCGACCTCACCGTCGGCAGGGGGGAGGTGGTGGTGGTCATCGGCCCGTCGGGGTCGGGGAAGTCGACGCTGTGCCGGGCCATCAACCGGCTGGAGCCGGTCCAGTCCGGCACCATCCTGCTCGACGGACAGCCGCTGCCCGACGAGGGCAAAGGGCTCGCGCGGCTGCGCGCCGAAGTCGGCATGGTCTTCCAGTCCTTCAATCTCTTCGCCCACAAGACGGTCCTGCAGAACGTCTCGCTGGGCCAGGTCAAGGTCCGCGGACGCAAGAAGGAGGACGCCGACCGGCGCTCCCGCGAACTCCTCGAACGCGTCGGCGTGGCCGACCAGGCGGACAAGTACCCGGCGCAGCTCTCCGGCGGCCAGCAGCAGCGCGTGGCCATCGCGCGTGCCCTGGCCATGGAGCCCAAGGTGATGCTCTTCGACGAGCCGACCTCCGCACTCGACCCCGAGATGATCAACGAGGTCCTGGAGGTGATGCGGCAACTCGCCCGCGACGGAATGACGATGATCGTCGTCACCCATGAGATGGGCTTCGCCCGCTCGGCCGCCAACCGCGTCGTGTTCATGGCCGACGGCCGTATCGTGGAGGACCGCACCCCCGACGAGTTCTTCACCAACCCCAGCAGTGAGCGTGCCAAGGACTTCCTGTCGAAGATCCTCCACCACTGAGCGGGGAGCGCGACCCGTGCCGAGACGAACGGGGTTTCCCGCACCGGAATCCGCGCCGGGCACGACCTCGACTACGATGTTCCGTCCGTCCCCAAGGCCGTGGAGGTGGCCCCGGCCGCGACCAGGGACGCTGCTGCCGGGTGGGGATCCCCCCACGGCCCCTGGACCCAGGGGCAGCAGGGGGCAGCAGTCATAGAGCCATACCCGCCCGGCGCCGGCCGGAGATCACTGCTCGCGCAGTGGAATCGACACGTACGACGGGTCGTTCGCCGGTGAGGAGAAGGTCAGCCGCGCGCCGGACGGGTTGTGCTCGATGTAGAGGGGGTCGACCGTGTCGACGACCAGGGCGAGCCGGTGGCCCGCCGGGACGTCGTAGGCCGTGGAGAACAGCTCCAGGTCGACGCCGAACGGCTGGCCGGGCGTTCGTCCGTGGAAGGTGTACGGCGCGTTGCTGACCAACTTGCCGAGGCCGAGCGGGCCCACGTCGTAGAGGTAGGCGACGAGGGTGCCGCTCTCCTCGGTCGGGGTGACGGTCGTGTGCAATCTCGCCGTGCCCCGTACGCGTTGGGTCGTCGGGTACTTCTCCGACTGCCAGACGGCCGCCCACCGGCGCGGGAGCAGCGGGATCGACGCCATCGGGGGCAGCTGGGCCACCTGGTCGAGGATGCTGGACAGGAAGACGATCCCCCCGTCGGCGCCGGAGTTGACGTTCGTGCGGATCGTGGTCGTGCCGTCGAGGGCGATCTTCCTGTTCGTCGCGGCGACCGACTTCCAGTCCGGGTAGCCCTCGTAACCGCCCGTGGAGCGGGACTTGAGCCGGACGGGCAGCTCGCGGTCGATGCCGTTGGCCTCGCCCTTGAGGTAGTGGTCGAACCAGCGCTCGGTGTCCTTCCACACGTCGTTGGGCAGTCCGAACAGGCCGGTCAGCTCGGCGGTGGCGTGGTCACCGGGCCGGAACTCCAGGCGCTTGGGACCGGTCAGCTTCTCGTAGAAGTCCGCGTACTGGTTGGGCGGGAAGACCGTGTCGCCCCAGGCGTTGGCCATCATGACCGCGGTGCCGTACTTGTTCAGTTGGTCCACGTACGTAGCGACCGAACGTTTCTTCCCCCAGTTGATCATGTCCTGTTCCTTGGACAGGTTGGAGGCGTAGAAGTTGTCGAAGATCTGCCGGAGTTCGGCGCTCTGCCGGCCGGTGACCACGCTCGCGCCGTCCAGCAGCGCACCGGCCTGGACGTGCTGGGTGCGGCCGGAGTAGATCGAGTCGATGAGGTCGGCCCAGCCGCTGAGGGCGGCGACCGCCCTGACCCGTTTGTCGTGCGCGGCGGTCAGCAGGCTGATCCCGGCGCCGTACGAGACGCCCGCCATGCCGATGCGGCCCGCGTCGGCCGGGGTGTTGGCGAGTGCCCAGTCGATGACCTTGGACGCGTCGGCTGTGTCGGGCGGGCCCGCCACTTCTATCTCGCCGCCCGACTGCCAGAAGCCGCGCACGTTGTAACTGACGACCACATAGCCCGAGTTCGCGAGTTTCTGTGCCTGGGCGACGTACTCGACCTGGGGCAGGCCCCAACTCGTGGGCAGCACGAGCAGCGGGTAGCGGCGGGAGCCGTCGGCGCCGGCCGGAGTGATGACGTTCGCCTTGAGGACGGTGCCGCCGTCGCCGGTGATGTCGACGAACCGCACGCTGTCGATGGCCGCCTGGGCGGTGGGGGCGAACCCGAGGGCGCCGGCGACCATGGTCGCGGAGACGGCGCCCACGGCGGTCGTACGCAGGGCCTTGCGTTGGGTTCCCACGGTCACTCCTCACTCGTGTCAATGCAAAGTGACCGAACGGTAACCGTGACTCCTTACCGCAAGTAACCCGTCGGTAAGTTACGTGGGAGTAACGATTGTTGGGGTGTGAATGAATTCAGGGGGCGCGGTGTGAGTTCCGTGCGGGAACCGCCTCCGCGGCCGGCAGCGGAGCCTGCGCGGCCCGGGTGACGTCCGCGACCAGCTCGACCACGTCCGGGCCGTACGCCTGCGAGTTGACGACCTTCAGCAGCAGGACGAACGACTTGGTGCCGTGCTTGCGGGCCAGCCGTTCGTGGTTGCGGGCGAGATAGCGGGTCGCGGCCTGATTGGTGATCGCGCGCTGCCCGCAGAAGAGGAACACCGGCCGGGCCTCGCGGCGCTCGCCCGCGGTGAGACGGGCCAGCAGGACGTACTCCGTCACGCCGGGCTCCATCCGGTAGTGCTCGCCGCCGATCCGGAACGCGCCCCGGTCCGGGCCCGGTTCCGGGTCGATGTTCACGCGCACCCCGGGCAGCATCGCGGCCATGTGGGCGAGCATCCGCCGGTTGGAGCCGGGGCCGCCGACGCAGAACTCGGTGCGCTCGCCGAAGCCCTGCTGGACGTTGTCCTGGGTCACCATCTGCAGGTGCGCCCCGCAGTCCTTGATCAGGGCGGCGAGTTCCAGCAGGGCGAACACGTCGAACCGGTGGACGGCCGGTTCGGAGGTGGCCGGGTCGCGGTTGACGACGAGCAGCGACTCCGAGTTCTGCGGCAGCCCCAGGAACGCCTGCTTGCGGCGGAGCTTGCGCCGCCACAGATAGGTACGGGCGAGCCAGCCCAGCGCGGCGCTGATGCCCGCCGCGACCACGCCCAGCACGATGTTGCGCACGTCGTCATTCATGGGCGCGCATGGTAGCGGGCGAACGCAAACCCGTGTTCGACAACGGTCTGGCGTGGCCGGGCTGACGGGGGCATGCCGATCGAATAGGCTGCGCGAACGGTTCCTGACTGGAGGTGCGGATGCGTCGCCCTGTCGCGCGGAAACTGTCGGTCCTGGTGGTCTCGGCCGCCGTGGTCTCGGTGGGGGCGGCGGCGCCGCCGGGTTCCCCCACCGGCAGTGTGCAGAAGGTGCCGGTGGCCGTCGGCTACGGCGGCGCGGTGTCGAGCGTCGACCCGGACGCCTCCGCGGCCGGCATCGAGGTCCTGCGCAACGGCGGCAACGCCGTCGACGCCGCCGTGGCGACCGCGGCCGCGCTCGGCGTCACCGAGCCCTACTCCGCCGGCATCGGCGGAGGCGGCTACTTCGTCCACTACGACGCGAAGTCCCGTACG
Organism: Streptomyces sp. NPDC001920; assembly: GCF_053594495.1. Lineage (NCBI taxonomy): Bacteria > Bacillati > Actinomycetota > Actinomycetes > Kitasatosporales > Streptomycetaceae > Streptomyces > Streptomyces sp. NPDC001920. Next base: position 167,813 of record NZ_JBSFEP010000014.1, read on the forward strand.
GTGCAGACCCTCGACGGCCGCGAGACCGCACCGCTGAGCGCCGGCTCCGATCTGTTCGTGGAGAACGACAAGGCGGTCCCGTTCGCCGAGGCCGTCAGCAGCGGTCTGAGCGTCGGGACCCCCGGCACGCCCGCCACCTGGCAGAAGGCGCTGGACAAATGGGGGAGCAGGCGGCTCGACACCCTGCTGAAGCCCGCCGAACGGCTCGCACGGGACGGGTTCGTCGTCGACGAGACCTTCCGGGCGCAGACCGCCGCCAACGAGACCCGGTTCCGCTACTTCCCGGACACGGCGGAGCTGTTCCTGCCGAACGGGGCGCTCCCCGTCGTCGGCTCCACCTTCAAGAACCCCGACCTCGCCCGCACCTACGCCGAGCTGGCGAGGAAGGGCGTGGACACCCTCTACCGGGGCGACCTCGCCCAGGACATCGTCGACACGGTCAACAAGCCGCCCGTCGACCCGGGTTCCGGCTGGAACGCCCGCCCCGGCGACCTGTCCGCCCGTGACCTGGCCGCCTACCGCGTCAAGTCGCAGGCGCCCACCCGGACCTCGTACCGCGGTCTCGGCGTCTACTCCATGGCGCCCTCCTCCTCCGGCGGTACCACGGTCGGCGAGGCCCTCAACATCCTGGAGCGCACGGACCTGTCGAAGGCCACCAAGGCCCAGTACCTGCACCGCTCCATCGAGGCCAGCCGCATCGCCTTCGCCGACCGGGGCCGCTGGGTCGGCGACCCGGCCTTCGAGGACGTACCGACGAAGGAACTGCTGTCGCAGCGCTACGCCGACTCCCGCGCGTGTCTGATCAAGGACGACGCGGTGCTGACCAGCCCCGTCGCCCCGGGCGACCCGCGCAACCCGGCCGCCTGCGACGCGAGCGGCACGGCGGCCCCGACCACCTACGAGGGCGACAGCACGACCCACCTCACGGTCGCCGACAAGTGGGGCAACGTCGTCTCCTACACCCTCACCATCGAGCAGACCGGCGGCAGCGGCATCACCGTCCCGGGCCGTGGCTTCATCCTCAACAACGAGCTGACGGACTTCTCCTTCACCCCGGCGAGCCCCGCCGTGCACGACCCGAACCTGCCGGGCCCGGGCAAGCGCCCGCGCTCGTCGATGTCACCGACGATCGTGCTCGACAGGCACGGCAAGCCCGTGGTGGCACTCGGCTCGCCCGGTGGCGCCACCATCATCACCACCGTGCTGCAGACCCTGACCGGGTTCCTCGACCGGGGTCTGCCGCTGGTCGACGCGATCGCCGCACCGCGCGCCAGCCAGCGCAACCAGACCACCACGGAACTCGAACCGGGCCTGTGGAACAGCCCGCTGCGGGCCGAGCTGGAAGCGATCGGGCACGGGTTCCGGCAGAACCCGGAGATCGGCGCCGCGACCGGGGTGCAGCGGCTGCCGAACGGGAAGTGGCTGGCCGCCGCCGAGACGGTACGGCGGGGCGGCGGCTCGGCGATGGTCGTGCGGCCGGCGTCGTAGCACCGACCCGCACGGCAGGCGTCACAACTCGGGGGCGGGCGGCAGCTCTTCCGTACGGAAGGCGAGCCGCCCGTCCTCCACATCCACCGTCACCCGGCCGCCCTCGCCGATCCGGCCGTCCAGGAGCAGCCGGGAGAGCTGGTTGTCGACCTCCTTCTGGATGGTGCGACGCAGCGGGCGGGCGCCGTACTCCGGCTGGTAGCCGCGCTCGGAGAGCCAGTCCACGGCCGAGCCCGTGAACTCGACCGAGACGCCCTGGGCCCGGAGCAGACCGCGGGTCTGGTCGAGCAGCAGGTTGGTGATGCGCTCCAACTGCTCGTGCGTGAGCTGCTGGAAGACGACGATCTCGTCGATACGGTTGAGGAACTCGGGCCGGAAGTGCTCGCGCAGCGGCCGCAGGATCCGTTCGCGCCGTGCCTCCTCGTCGGCCACCGCGTCCCCCGCGCCGAAGCCGATCCCCGAGCCGCCCCGGCTGATCGCCTCGGAGCCCAGGTTGCTGGTCATCACGATGACCGTGTTGGTGAAGTCGACCGTCCGCCCCTGGGAGTCGGTCAGCCGGCCGTCGTCCAGGACCTGCAGCAGGATGTTGAAGACGTCCGGGTGCGCCTTCTCGACCTCGTCGAGCAGCAACAGCGCATACGGGTGACGGCGCACGACCTCCGTGAGCTGTCCGGCCTCCTCGTGCCCGACGTAACCGGGCGGGGCGCCGACCAGACGGCTCACGGTGTGCCGCTCCTGGTACTCGCTCATGTCCAGCCGGACCATCCGCTCCTCGCTGCCGAACAGCGCCTCGGCGAGCGCCCGCGCCAGCTCGGTCTTGCCGACACCGGTCGGACCGAGGAAGAGGAAGCTGCCGATCGGGCGATGCGGGCTCGCCAGTCCGGCACGCGAGCGCAGCACCGCGTCGGAGACCACGCGCACGGCCTCGTCCTGGCCGATGACCCGCTGGTGCAGATGCTCCTCCAGGCCCAGCAGCCGGTCCTTCTCCTCCTCGGTGAGGCTGCTCACCGGTATACCGGTCTGCCGCGACACGACCTCCGCGATCGCCTCGGCGGTGACCTCCAGGTGCTGGCCCTCGTCGACCTCCTCGGTGTCCGACGCCTCCGCGATGCGCTTGCGCAACTCGACGATACGGTCCCGCAGTTGCGTCGCCTGCTCGTAGCTCTCGTCGGCGACCGCCTGGTCCTTGTCCCGGTACAGCTGCTCGACCTCGCGCTCCATGGCCCGTACGTCGGTGCCCTTGGTCCGCGCCCGCAGCCGGACCCGGGCGCCCGCCTGGTCGATCAGGTCGATCGCCTTGTCCGGCAGGCGGCGGTCGGTGAGATAGCGGTCGGACAGCTCCACGGCGGCGACCAGCGCCTCGTCGGTGTAGCGGACCTGGTGGTGGGCCTCGTAACGATCGCGCAGGCCGCGCAGGATCTCGATGGCGTCCGCGGGGGTGGGCTCGGGGACGAGGATCGGCTGGAAGCGGCGGGAGAGCGCCGCGTCCTTCTCGATCCTGCGGTACTCCTCCAGGGTGGTCGCTCCGACGATGTGCAGCTCGCCGCGCGCGAGGGCCGGCTTCAGGATGTTCCCGGCGTCCATGGAGCCGCCCTCGCCACCGCCTCCGGCGCCCACGACGGTGTGCAACTCGTCGATGAAGACGATCAGTTGGTCGGAGTGCGAGCGGATCTCGCCGACGATGTTGTTGAGCCGCTCCTCGAAGTCGCCCCGGTAGCGGGTACCCGCCACCACGCCCGTCAGGTCCAGCGCGACGACCCTGCGGCCGCTGAGCACGTCGGGCACGTCGGCGTCGGCGATCCGCTGGGCCAGGCCCTCCACGACCGCCGTCTTGCCGACGCCCGCGTCACCGATCAGCACCGGGTTGTTCTTGCCGCGCCGCGAGAGCACCTCGACGGTCTGCTCGATCTCCTCCTCCCGGCCGATGACCGGGTCGATCCGGCCCCGGCGGGCGAGGTCGGTGAGGTCGCGGCCGTACTTGTCGAGGGTGGGCGTGCCGCCGTCGACACGGGGCCGCTGGTCGGTGCCCGGACGCTGCTGGGTACTGTCCTGTGCCTCGGAGGGCATGCCGGAGGGCGCGAAGCGGGCCGCGTTCAGGATGTGGCCCGCCGCGGAGTCGGGGTTCGCGGCGAGGGCGCTGAGCACGTGCTCCGGGCCGATGTAACCGGCGCCCCGCGCCCTCGCCAGGTCGTGCGCGTCCAGCAGGGCGCGCTTGGCGGCCGGCGTCAGGGACAGCGACGTGGGGGGCGGGGCCTCACCTGGCGGGTGCTGGACCGGGCCCGACCGCTCGTCGATCTCCGTCGCCAGCGAGTCCGGGTCCGCGCCGGCCCGGCTGAGCAGGCTCCGGGTCGGCTCCGAGGACAGCGCGGCCCGCAGCAGATGCTGGGTGTCCAGATCGCGGCTGCCGTGCTCGGCGGCGTACTGGGCGGCCCCGCGCACCAGCTCCCGCGCCGGTTGACTGAGCAGCCGGCCGATGTCGATCTGGCGGGGACCGGGACGCGGTCCGCCGAAGAAACGGGCGAGGAATTCTCCGAAGGGGTCGTAGTCCTCCGGACCACTGAAGCCGCTGGTCATGGCGTTCCCATCCGGCGTCCCTGCGCGGGCAGGGTCGCCCTCGCTGATCGACGTGCCGGAGTCGGGTAACCCGGTTCGGACTCGCTCATGCAACGATGGCACGTTCTCGCCCAGGGGGCATGTGCAGGGACGCGCGGGGCCGCGGCCTCCCGCCACCACATGCCGCGGCCAGGTGAGTGTGGCAGGGCGTGCTCCGGGGTGTCCTCCTCGGCGGTTCGCGCTCAGCCGTTCGCGCGGCGCCCTTCGCCGGGGGCGGACGGGCCGCCGGGGCGCAGCATCTGGCTGGTGGCCAGTTCCCGGTAGAGGGGGTCGCGGGCCAGCAGGTCCTCGTGGCGTCCGCAGGCGGCGGTACGGCCCTCGTGGAGCACGACGATGTGGTCGGCGTGCTGCACGGTGGACAGGCGGTGGGCGATGACCAGCAGGGCGCATTCCTGGGCGACGTCCTTCATCACCGTGGTCAGCGCCGCCTCGTTGATCGCGTCGAGGTGGGAGGTCGGCTCGTCCAGCAGGAGCAGCCCGGGACGGGCGAGCAAGGCACGGGCCAGGGCGACGCGTTGGCGTTCGCCGCCCGAAAGGGTGCTGCCGCGTTCGCCGACGACGGCGTCCAGACCACCGGGCAGCCGCTCGACGAGTTCCTCCAGACGGGCGAGCGCGAGGACCCGCCGCACCTCTGCCTCCGGGGCGTCGGGCACGGCGTAGGTGATGTTCTCCCGCAGGGTGCCGTGGACGACATGAGTGTTCTGGGCCACCACGGCGATGCGCCGGCGGCAGGCGTCACGGCCGAGTTCCGCCGCGGGCCGGCCGTCGAACAGCACGGCGCCCGCGTCCGGTTCGTAGAACCCCGCGATCAGCGCGAACACGGTGCTCTTGCCGGCCCCCGAGGGACCCACCAGGGCGACGTGCCGACGGTGCGGGACGGTGAACGACACCCCGGACAGCACCGGCCGGCCCGGGGCGTAGCCGAACCGGACGTCCTCCAGCGCGAGCGCGGGCGGGTCGGCCGGGGCGGACGGTACGGGCCGGCCGACCCGGGGGAGAGACGGCCCCGTACGTTCCACGGGGAGGCGCAGCGCCTGGTCGACACGCCGGTAGGCACCCATGCCGCGCTGGATGAGGCCCACCGCGTGGAACACCGAGGACAGCGGCAGGACGAGGTACGAGGCGTACAGCAGGAACGCGACCAGGTCCCCGAGGGAGCCGGAGCTGCCGCTGACGCGCAGGCCCCCGACGACCAGGACGACCAGGAAGGAGCCCTGCACGGCGAGTTCGACGGCGGGACTCATGACGGACGCCAGCTTCGCGGTCCGTACGCCCGCGTCGTAGGCGTCCTCGATCCGGGCTCCGATCCTGGCCGCCTCCCGCTCCTCGGCGCGGTGCACCCGGACCATGGGCAGGGCGCCCAGGGCCCGTTCCAGATCCGCGGCGACGGCGCCGACCGAGTCCTGCATGCGTTCGGAGGCGCGCCGGATGCCCTGGAGCAGGGAGGTGACCACGGCGGCCGCCACGGCCACGGTGGTCACCACCAGAAGCAGCAGCAGCGGGTCGAGCCACGCCATCAGGATCAGCGCTCCGGCGGCGACGATGCTTCCGGTCACCAGGTCGACGAGGGCCTGCGAGACGACCTCGCGCAGCAGGATGGTGTCGGAGGTGACCCGGGAGACGAGGTCGCCGCCCCGGTGGCGGTCGTACTCCCGCATCTCCAGCCGGAGCAGACGTCCTACCAGGCCGATCCGCAGCTGGCGTACGACACCCTCGCCCATCCGCTCCAGCAGGAAGCATCCCGCCGACCCGATGGCCGCCTCGACCAGGAACAGCACGCCGAGGAGCGCCAGCAGCGGCCAGACGACCTGGCCGCGCCCGCTCGCGTCCACCGCTTGCCGGGCCACCAGGGGCTGCGCCAGCCCCAGGGCGGAGCCGGCCAGCGTCAGCACGCCCGCCACGGTGACGGCGGTCCGGTGCCCGGCGGTGAGCCGGAACAAGGTGACCACCGCCGCACGGGTCGATCTGTCCTCGCCGTGGGCCTCCCGCCCGCCGTCCTCGGCCGCCGTGCCGGCCGCCGGCTCGGTCTCCGTGGCCGTACCGCCCCTCATCGCTCGGCCGGCTCCACGGCCACCAGCCGGGCGAAGTAGCCGTCCGGCACGTCCTCGCCGACGGGGCGGCCCGCCACCTCGATCCAGGCGTGCGCGGTGAAGGGCGGCACCACCCGGACCCCGGTGCACCACGTCGGCCACGTTCCCTGGAGCCGGCACAGCAGCGCGGCCCCCAGAGAACGCGGCAGGCACCCCTTCGGCCCGGTGCAGCGCAGGCTGACCGCGCACATGGCGTCCCGTCCGGCCTGGGCCTGCGCGGTGGTGGCCGGCGCGGCCCCGCGGCGCAGGACACCGAGGACGGCGCGGATGCGGCGGGGCGGCAGCAGGGCGAGCGCGACGGCCGGGAGTAGCACGAGGCGGGCGGCCAGGCGGCGGCCGAACGGCACACCGGTGGGGCGTTCCAGCGCGCTGGGTGTCGTCATGACGCCAGCCCCGCCTCACGCAGGTGCCCGACGAGCGCCTCGACGTCCTGCTGGGCCTGCGCCCGGTCGATGTCGAACTCGCGGACCAGGGCGGCGGCCGCGTCCGCCTCCTCGCCACCGTCGAGCAGGGTGCGGACCACCAGTGTGGCCGTCGGGTTCAACTCCCAGTAGGTGCCGGCACGTTCGTCCAGCAGGACGGTGCCGTAGTCGGTCTCGGCCGTGGAGATGTGTGCGTCGAACCGCAAGGGCATGCGCTCGCCTTTCTGACGCGGCGGGGGTTCTCAGTGGGTGCGGGCACGGCTGCGGGACAGCCCGCGCAGCCACACCTCGGCGGCGATGGTGGAGTAGAGGACGGCTTCGGACAGGCCCAGCGAGGCGGGCCGCAGGGCGAGGCGGCGCAGCTCGGCGCCGTCCACCAGGCCCAGCTGTGCCAGCCGGGAGTCCTCCCACAGCGCCAGCAGGTCGGCCCGGTGGTCGCGCAATCCGTTGGCGGCGTCCATGGAGGCCGCGGCCTTGGTGGTGCGACGCAGGCACGCCTCGGGCACCAGCCCGCTCATGGCGGCGGTCAGCACCGGCTTGTACGCCCACGGGGTGACGCGCTCGCCGGGGCGTACGGCCAGACACGCCTCGATGACGCGGTCGTCGAGGAAGGGGGAGGCCATCGGCAGACCGGCGCGAGCCGCCATGTGGTCCCACTGGCGGATGACCCGCGTGGTCGAGCGGATCTGCTCCAGGTCCGCGTGCATCCCCCGGTCCGGGTGCAGGGGTGCCGCGGTGGCCGCGGCGTCGAGCAGTGCCCGGCGCGCCAGCCGCTCGGCGTCGGCGGTCACCCAGCCGAACAGCCGCGGGGCCATGGCCCAGCCGAGCCCCGAGGCCACGGACGAGGGCGACGGATCGCGCAGGTCGCCCGCCGCGTCGGCGAGCCACCTCCCGTACGGCCGGGAGTCCGCGAGGGCGCGGGCCGTGCCGCCGAGCGGCCACTGCCACAGGGCCCGGAAGCCGCGCAGCTGCCGCACAGCGAACAGCGGACGGGTGCGCAGCAGCCGGTGGTAGTAGGCCTCGGAGCACCAGGCCACGTGGTCGCCGCCGATGCCGGTCAGGTGCACCCGGCTGCCGCGTGCGGCCAGGGCCGGCAGGTGGTGCAGGACCCGGGAGCGGTCCATGACGCCGATGGTGGGCTCGTCGAGGAGGTCGTCGATGTCGAGGAGGTCGTCGTAGACCAGCGGTGAGGCGTCCGCGTCCCAGATGACGTGCTCGACGTCCGGGAGGTGCCGCGCGGCCTGTTCCGCCCAGTGCAGGTCGGTGTCCGCCGGATCGCGGCCCGGCCAGGTGCTGGCCACCACGCGGGCGGGGGAGCGGTCGGCGAGGAAGCAGATCGATGTGGAGTCCAGTCCGCCGGACAGGTCGCAGCTGACCACGCCGCCCTGCCGGGTCCGTGCGTCCACGGCCTCCTTCAGCGTTTCCCGGATCACGGGTGCCCCCTCGGCGAGGGACCGGACCGGGGCCGGGGGTGTCCACCAGCGGGTGTGCCGCACGGAGCGGCCGTCCGCCGCGACGATCACGGCGTCCTGCGGGGGCACGGCGGTGACCGCGCGCCACAGGGAGTTCTCGAACAGGGGGTAGGGGGCCGGCCACAGCAGCCGCACGGCCAGTTCCCGCGGATCGGGGTCGAGGCCGAGGGCGGCGGCCAGCGTGTCGGCCCGGGTGGCCGCCACCCGTACGCCGTCGATCTCCGCGTGGAAGACCAGCCGCAGTCCTGAGGCGGTGCCCTGCACCCGGACCTGACCGTCGAGGGCGGCGACGAGGTGGAAGCTGCCGGGGAGGGAGCGGGCCAGGGTGTCGAGCTCCGCGAGGTCCCTGAGCCGCGCGGCCCTGCGCAGCAGTTCGTCCGCCGTGACCGGGCAGCAGCCGATGACGGCCAGCGCGGCGCCACCGGCGCTCGCCGTGACGATGTCCGCGTCGTGCCAGCGGCCGACCAGCCAGGGCCGGCCCGAAGGGTGGGTGAGGGTGCGGAGACCGGGCTGGGCGAAGGAGCGGGCCACGGCGGCCGCGTCCGCACGGTCGGTGAAGACCGTGAAGTCCGCGTCGCCGAGGCCCGTCCCCGCACTTTCGTGCAGTTCAGTCATGACGTCGGGTCAGTACCGTCGCCCGTCAGTTCTTGCTCAGGATCAGCCGGTCGTTGCCGTGCTTGCCCAGGAGCCCCGTCTCCTTGCGGAACGAACCGAGCCGGACGAGCGTCGGTGCCTCGTACGCCTTCTTCATGACTTCTCCTCACTCACTGCGGTGTCGACCCGGACCCCAGGGCGGGGAACGGGCGCAGCACCAGCTAGCGATGAAACGTGAGGGCGGGGCAAGGGGCGGCACGAAAGTATGACGGTACGAAAAGGCGGATGTCTCTGGCCTGGGGGCAGCGCGCAACTGCCTGGCACGGGGCCTCGCATCGTGCGGTGGTTTGCCGTGCGCATGTGCGAAGAAACGTTCTCGGCTGTGTCCTTCCGGGGGCGCGTCCGCTGCGCACGACGACCGGGGGAGGGGAGCCGCCGGGGCGCACACCAAGGTCGTCGCCGCACACCACCCAGGCGGCGGCGGCCCGGCGTGCGGCGTGATCAGAGGGCTTGCCGGGCGGTGAGAACGCGCGGTCCCGCGTCGGTGATCGCCACCGTGTGCTCGACGTGCGCCGCCCTGGAGCCGTCGTTCGTGCGCAGGGTCCAGCCGTCCGGGGCCGCGTGGTAGCCGTCCGTGCCGCCGCCGATGAGCATCGGCTCGATGGCGATCACCATGCCGTGCCGCAGGCGCGGTCCATGCCCGGGGCGCCCTTCGTTCGGCACCGGCGGGTCCTCGTGCATACGGCGGCCGATGCCGTGCCCGCCGAAGCCGTCCGGTACGCCGTATCCGGCGGCCCGGCACACCGAGCCGACGGCGTGCGCGATGTCGCCGATGCGATTGCCGACCACGGCCGCCCCGATGCCCGCCTTCAGTGCCCGCTCCGCCGTCTCGATCAGCCGTACGTCGGCCGGGCGCGTCCTGCCCACCGTGAAGCTGATCGCCGAGTCGCCCACCCAGCCGTCCAGTTCGGCGCCGCAGTCGATGGAGACCAGGTCGCCGTCGCGCAGCCGCCGCCCGGTCGGGATGCCGTGCACGATCGCGTCGTTCACCGAGGCGCAGATGACCGCGGGGAAGGGGACGGGTGCGAAGGAGGGGCGGTAGCCGAGGAAGGGGGAGGACGCCCCCGCCGCGCGCAGGACCTCCCGCGCCACCTCGTCCAGCTCCAGCAGGGAAACCCCCACGTCGGCGGCCTTTCGCACCGCCGTGAGGGCCTGCCCCACGACCTGCCCGGCCGCGTGCATCGCGTCGATCGACGTGTCTGTCTTCAGCTCAACCATGCCAATTATTATACCGGTATTTGAATAGGGGGTGACGGGGCGGTATTAGAATGGGCGCCATGGTGCGCACTCCTCTCACCCCCGAAGAGCGTGAACGCGGCGAGCGGCTCGGCCGGTTGCTGCGCGAGGCCCGCGGCGAACGCAGCATGGTGGAGGTCGCCGCGAGCGCCGGCATCTCCGCGGAGACACTGCGCAAGATCGAGACCGGGCGGGCGCCGACCCCGGCCTTCTTCACGGTCGCCGCCCTCGCGCACGCTCTCGGCCTGTCCATGGACGCACTGGCCGGGCGGTGCTCACCGGTCGTCGGCACAGCCGCCTGACGGGTTCGCACGTCACGTTCCGGCAGGCCCGGCGTACTCTGCGTTCAAGAGGAAAACTCCCCGTAGCGCGTTCGTAACATCGCTGGTGTTGCCTAGCGGACCGGAGTGATCCGGTCTGGCGGGAGTGGGCGATGTCACTGGAACAACTCCCGGCTCAAGTACGGGAGTTCGTGGACTACCTGGACGGCCTTCTGGCGCGCCTGGACCAGGGCGGCGGCTGGTGCGCCGTGTTCTGGCAGCGCGATCCGGACGGTATGCAGGCCTGCCTCGACGGCCGCGAGGTGCCGCCCTGGGACGTGGTCGAGGCCCTCCTGCACGACCTCGCCGCCCAGTACGGCCCCGGCGGCGCCGACCCCGAGACCGAGCGGGCCCGTGCCCTGCACGCCGCCGCCCTCGCCGCGTACGACGCCCGGCCGGACGCCCGCAACGTCCTCGGGGACCGGCTCGACGTCATGCTCCGCGAACAGCGGTACGCCGCCGAACGGCACGCGGAACTGGGCCGGTTGCTCGCCTCCGCCACCACCCGGGAGCAGGTCGACGCCATCCGCCTCGACCTCGCCTGGGCCCGCGACGACCACGAACGGGCAACCGCCCGCTGCGCCGAGCTCCGGGAACGCATGGCCGGCCTGGACGCACGCCCCGCCCGGCCGGACGCCCACCACAGGGGCGCCGACGTGGTCCACCCCCGGCAGCCCGCCGACCGGGCCACCCCGGCCCGAGCCCCCGCATCTCCCGCCTGGGCGGACGCACACCCCGCCCCCGCCCAGGCGCCCGCGGACACCGCCGGCCCCGACCCCAAGAAGCGCAAGCGCCGCCGAGGCGGCGCCCGGTTCGCCGGGCTCGTCGAGGAGGAGGCCGCCCCCATCGTCGTACCGCCGACGGCCGCGCCGACCCTCCCCGCCCAACCGGCCGCCCCGCGCCGCACCCCGCGCGGTGCCCGGTTCGCCGGGGCCGCCGCCGATGCGCCGGAGGTCGCCCCGCAGCCGCAGACCGAGCCGATGGGCGAGGCGGACCGAAAGGCGGTCGCCCGGACCGTGGAGGCGCTGGTCCGGCTGCGTGCCGAGGGCCGCAGCGGTGAGGCGCACGCGTTGCTCGTGGAGGCCGCGTACTGGTCCTCCGCCCGCTTTCCCGCGCTCGCGGCCGCCATGGAGCAGGCCGGACTCGGTGCCGACTGGGCGACCCTGCTGTGGGAGGCCGCCTCGCTGCCGGCCGAGCGGCTCGTCGCCGCCGCCGACGCGCTGACCGCGGCCGGGCGCGCCGAGGACGGGGAGCAGATCCTGCGGCAGGGCGTGGCCCGGCCCGCGACCGAGATAGGGCAGGCCGTGGCGGCGCTGGTCGGCGAGGGCCGGGAGCGTGAGGTCCGCGCGCTGCTCGCCGCCTACGTCAGCGTGCGCACCCCCGAGGAAGCCGCCCGCAGCGCCGCACCCGACCCGAAGACGCTCGTACCACTCCTGCTGGAGGCCGCGCGGGGCGTCTCCGACGAGCGCCGCTGGGACCTCGTCCACGCCCTTCGGGTGGCGGGCTTCACCGCCTGACCACGGCTGCCGCATCCGTCCCACCGGCCCCGTCCGTCACCCACTGGAGTGTGAAACGTGATCGACTCAGCGGGTTAACGACGATGGTCTTGGCAAGGCTGTTTCGGGGGCTTACTTTCAAGCCTCTACGGCCCCCCTCTACGGGCGTAGAGGCTCTGACGTCCCGTCGAAGGAGCAGCTCATGGCCAACGTCGTTCGTGCCGCCCTGGTCCAGGCCACCTGGACCGGCGACACCGAGTCCATGGTGGCGAAACACGAGGAGCACGCCCGCGAGGCGGCTCGACAGGGCGCGAAGATCATCGGCTTCCAGGAGGTCTTCAACGCCCCCTACTTCTGCCAGGTCCAGGAGCCCGAGCACTACCGCTGGGCCGAGCCGGTCCCCGACGGGCCGACCGTGCGCCGTATGCAGGAGCTCGCCCGCGAGACCGGCATGGTCGTCGTCGTACCGGTCTTCGAGGTCGAGCAGTCCGGCTTCTACTACAACACCGCGGCCGTGATCGACGCCGACGGCACCTTCCTCGGCAAGTACCGCAAGCACCACATCCCGCAGGTCAAGGGCTTCTGGGAGAAGTACTACTTCAAGCCGGGGAACCTCGGCTGGCCCGTCTTCGACACGGCCGTAGGCAAGGTGGGCGTCTACATCTGCTACGACCGGCACTTCCCGGAGGGCTGGCGCCAACTCGGCCTCAACGGCGCCCAGCTCGTCTACAACCCCTCAGCCACCCACCGCGGCCTGTCCTCCTACCTCTGGCGCCTGGAGCAACCGGCGGCGGCGGTCGCCAACGAGTACTTCGTCGCCGCGATCAACCGGGTCGGCGTCGAGGAGTACGGCGACAACGACTTCTACGGGACGTCGTACTTCGTCGACCCGCGCGGCCAGTTCGTCGGTGAGATCGCCAACGACAAGACCGAGGAACTGGTCGTCCGCGACCTCGACTTCGACCTCATCGAAGAGGTGCGGCAGCAGTGGGCCTTCTACCGCGACCGCCGCCCCGACGCCTACGAAGGGCTGGTGCAGCCGTGACCAAGGACCTGCTGGGACGCCACCGCGCCGTCATGCCGGACTGGCTCGCCCTGTACTACGAGGACCCGCTGGAGATCACCCACGGCGAAGGCCGCCACGTCTGGGACGCCGAGGGCAACCGGTACCTCGACTTCTTCGGCGGCATCCTCACGACGATGACCGCGCACGCGCTGCCCGAGGTCACGAAGGCGGTGAGCGAGCAGGCGGGGCGGATCATCCACTCCTCCACCCTGTACCTCAACCGGCCGATGGTCGAACTCGCCGAGCGCATCGCCCAGTTGAGCGGCATCCCGAACGCGCGCGTCTTCTTCACCACCTCCGGCACCGAGGCCAACGACACCGCTCTGCTGCTCGCGACGACCTACCGGCAGAGCAACACGGTCCTCGCGATGCGCAACAGCTACCACGGCCGCTCCTTCAGCGCGGTCGGCATCACCGGCAACCGTGGCTGGTCGCCGACCGCGCTGTCCCCGCTGCAGACGCTGTACGTCCACGGCGGTGTGCGCACCCGCGGTCCGTACGCCGCGCTGAGCGACGCCGACTTCATCGCGGCCTGCGTCGAGGACCTCAAGGACCTCCTCGGCCACACCCGCCCGCCCGCCGCCCTGATCGCCGAGCCCATCCAGGGGGTCGGCGGCTTCACCTCCGGCCCGGACGGCCTCTACGCCGCCTTCCGCGAGGTGCTCGCCGAGCGCGGCATCCTGTGGATCGCCGACGAGGTGCAGACCGGCTGGGGCCGCACCGGCGAGCACTTCTGGGGCTGGCAGGCGCACGGCCAAGCCGGACCGCCGGACATCATGACCTTCGCCAAGGGCATCGGCAACGGCATGTCCATCGGCGGTGTCGTCGCCCGCGCCGAGATCATGAACTGCCTGGACGCCAACAGCATCTCCACCTTCGGCGGCACCCAGATCACCATGGCGGCCGGCCTCGCCAACCTCAACTACCTGCTGGAGCACGATCTCCAGGGCAACGCCCGGCGGGTCGGAGGGCTGCTCCTGGAGCGGCTGCGGGCCGTCGCCGCGCAGGTGCCGCACGTGCGGGAGGTGCGCGGCAGGGGCCTGATGCTGGGCATCGAGATCACCCGGCCCGGCACCGACGAGGCCGACCTCTCCGCCGCGTCCGCGGTGCTGGAGGCGGCCCGCCAGGGCGGCCTGCTCATCGGCAAGGGCGGCGGGCACAACACGAGTTCGCTGCGGGTCGCCCCGCCGCTGTCCCTCACCGTCGCGGAGGCCGAGGAAGGCGCCGCGATCCTGGAGAACGCTCTGAGGAGCATCTAGGTCGTGTCCACCCGAGCAAGGGAAGCACTGCCATGGCCACCACCTCCAAGTCGCCGAAGCCCGCGGAACCCCTCGAACCGGCGCTGTCGGTCCGTCAGGTCCTCACGTTGGAGCGTGTCCTGGCCGGAGAGCCCGAGGTGGTGGCCGGCGCCGGTCAGCTCGACCGCCCCGTGCGCTGGGTGCACGTCGCCGAGGCGCCGGACGTCGGGGTGATGCTCACCGGCGGGGAGATGGTGCTCACCACCGGGGTGCTGCTCGCCGGGGACGAGGACAAGCAGGCCGAGTACATCCGTTCCCTGCACCGGGCCGAGGCAGCCGCCGTCGTCCTGGGACTCGGCCGGGCGTTCCCCGCTCCGCCGCCCGTGATGCGCCGGGCGGCCGAGCGGTGCGGCCTGCCCATGGTCGTGCTGCACCGGCCCTTCCCGTTCGCCGAGCTGACCGAGGAGGTCCAGTCCCGGCTCGTACGGCGCAAGTACGCCGCCGTCAGCCTCTCGGAGGCGGTACGGACCGCGCTCACCGGACTCATCACCGCGGGTGCCCCGCTGCAACGCCTCCTCGACGAGGTCGCCTCGCACAGCGCCTGCCCCGTCGTCGTCACCAACCTCGCCCACCGTGTCCTCGCCACGGCGGGGGAGCGGCCGGCGGTGGACGACGTGCTGCGCGACTGGGAGCGCATCGCCCGCCAGGCATGGGGGCACGACCCAGGCCCTCCAGGCACCGGGGGAGGCAGGGAGGGCGACGGCTGGATCCGCGCCGAGCTGGGCGGGCGCGGGGAGCGGTGGGGCCGGATCGTGCTGTGCGGATACCGGGGCGACACCGCCACCGGGCGGCTGCTCGCCGACCGGGCCGCCGAGGCGCTCGTGCTGCACCGCATGCTCGGCGGCACCTCCGCGCACACCTGGGAGGAGCAGTCCGCGCAGAGCCTGCTGACCGACCTGGTCAGCGGGGTCGTACCGGCACGGCAGCTGCTGCCACGTGCGCGGGCAGCCGGACTGCCGGTCAATCGGCGCACCTTCGTGCCGCTGGTGGTGCGGGACGGCGGGACGCACCGGCTGGAGCGCGTGCTGCGGCTGCTGGGGCTGCCCGGGATCGTCGCCGAGCTCGCCGACGGGGCCACCGCCGTGCTGCTGAGCCTCGCCCGGGACCAGGACGCCGGCGTGCTCACCGCGAACTTCGCCGCCCGCGCGCGCTCCGAGCCGGGCGCCGCCCCGGCCGTCGTGGCCGCGGCCGACCCGCGCACCGTGTGGGACGAGGTGCCGGCGGGACTGCGGGAGGCCCAGCACGTCGCCGACGCCGTGGCCGACTCCTCGGCGGCCCTCGACCTCCCGGACGTCGTCCGCCTCAGGGACGTCCACCTGCGCGGCCTCGTCCGCCTCCTGCGCGACGACCCGCATGTGCAGTCCTTCGCCGAACGGGAGCTGGACGGGCTGCTGCGCGCCGCGGACGGGGACCTGCTCGCCGTCCTGCGGACCTACCTCGCCACCGGCCGCAACAAGTCCCGCACCGCCCAGCTCCACCACGTCTCCCGGCCCGCGCTCTACCGCCGCCTGGAGGCGATACAGACCCGGCTCGGGGTCGACCTCGACGACTTCGAGCAGGCCGCCTCGGTGCACATCGCACTCCTCGCGCACGACGCGCAACACGGTTGAAACCCGCAATGACCAGGGGAAACGGCGGTGAAACATGGTTCCACGAGAAGGTGACACCGTGGCACGCCGGACGCCCGCAGACGTGACACCGTGCAACTCAAAGCGGGCTCGCCGGCTTCCTACGCTCCTCGGACACCGAGCGACCGGAGGTCCCGATGAGCAGAGTGATCCGTGCCGCGATCTTCCAGACCGCCTGGACCGGCGACAAGGAATCCATGATCAAGGTCCACGAGCAGGCGGCGCGCGACGCGGCCGCGCAGGGCGCCCAGGTCCTGTGCTTCCAGGAACTGTTCTACGGGCCGTACTTCTGCCAGGTCCAGGACAAGGCGTTCTACGAGTACGCCGAGCAGATCCCCGAGGGCCCGATCGTCAGGCGCTTCCAGGCACTGGCGAAGGAGCTGGGCCTGGTCCTGGTCCTGCCCATGTACGAGGAGGAACAGCCCGGCGTCCTCTACAACACGGCCGCGGTGATCGACGCCGACGGCTCGTACCTCGGCAAGTACCGCAAGCACCACATCCCCCAGGTGCCGGGGTTCTGGGAGAAGTTCTACTTCCGCCCCGGCAACGCCGGCTGGCCGGTCTTCGACACCGCCGTCGGCAGGATCGGCGTCTACATCTGCTACGACCGGCACTTCCCCGAGGGCTGGCGGGCGCTGGGCCTCGCGGGTGCCGAGCTGGTCTTCAACCCGTCGGCGACCTCGCGCGGCCTCTCCCGCTACCTGTGGCAGCTGGAGCAGCCGGCGGCGGCCGTCGCCAACGAGTACTTCGTGGGCGCCATCAACCGGGTCGGGGTCGAGGACCTGGGCGACAACGACTTCTACGGGACGAGCTACTTCGTCGACCCGGAGGCGCAGTTCGTCGGGGAGGTGGCGAGCGACAAGGAGAGCGAACTCGTCGTGCGCGACCTGGACATGGCCAAACTGCGGGAGGTCCGCGACCGCTGGCAGTTCTACCGCGACCGCCGCCCCGACGCGTACTCCCCGCTCACCGCTCCGTAACCGGCCCCGCCCGCCGCCGGTCCGGAGCACGGGGGCCGGACCGGCGGCACCGACCGACTCGTACGACACCAGGAGAGGGACCATGAGCAGCCGTACCGTCATCCGCGGCGGTCTCGTCATCACCGCGTCCGACGAGATCCACGCCGACGTCCTGATCGAGGACGGCCGTATCGCCGCCCTCGCCGCGAGCGGTACCCCGGCCGCCGAGGCCTGGACGGCCGGCCGCACCATCGACGCGAGCGGGAAGTACGTCATCCCGGGCGGCGTCGACGTCCACACCCACATGGAGCTGCCGTTCGGCGGCACGTTCGCCTCCGACACCTTCGAGACCGGCACCCGGGCCGCCGCCTGGGGCGGTACCACGACGATCGTCGACTTCGCCGTGCAGAGCGTGGGCCACACCCTGCGCGAGGGCCTGGACGCCTGGCACGCCAAGGCCGAGGGCAACTGCTCGATCGACTACGGCTTCCACATGATCGTCTCCGATGTGAACCAGGAGACGCTCAAGGAGATGGACCTGCTGGTCGAGGAGGGCGTGACCTCCTTCAAGCAGTTCATGGCCTACCCCGGCGTCTTCTACTCCGACGACGGCCAGATCCTGCGGGCCATGCAGCGCTCCGCCGAGAACGGCGGCCTGATCATGATGCACGCTGAGAACGGCATCGCGATCGACGTGCTCGTCGAGCAGGCGCTCGCCCGTGGGGAGACCGACCCGCGCCATCACGGCGAGGTCCGCAAGGCGCTCCTCGAAGCCGAGGCCACACACCGCGCCATCCGGCTCGCCCAGGTCGCGGGCGCACCTCTGTACGTCGTGCACGTCTCGGCGATGGAGGCGGTCGCCGAGCTGGCCAGGGCACGTGACGAGGGGCTGAACGTCTTCGGCGAGACCTGCCCGCAGTACCTGTTCCTGTCGACGGACAACCTCGCCGAGCCCGACTTCGAGGGCGCCAAGTACGTGTGCTCCACGCCCCTGCGGCCCCGGCAGCATCAGGCCCAGCTCTGGAAGGGCCTGCGCACCAACGACCTCCAGGTGGTCTCCACCGACCACTGCCCCTTCTGCTTCGTGGGCCAGAAGGAGCTCGGCCGGGGCGACTTCTCCAAGATTCCCAACGGCCTGCCGGGCGTCGAGAACCGTATGGACCTGCTCCACCAGGCCGTCGTGGACGGCCATATCTCACGCCGCCGCTGGATCGAGATCGCCTGCGCGACCCCGGCCCGGATGTTCGGCATGTACCCGAAGAAGGGCACGATCGCGCCGGGCGCCGACGCCGACGTCGTGATCTACGACCCGGCGGCCGAGCAGGTCATGTCCGCCGTCACGCACCACATGAACGTCGACTACTCGGCGTACGAGGGCAAACGCACCACCGGCCGGGTCGAGACGGTCCTCTCGCGCGGCGAACTCGTCATCACCGAGCGGGAGTACACCGGGCGCGCCGGGCACGGCGTCTACACCCCCCGCTCCACCTGTCAGTACCTCAACTAGGAGCGGAGTACATGGACTTCGGACTCGTCCTGCAGACCGACCCGCCGGCCTCGCGGGTGGTCAGCCTGATGAAGCGCGCCGAGCGCAGCGGCTTCACCTACGGCTGGACCTTCGACTCCGCCGTGCTGTGGCAGGAGCCGTTCGTGATCTACAGCCAGATCCTCGCGAACACCGAGAGGCTGAAGGTCGGCACGATGGTGACCAACCCGGGCACCCGCACCTGGGAGGTCACGGCCTCCACCTTCGCCACCCTCAACGACATGTTCGGCAACCGCACGGTCTGCGGCATCGGCCGCGGAGACTCCGCGATGCGCGTCGCGGGCCGCAAACCCAACACCCTCGCCCGCATCAGCGACGCCATGAAGGTCATCAGGGCGCTGGGCCGCGGCGACGAGGCCGACCTCGGCGGCGGGACCGTCGTCAGGTTCCCGTGGATCGAACCGGGCGCCGAACTGCCGGTGTGGATGGCGGCGTACGGTCCCAAGGCGCTGAAGATGACCGGTGAGGAGGCCGACGGGTTCATCCTGCAGCTCGCCGACCTGTATCTGACCGAGTACATGGTCAAGGCCGTCAAGGACGCTGCCGTCGCCGCCGGGCGCGACCCCGACGACATCACGATCTGCGTCGCCGCCCCCGCGTACGTCACCGCGGACGACTCGCCCGACGCCCTCGCCCACGCGCGCGAGCAGTGCCGCTGGTTCGGCGGGATGGTCGGCAACCACGTCGCCGACCTGGTCTCCCGGTACGGGGAGCACTCCGCCGCCGTACCCGACGAACTCACCGACTACATCAAGGCCCGAGAAGGGTACGACTACTCCCATCACGGCCGTGCCGACAACCCCGACACCGCGTTCGTGCCCGACGAGATCGTCGACCGGTTCTGTGTCATCGGGCCGGTCGAGAAGCACATCGAGAAGCTGAACGCGCTGCGTGAGCTGGGCGTCGACCAGTTCGCCGTGTACGACATGCACGACGCGCAGGAAGCGGTGATCGACGCGTACGGCTCGTCCGTCATCCCCGTCGTCAACTCCTGACACCCGGCGGCGAGTTCACGCACCGCACCCCCCGACCCCCCACACCTTGTCTCCCTCCCCGCGGTCCCGGCCTCCCCGCCGCCCCGGGGAGGGGCCCAAGGCCCCCGCACGGCCTTTCCCGTCCCACCTGATCGATTGGCCTGCCCATGACCGAAACAGTCCCCACGGGGTCACCCATGTCCCAGTTCGCCCAGGCCGACGGCCGCGTCGAACTCGCCCCCGAGGCATTCCCCGCCCACAGCCCCTTCGCCAACGAGGACCTGCGTCCCGTCCCGGTCTCCGAGCGCAAGTGGACGACGTACAACTTCGCCGCGCTGTGGATATCCATGGCCCACTGCATCCCCAGCTGGACCCTGGCCTCCGGACTGGTCGCCCTCGGCATGGACTGGAAGCAGGCCGTCTTCACCATCGCCCTGGCCAACGTCATCGTGCTGCTGCCGATGCTGGCCACCGGTCACGCCGGACCGAAATACGGCATCCCGTTCCCGGTGCTGGCACGGGCCTCCTTCGGACTGCGCGGCGCCAACATCCCGGCGATGATCCGGGCCGCCGTGGCCTGCGGCTGGTTCGGCATCCAGACCTGGATCGGCGGCAGCGGCATCTTCGCGCTGGGCTCGAAGCTCACCGGCGGCGGATGGGAGAACGCGAGCCGGATCGCGGGCAACCCGTGGCCGCTGTGGCTCTGCTTCATCCTCTTCTGGGCGCTGCAGATCGCCATCATCTACCGCGGCATGGACTTCCTCCGGCACTTCGAGAACTGGGCCGCGCCCTTCGTGATCGTCGGCGCCTTCGTGCTGCTGATCTGGATCGCGGTCAAGGCGGACGGCTTCGGGGCACTGCTCGACCAGCCGTCGAAGCTGGGCTGGGGCGCCGACTTCTGGCCGGTCTTCTTCCCGTCCCTCATGGGAATGATAGGTTTTTGGGCCACTTTGTCCCTCAACATTCCTGACTTCACCCGCTTCGGCGCCAGTCAGAAGGCGCAGACCTGGGGGCAGTCGCTGGGGCTGCCCACGACGATGACGCTCTTCGCCGTCCTCGCCGTCCTCGTCACCTCCGGCTCCGAGGTCGTCTACGGCGAGGCCATCTGGGACCCGGTCACCCTCGCCGCCAAGACCGACAGTGTCTTCGGCCTGCTGTTCGCGCTGATCGTCGTCCTCGTCGCCACCGTCTCGGTGAACATCGCGGCGAACGTGGTCTCCCCGGCGTACGACCTCGCCAACCTGGCGCCCAGACTCATCAACTTCCGTACCGGCGCGCTGATCACCGGTGTCGTCGGCGTCCTGATCTTCCCGTGGAAGCTGATCTCCACGCCCGAGTTCTACATCTTCACCTGGCTCGGCGTCGTCGGCGGCCTCCTCGGCACGGTCGCCGGCATCCTGATCGCCGACTACTGGATCATCCGCCGTACCGTCCTGCACCTGGCGGACCTGTACACGCCCGGTGGGCGCTACTGGTACTCGTCCGGCTGGAACTGGCGCGCGATCGTCGCCTTCGCGGCCGGCGGCCTCCTCGCGGTCGGCGGCTCGTACTCGGGTGTCGGAGCGGACGGCCCGAAGACCGGTCCGTTCCCGGTCGACGGCCTGGTCCCGTTCCTCAAGCCCCTGGCCGACTACGGCTGGGCGGTGGGCCTCGGCGCCTCGCTGCTGCTGTACGTGGCGCTGATGTCCGGCCACCGGGAACGCGACGAAGCCTGAAACCGGCTTCGGAGGACGGTCAGCCCTGCCGGCCGTCCTCCAGGGCGGCCACCGCCTCCTTGGCCGCCTTGATCGCGCCCTTGTTGATCTCGTCCGTGGCGGGCGCCTTCTTCGACTCGAAGTCGCTGCCGCTGTACGTCACCGAGATCAGCGCGTTGGAGGCGCGGACCAGCACCACGCCCTCGCGGGTCTGTTGCCCGTCCTCGGTGGTGAGGTTCACCACCGAATAGCCGGAGTCACCGATGCCCGGGACGTCGCCCCCGCCGCTCCTGGCCGCGACCCGCTCCTTGAACGACGTCAGTGCCGCGTCATCGGACGCCGTGATCTCGAAGGACACGTCCAGCCACCGGTAGTCGTAGCCCTTGAGCGCGTTCCACGAGCAGGTGCGGCGCAGCTTCGAGTCGGTCGACGGGATCTCCTTGCCGGCCGTCCTGGCGCCCGGCACGAGCGACTTGACCGTCTTCGCGCCCAGGCTGTCGCACGGCGCCGGGGCGGCCGGGTACGTCTTCGACACCGCCGTCGTCGCGGGGGCCGCGGGCGACTCCTCCTCGGCCTTCTGCGCCGTCCGGCCCTCGGCGGCCGGCGTCGCGGCGAACGGACCGGACGACAGCGCCCAGCCCGCCGCGGCGAGCACGACGACGGGCGACAGACGCGCGGTGAGGGCGATCGGCAGGGGAAGAGAACGCACGGCGCACTTTTCGTGGGGGACGGTGCGGAGGGAGTCCGCACTGCGGACGGGACGCCAGTGTCACATGGCTCCCTGTGAGGCGGAAGTGCGAACTCGCTCCGTACCGGCGCCACTACAGCGCAGCCTCAATTACGTGGTGGTGTGGGCCAGTTATACAGCCTCCTGCATGTTTTGGGTGGAAAAGGTGCTTTCGATACGGTCCACGGCGAGGAACGCCCCGTATGCCACGAGGTGCACCAGACAGTGGTCGGTGTGCTCCGGCCGACGCCAGGCCGCCACGTCCGCGTCCGTGATGCGGTACGGCGCGAGGGCGGCCAGCAGCGCGAGGCGGGCGCCGGGCCGCTCCCGCCGGTCCGGGAACCCGGCCAGGTCCAGCGGTGGATGCGTGCCGTCCCAGTCCTGCATGACCGACTCCACGAGGTCCTGGTCGTCGGTGTCGAGCAGGCCCGCTCCCGACAGGGCGGCCCTGAGCAGCGCCGCGTAGGCGAGGCCGACGGGCGTGCCGGCCGCCCACGCCGGGGCTTCGCCGGGGTCGGGATGGTCGAGCAGCGACAGGGCGGCACCGGGCCGTGCCGGGCGGCGTACGGTCCGGGCGAGCGAGCGGCCCGCGAGGCTGCGCACCGCCCGGAACCGCTGGGCGCCCGCAGGCAGCAGGTTCTCGGTCAGCAGGGCCGACGCCATCCGGTTGATGAAGTGAAAGGTCAGCGCGGTGCCGAGGTAGGCGGGGGCGTGGGCGCGTGGGAAGGGGTACGGAGTCGAAGCCGCGCCGGGCACCCGCGTGCGGCGGCCCCATTCGAGCACGCGCGCGTGCTCCTCGTCCTGCGGGGGCAGGCCGCGCGCCAGCCGCTCCGCGAGCGCGTGGTCGCCGGTGGCGTGCAGCAGCACGGTGTGCGCGTCCACGCAGAACGGGCACTTGTTGGCGAGCGACACCCCGAGGGCCACCAACTCCTTGCCGGTCCTGTCGCCGGCCCCGGCGATGAGCGACTCGCGCATCAACGCCCAGGTGGGGGCGAGAAGTCCGGGAGCGGAGGAGAGGACCACGAACGTGGAGGGCTCGGCGATGCCGAAGTCGAGACCGAGTTGCGCGTAGACCTCGGCGACGGTGCCGGTGGCCGACTTGGGCGGGAGGGGTTCGGTGTGGCGGAAGGGTGTGGGCATGGGCAGTAGCGTGCGCCGCCGGGGCCGGCCGGGTCGTCGTACCGCCGAAGACAGTCGGGACTGCGACGGCCGGGCGGAGCGGCCCCGGTAAGTACTGCGGGGGGAGTAGTCCGGGAGCCGTCCACAGGGGTGACGTCACTGTCGGTGCGGCGGTCTAGTGTGCGGGCATGAGCGGGAGTCGGATCACACGCGAGCGGCTCGTCGACGCGGCCGCCGCGGTCGTGGTCGGCGCGATCGCCATGCTCGTCGCCCTGGGGGACGGCCGTGACGGACCCGTCGACCTCGCGTTGATCGCCGTCGGCTCCCTGGCCCTCGCCGCGCGCCGCACGGCTCCCCGCGCGGTCCTGGCGGTCACCACGGCCTGCCTGCTCGCCGAGGTGGTCCACGCCGGGACCTCGACCATCATGGCCCTGCCCGTGGTGGGCGCCGTGCACACCGCGGGGCGGTCCGGACACCGGGGGACGGCCGCCGCGGCCGCCGCCGTCTTCCTCGGCGGCTATGTGGCCGCGGGTTCGGCGAGCGCCTCCGTGGCGCGCGAGGCACTGCTCCTGGCCGGCTGGTTCCTGTGCGCGGTGGTGACGGGCCTGGCCGACAGCAACTGGCAGGCGTATCTGCGCCAGACCGAACAGCGCGCCCTGGAAGCCGAACGCACCCGCGAGGAAGCGGCGTTGCGCAGGGCGGGGGAGGAACGGCTGCGCATCGCACGCGAGTTGCACGACTCGCTCACCCACAGCATCTCCATCGTCAAGCTCCAGGCGGGCGTCGCCGTGCACCTGGCCCGCAAGCGCGGCGAGGCGATACCGCCCGCGCTGCTCGCCATCCAGGAGGCGAGCGGCGAGGCCATGCGTGAGCTGCGCGCCACACTGGAGGTGCTGCGCACGGACGAGCCGACCGGCACACCCGCGCTGCTCGTGGAGCGGGCGCGGGCGGCGGGCCTCGCGGTGGAGCTGACGGTGACGGGGCAGGAGCGGCCACTGGCGGCCCCGGTCGACCGGGCGGCGTACCGCATCGTCCAGGAGGCCCTGACGAACGCCGCGCGGCACGCGGGACCGGCGAAAGTGCTCGTCGGACTGGCGTACGGCACACGGGAGCTGGCCATCGACGTGGAGGACGACGGCACCGCCGACCCGTCCCGTCCTCCCACCCCCGGCATCGGCTTGACCGGCATGCGTGAACGCGTCACCGCCCTCGGCGGCACACTGGACGCCGGCCCGCGCCCGGAGGGCGGGTTCGCGGTGCGGGCGCAGTTGCCGCTGGGGGAGACGGGATGACGGACGACGTGATCAGGGTGGCGCTGGTCGACGACCAGGCGCTGATGCGGGCGGGCTTCCGCGCACTCCTGGAGGCCGAGGACGGCGTCGACGTGGTCGGCGAGGCGGCGGACGGGGCACAGGGCCTGGAACTGGTCCGCGCCCACGTGCCCGACATCGCGCTGATCGACGTGCAGATGCCGGTGATGACGGGCATAGAGGCCACGCGCCGGATCGCCGAGGACCCGGCGCTGTCGCCGGTCCGCGTGGTCATCCTGACGAACTACGGCCATGACGAGTACGTCTTCGAGGCGCTGCGCGCCGGCGCGAGCGGCTTCCTGCTGAAGGACACCGAACCGGCCGACCTGCTCCAGGCGATCCAGGTCGTGGCGCGTGGGGAGGCGCTGCTGTCCCCGTCGGTCACGCGCACACTGATCGGCGAGTTCGTCTCCAGACCGCCGGACCGCACCACGGCCCCCGGCCTGGAGTGCCTGACCCGGCGCGAGCGGGAGGTGACGGCACTGGCCGCCCGCGGCCTCACCAACGAGGAGATCGCCGCGCACATGGTCATCAGCCCGTTCACCGCGAAGACCCACGTCAGCCGCGCCATGACCAAGCTGGGGGCACGGGACCGGGCCCAACTCGTGGTGTTCGCCTACGAGTCCGGACTGGTGACGGCACGCGGCAACCGACCGCCGGTGTAAGCCTGCTGCGCCCGGGGCAGGGCTGACGCCCGCCTGACAGCGGGCGGATCAGTGTGTTGAGGGAGGCGCACCGGGTGATCCGAACGGCCGGACCGGCCGCATCGGCCGGACGGCGGCCGGGGCCCTGTAGGACAGCCCGGCCCAGGGCCTGCCCCGCGGATGCCGCCGGACAGGCCCTGACCCCGGGGGCTCAGCGCTTGAGCGTGAAGGTGAAGTCGGTGGAGAGCCGGCTGTTCAGCCGGACTGCCGAGACGAGCCTCCCCTCCGTGATCAGTTTGTCGACCTCGGCCCGTGACAGACCGCAGCCCTCGGCGATCAGCCGCACCGGCCGGACGGGGACCCGGGCCGCGAAGCGGACCGAGACATCGATCACCTCGCTGTCCAGGTGATCCGATCCGCCGGTGTCGAGGCGCCAGGCGCCGTCCCAGTCGAGGGCGACGCGGTTACGGCGCAGCACGAGCGGATCCTGGAGCAACTCCGCGGTCAGACCGGGGTCGTTGGCGTGCAGGCGGTCCAGCAGCTCAGGTCGTACGGAGCGTACGTTCATCCGCTCCAGGACCGTGAGCTTCGCGGTTTCCCCGCAGGCGGTACAGAGCACGAGGAGCCAGACGTCGAGGAGCTTGTGGTGTGCGTTGACGCGAAATCTGCCGCTGGCCCGGAAGCGCTCGGACGCGCACGTGTGGCAACGGCGGAGCACGAGCGGCAGGCAGGTGGGCGCGACGACCCAGTTATTGAGCACAGAAGTACACCGGTTTCAGTGAGAAATCCGCAGCAAGAAAGAGCGCGGCGCGAAGGCGCGACGCGCGACGATTCAGCGCTCGGGGGGTCTCACACGGTGTACAACGGCACGTCCTCGATCAGACGACTCGGGTCGGCAGCACGGTAATGGCGCACGGTGGCGCCGCTCCACTGGTTTTCGGGCGTCTCACCGTTGCCGGGGCGGGTCGCCCTTGAGCATGCAGGCTCCCTCTCGGACGTGGTCGGCCTGCGGCAAACGATCGGAGGGCGGCTCAGTGCAGGCAGAGGCAGAACGGATGCCCGGCCGGATCCGCGTAGACCCGCCAGTTGGCCCCCGGGCGGATCTGGTCCGTCCGCTCCAGCACGGTCGCACCGAGGGCGAGCGCCCGCTTCTCCTCACCGTCGAGGTCGTCCACATCGAAATCCAGATGGAGCTGCTGCGGGCGCTCCTGACCGGGCCACTCGGGCGGTCGGTAGCCGTCCACCCGCTGGCAGGCGAGCGGTGTCCCCTCGAACCCGTGCACCTCGACCCAGTCGGCGTCCTCGGCGTCCACGACCACCCGGCCGCCGAGCAACTCCGCGTAGAACTCCGCGAGCCGTACCGGATCAGCACAGTCCAGCGCGACAGCCTGCAGTTTGCGAATCACTTACGACGCCCCTCGCTCTCCGGCCGCTTCCGCGACGCCCCGGTACGGGAAGGGTCGTACCCGCCGCCGCGAGGGACATGCGCACCGCCCGCCCCCGCGCCGATCAGCGGTGCACCCCAGCGGGAACGGCCCGTACGCCACAACCCGGCTCAGGGCGCCGGCCCGGCGTCGACGTAGCCTGACGCCATGCGCACGTGGCACACGTGAGAAGTGAGGTGGAAGGCCCCATGTTCACGACCCGCCCCACACTCCAGGGCACCTTCGGCATGGTGTCCTCCACCCACTGGCTGGCCTCCCAGTCCGCGATGGCGGTCCTGGAGGACGGCGGAAACGCGTACGACGCCGCCGTGGCGGGCGCCTTCGTGCTGCACGTCGTCGAGCCGCACCTGAACGGCCCCGCGGGCGAGGTGCCGATCCTGCTCGCGCCCGCCGACGGCGAGGTGCGGGTGCTGTGCGGACAGGGCGTCGCGCCCGCCGGGGCGACGGTCGCGCACTACAGGGGGCTCGGCCTGGAGCTCGTGCCCGGTACGGGGCCCCTCGCCGCCGCCGTCCCCGGGGCCTTCGACGCCTGGATGCTGCTGCTGCGCGACCACGGGACCAAAACCCTCGCCGAGGTGCTCAAGTACGCCGTCGGGTACGCCGAACGCGGGCACGCGCCCGTGGAACGCGTCGGCGAGACCGTCGAGACCGTAAGGGAGTTGTTCGAGACGCAGTGGACCTCGTCGGCCGAGGTGTATCTGCCCGGCGGGAAGGCACCCCGCCCCGGCGAGCTGTTCCGCAACCCCGCCCTCGCCACCACCTGGAAGCGGCTCCTCGCCGAGGTCGCCGGGGCCGGGGACCGCGTCGCGCAGATCGAGGCCGCGCGGGAGGTGTGGCGCACCGGGTTCATCGCCGAGGCACTCGTACGGCAGGCCCGGCGTCCCACCCTGGACACCAGCGGTGAACGGCACTGCGGCACCCTCACCGCCGCCGACCTCGCCGGCTGGTCCGCGACCTACGAGGCGCCGGTGACGTACGACTTCCACGGCTGGACCGTGTGCAAGGCCGGCCCCTGGAGCCAGGGCCCGGTCCTGCTCCAGCAACTCGCCCTGCTCCCGCCCGAGCTGCCCCGCCACGGCTCCGCCGAGTACGTCCATCTGCTGATCGAGGGCTGCAAGCTCGCGATGGCCGACCGGGAGGCCTGGTACGGGGACGCCGCCGACGTGCCGCTCACCGAGCTGCTGTCGGATCCGTACAACGCGGCCCGGCGGAAGCTGGTGACGGACCGGGCCTGGCACGAACTGCGGCCCGGCAGTCCGGGCGGACGCGCCCCTCGGCTCTGCGCGCACGCCCACGCCGTGGCCGGCGAGCAACCCGGCTTCGACGTGCTGGGGGCCGGGGAACCGACGGTCGCCGAGCGGCCCACGTCCCCCGTGCCGGGCGAGCCGGACGTCGGCACCGACGGAGGCACTCGCGGCGACACCTGCCACCTCGATGTCGTCGACCGCTGGGGCAACATGATCGCGGCCACCCCGAGCGGCGGCTGGCTCCAGTCCAACCCCGTCGTGCCCGAGCTGGGCTTCCCGCTCGGCACCCGGCTCCAGATGACCTGGCTCGAGGAGGGCCTGCCGAACTCGCTGACGCCCGGCCGCCGCCCCCGCACCACCCTCACGCCCTCGATCGCCCTGCGCGACGGCGTGCCCGTGATGGCCTTCGGGACGCCCGGCGGGGATCAGCAGGACCAGTGGCAGCTGCACTTCTTCCTGGCGGTGGCGCTGCGCGCCCGGGTCCGCGGCGGCCTCGACCTCCAGGGCGCGATCGACGCCCCCAACTGGCACAACGACAGCTTCCCCGGCTCCTTCTACCCGCGCGGGATGCGACCGGGCAGCGTCACCGTGGAGTCCCGCATGGACGCCGGGGTGGTCGAGGAGCTGCGCAGGCGCGGGCACACGGTGACCGTCGGTGAGCCATGGTCGGAGGGGCGGCTGTGCGCCGTCGCGCGGGATCCGGCGACAGGTGTGCTGTCGGCGGCGGCCAACCCGCGGGGCATGCAGGGGTACGCGGTCGGCCGCTGACGAGGCGTGACGCCGCGGGACCGGCCGGCGCTGGGGACCACCCACTGTTCCGACCCGCTGCCCGCACGCCCCCCGAGTTCATGCCGGTGCCCCCTGCCGTTCACCGGCCGGGCGGGGATTGTCAGTGGCGCGTGCTCTCATGGAGGGGTGATCGAAAACAACGAAACCATCGACGAGTTTCTCGCACAGCACTCGGCCGACGTGGAGGAAGCCGTCCGTGAGGCGGCCGCGGCCGAGATCATGCCGCGCTTCCGGCAGCTCGCCGCGCACGAGATCGACCAGAAGAGCGGACCGCACGACCTGGTGACCGACGCCGACCGGCTCGCCGAGCAGTACCTCACCAAGACGCTCGGCGCGCTCCTGCCCGGCTCGATCGTGGTCGGCGAGGAAGCGGTGCACGCCAACCCGGCGTCGTACGAAGCGATCCAGGCCGACGCCCCCGTCTGGATCGTCGATCCCGTCGACGGCACCCGCCAGTTCGTGCACGGCGACGACGGCTTCTGCACGCTGGTCGCCCTCGCACAGGGCGGCGTCCTGCTGGCCTCCTGGACGTACGCGCCCGCCCGCGACCAACTGGCCACGGCGACACGGGGCCGGGGCGCCTTCCTCGACGGGAAGCGACTGAACTCCGGCGCGCCCGAGCCCGGCTCCGACCTCCGGGTCGCCACGTCCCACCCGGACTACACGACCGACGAGGAAAAGCGCGCGCTGCTCGGCCTGTGGACCGACGGCGTCGCCCCACGCCCCTGCGGCTCGGCCGGCCTGGAGTATCTCGCCGTGGCACGCGGCGAGTCGGACGCCGTCGCCTTCTCGTGGGAGGCGGCCTGGGATCACGCGGCGGGACTGCTCCTGGTCGAGGAGGCGGGCGGCGCCCACCTGACCCTGACCGGCGAGCCGTTCCGCATCACCGGGGGCAACGCGCTGCCGTTCACGGCGGCCCGGGACGCGGCCACGGCTCGCCGGGTGGCGGGACTGCTGTCGGCCGGAGCCTGATCTGGGCACGGCCGCCGCCGACACGCAGGTCGAGCACCTCGAACTCGGCGGGCGTGCCGTCCGCGGGCCACCGGCACCCCGCCCGCAGCAGCACCGCGGCGTCCACGAAGCCGTGGGCCGGCAGGCCGACGTCGACGAACACGCCCGTCACACCGGGACCCCAGGGGGAGCCGGTGAACGTGCCGGGCAGCCTGGTGCCCACGGGCAGCGGGCCGCCGTCGTGGCGGACCTCGCACTGCCGGTAGGCGCGTGCGCGGCCCCAGGTGAGGTCGAACTCCCTGGCGTCCACCTGCCGCGCGTCCGGTGGCTCCACGAGCGGGCCGCGCGCCGGCAGCCCGTACACGGCCTCGTACAGCTGAGCGCCCCACTCCCCGCACGTCTGCCGGGCGAGGGCGAGTTCGGCGAGGTCGGCGGCGACCACCGGAACCCGCTCGGGCCCCCGCAGGGAGATCTGCCGCAGCACCTGGGCGGTGTCCCGCACCTCGAACCAGTGCCACTGGTCGCTCTCGGGCGCATGGCAGCGGAAGCGGCGCGTCACCCGGTGGACTTTACCCGCGCTCCGGCGCTGTCAGCGGCCCGGCATATCCTGATCCCTCAAGGCCATCGGCTGACGAAGGGGTCCGAAGGTGCCGTCGATGCTCGATGCGGTCGTGGTGGGTGCGGGGCCGAACGGGCTGACCGCTGCCGTGGAGCTGGCCCGGCGCGGCTTCTCCGTGGCCGTGTTCGAGGCGCGCGACACCGTGGGCGGGGGAGCCCGTACGGAGGAGCTGACCCTGCCCGGCTTCCGCCACGACCCGTGCGCCGCCGCGCACCCCCTCGGTGTCAACTCACCCGCGTTCCGTGCCATGCCGCTGGAGCGCCACGGCCTGGAGTGGCTGCACGCCGAGCTGCCCATGGCGCATCCCTTCCCCGACGGCACCGCGGCCGTGCTGTCCCGCTCCGTCGCCGAGACCGCGGCCTCCTTCGGCCCGCGAGACGCGGGGACCTACCGCAGGCTGGTCGAGCCGTTCCTGACGAAGTGGGACACGCTGGCCCGCGACTTCATGTCGCTGCCCCTGACCGCCCTGCCCCGCGACCCGGTCACGCTGGCCCGGTTCGGCATGGTCGGCCTGCCGCCGTCGACCTGGCTGATGCGCCGATTCCGCGACGAGCGGGCCAGGACCCTCTTCGCCGGGCTCGTCGCCCATGTCATCGCCCCGCTCGGCGGCTTCGCCACCAGCGCCATCGGCTTGGTCTTCGCCCTCGCAGCCCACGCCCGCGGCTGGCCGGTGGCCCGCGGTGGCTCCCAGTCCATCTCCGACGCCCTCACCGCCTACCTCAAGGACCTCGGCGGCAGTGTCCACACCGACTACGAGGTCAAGCGGCTGGACGACCTGCCGCCCGCGCGTGCGTACATCTTCGACACCTCACCCACCGCGCTGGCCCGTATCGCGGGCTTCGGCAACTACTACGAGGGCTACCGGTACGGCGCCGCCGCCTTCAAGATCGATTACGCCCTCGACGGACCCGTGCCCTGGACCGCGGCGGAGGCCCGGCGCGCCGGCACCGTGCAGGTCGGAGGCAGCGGCGCGGAGATCGGCGCCGCCCTGCGCGCCGCGTCCCGGGAGGGCCGCGCACCGGACCCGCCGTTCCTGATCACGGTGCAGCCCAGCGTCGTCGACCCCACCCGCGCCCCGCAGGGCAAGCACGCCTTCTGGGCGTACGGGCATGTGCCGAACGGCTGGACCGGAGACCTCACGGACGCCATCGAGCGCCAACTGGAGCGTTTCGCACCGGGATTCCGCGACCGCGTCCTCGCCCGCGCCACCGCGGGCCCGGCCGAACTCGTCGCCCGCAACGCCAACTACGTCGGCGGCGACATCGCCTCCGGCGCGGCATCCGGACTTCAACTCCTGCTCCGTCCCAAGCTGTCGCTCTTCCCCTACGCCACCCCGCACCCGGCGGTCTTCATCTGCTCGTCGGCCACGCCACCCGGACCGGGGGTGCACGGCATGTCGGGGCACAACGCGGCCAAGGCCGTGTGGAAGCGCTTGCGGCAGGAAGCGTAGCCTGCTCGAACGACCCTAAATTCACCGCGAGTTGACGCCCCCGAAGCGCCTGACGGCCCCGCCCGGGCGGCTCGCGCTGTCGAGGAGCACGGTCCGCGGGGTGCGCGCCCTGCCCGTCGCCCGGCGGTGAGCCCGCGTGGCCATCCCGGCTGCTATAGAGGGGGACATGACCACGATCAGCCTCGTTCAGGGCGACATCACGCGGGAGAGCGTCGACGCGATCGTCAACGCCGCCAACTCCTCCCTCCTCGGCGGGGGAGGAGTCGACGGCGCCATCCACCGCAGGGGCGGCCCCGCGATCCTCGACGACTGCCGCAGACTGCGCGCCTCCCGGTACGGCAGGGGCCTGCCCACGGGGCAGGCGGTCGCCACGACGGCGGGTGAGCTGGACGCGCGGTGGGTGATCCACACCGTGGGCCCGGTCTACTCCCCGCAGGAGGACCGCGCCGATCAACTCGCCTCCTGCTACCGGGAATCGCTGCGGGTCGCCGATGAACTCGGCGCTCGTACCGTCGCCTTCCCCGCGATCTCCACCGGCGTCTACCGCTATCCGCTGGCGGACGCCGCACGGATCGCCGTGGAGACGGTGCGGGCGACGGAGACCGACGTCGAGGAGGTCCGGTTCGTCCTCTTCGACGAACGGGCGTACGAGGCGTTCGCCGCTCAGGTCGGCTGAGGGGGCGCGCCGCCCTTCCGGAGCGACCTCGTTCGGCCTCCGCCGTCGTTCGGGTGCTGTTTCGCCGCGAGATCACGAACACCGGCGCGTCGCCGGTGCATTTCGGGCTTTTCACACTAATCTCTCATAACTGTACGAAGTCGATCTCTCGCGGATCGCACCCCCACTCACTCCATCGGAGATGGCATGCACAAGCTTCACAAGGCTGCGGTCGTGGTCGTCGCCCTCGGCAGCGTCGGTCTCCTGAGCGCCGGCACCGCCACCGCCCAGGGCCTCGACGGCGGCGGCAAGGGCGGTCACTACAGTGTCCTGCAGAGCTCCAGCTGCAAGTCGCACGACCTGAACGTCGACGTCCTCGGCCAGGTCGGTGTGCTGAACGGCGTGCTCGGCAACGCGCTCAACGGCGAGGGCAACTCGGGTGGCCAGGACACGCACCTCGGCTCGTCCATGGGCTGTGACAACAAGGCGTTCTGAGCCGCGTCCCCCAGAGCGGGCCGGTGCCGCGTCACCGTTGCCCGATGCACAGCTCGTCAGGCCGTCCGCAGGCCGACGGAGGCCGATCCCCGGCTTCCGTCGGCGGTGCGGGACCGGTGGCCCCAAGGCGAGACCTACCGGTGGAGTACGGGCCGTGGCGGACAGTCCACGGACTGTCGCGCCGTTGGCAAGGCACCGGTGCCCGGCGGGCCGTGCAGACCGGGTTGCAGGCCGAGGCCGCATCCCGGAAACCAGTCAGGGGCCTGATCCGCTGTTCGCGGGTCGGGCCCCTGGCCGCGTGCTGCACCGTGCGCCTACCGTGGACACATGGCGGCACCCCTGGACGCGCTCGTGGTCGGCGCGGGACCCACGGGGCTGGCGCTCGCCGCGCAACTGAGCGCTCACGGTGCCACGTTCCGTCTCGTCGACCGTTGCCTCGACCGCGTCCACGAGTCCCGGGCGCTCGGCGTCCAGCCCCGCACCCTGGAGGCGTTGGCCGGCCTCGGTGTGACCGACCGGCTGGTGGCCCGCGGCAATCCCGCGGTGGGTCTGCGCCTGCATCTGACCCGGCGCACGGTGTCCTTGCCGCTCTTCGACGTCGGGCTGGCCGACAGCCCGTACCCCTTCCTGCTCTTCCTCTCGCAGGCCGAGACCGAGAGCGTCCTCGGTGAACACCTGGCCGAGCGCGGGGTGACGGTCGAGCGCGGCACCGAACTGGCCGCGCTGGAGCAGCGCGGCGCACACGTCGACTGCCGGCTGCGCCGTCGCGACGGCACTCGGGAAACCGTCGCCGCGCGGCACGTCGTCGGCTGCGACGGCGCCCACAGCACCGTGCGAACCCTGGCGGGCATCGCCTTCGAAGGCCACGCCTATCCGCAGACGTACCTGCTCGCCGACCTGGACGTCGACGGCCTGGAGCCGGGCGCCGTGCACTCCTACATGACCGCGGACGGCATGCTGTTCTTCTTCCCGCTGGGCTCGCCCGCCCCGTGGCGGAGGCTCGCGATGCGCCCCGGCGATGTCCCGGACGGCGAGGTGACGCTGGCGCTCCTGCGGCGGATCGCCGATCAGTACGGAGTGCGCGGGCACTGCCTGCGGGATCCGGTCTGGATGACGGCCTTCCGGCTCCACAACCGCGGCGCCACCCACTACCGTCGCGGACCCTTCTTCCTGGCGGGCGACGCGGCCCACATCCACAGCCCGGCGGGCGCCCAAGGCATGAACACCGGCATCCAGGACGCCCTCAACCTGGGCTGGAAGATCGCTCTGGTGTGCCGCGGAGCCGCCCCGCCGGAGCTCCTGGACACCTACGGCATCGAACGCGGCCCGGTCGGCCGTGAGGTACGGCGTCTCACCGACCGGGCCTTCGTCGTCGGGACCAGCCCTCATCCGCTTCTGCGGTTCGCCCGTGCCCGGCTCGCCCCGCGCGTCGCCCCTCTGGCGGTACGGGCGACAGCGCCGCGCGAGTGGGTCTTCCGCACCGTGTCCGAGCTCGCCATCCACTACCGGCGCAGTCCGCTCTCCGCGACCGGCGTACGACGGCCCCGCCGCGGCCCCCGGGCCGGGGACCGGCTGCCCGACCTGCCCCGAGGGCTCCAGGCACGGCTCGCCGCCCCCTGCTGGCACCTGCTGCTGACCGGACCACCCCACCTCTGGCCGGACCGGTTCCTCGACCCGGTGCTCAGGGGCCGGGCGGAGCTGGTCACCGTGCACCGCCTGGACGCTCGCGGCCCCTGGCCCGGCGTCGCCCATGGACTGCTGCGCCCCGACGGCCACCTCGGATATGTCGCGCGCGGCACCGATCTGGCGGGGCTGCGGGCCTATGCCGCCCGCTGGCTGCCGAGCGCAAGCGCCGCATGACACGAGGTGAACGGCGTCCGGCGTGGATCCGTACCCCTCTGCGTGCAGTCACACCGAGGAAGCAGCGTGCGGACACAGCGAGGAAGGACCGGCCGCGGCATGGCGGCCGGCAGTCTCATTCTTCTGTCCTTGACCACAGCGTGCGGCGCAGGGGGTGAGGACGAGGGGGGCGCCGCCAAGAGCACCCCCACCGAGGTCGCCGCCACCGCGGCAGGCGTGGTGGCACCGGCGAAGGTCGAGGTGATCGCCGGCCTGACGGGCTGCAAGGCCAAGATCCGCACCGAGGCCGACGAACTGCGTGAGGGCGTGTGTCACACGAAGCGGGGCGACTACCTCATCACCACCTTCCCCGCGGAGAAGTACAAGCTGACCTGGCTGGACGCCGCCGCCGTCTACGGGGGCGAGTACCTCGTCGGCACCCGCTGGGTGGTCAGCGCCGAACCGGCGTTGCTGGAGCGGCTGCGCCCCCGGCTGGGTGGGAGCATCCGGAAGTTGCGGGGCGTGGGGCCGACCGCCCCGGGCACGTCATAGCGCGACCGGGCCGGCGGCGCGGCTCATTCGGCCGCGTCGCTGATGCCCAGGCGCAGATGCTCCACGTGGTAGACGGCCTGGTCGAGCAGTTCGGCGACATGGTGGTCGTGCAGTGTGTACACGACCGAGCGGCCGTGTCGTTCGCCCACCACCAGGCCGAGGTTGCGCAGCAGGCGCAGCTGGTGCGAGCACGCGGACTGCTCCATGCCGACCTCCGCCGCCAACTCCGTGGCCGGCAGCGGCCCTTCGCGCAGGCGCGCCAGGATCAGCAGACGGGACGGGGTGGAGAGGGCCTGGAGGGTGGTGGCCACCTTGGCGACATTGGCCGCGTCCAGGCGTACGCGCTCGCCGGAGTCCTGCGCGGTGGTGACGGCTCCATGACCCATGAGCGGTATCTTACTCATCGTACATGAACACATGAATGATTCTTCATGTGCTGGGTCGGGTGCGGACCGGAAGCCGGTCCGGCGGTCCAGGTCCCCAGACCCCGGCGATCCGGTAGTTCCCAGCACAACCGAGGTTGATGTCGGATTCTCGCCAGCCCTCGGGTCGCCGGTGGTCGATGCTGGACGCATGCAGAAGGGGATGCACACCGAGACCGAGCGCTGCGTGCGCGCGGTCCAGTCCAAGGACGCCCGCTTCGACGGCTGGTTCTTCACAGCGGTCGTCACGACCGGGATCTACTGCCGGCCCAGTTGCCCGGTGGTCCCGCCCAAGCCGGAGAACATGCGGTTCCTCCCGAGCGCGGCCGCCTGCCAGCAGGCCGGGTTCCGGGCCTGCAAGCGCTGCCGCCCGGACACCAGCCCCGGCTCCCCTGAGTGGAACCAGCGCGCCGACCTCGTGGCCCGCGCGATGCGGCTGATCGCCGACGGCGTCGTGGACCGCGAGGGCGTACCCGGCCTCGCCGCCCGGCTCGGCTACAGCACCCGGCAGATCGAACGCCAGCTCCTCGCCGAACTCGGCGCCGGCCCACTGGCCCTCGCCCGCGCCCAGCGCGCCCAGGCGGCCCGGCTCCTCATCGAGACGACGCCCCTGCCCATGGCGGACGTCGCCTTCGCGGCCGGCTTCGCCTCCATCCGCACCTTCAACGACACCGTGCGCGAGGTCTTCGCCCTCTCCCCGACCGACCTGCGCGCCCGCGCCCCCCGCAGCACCCCGGGAAACACCGCGGGCGCCCTGACCCTGCGCCTGCCGTTCCGCGCCCCCCTCAACCCCGACAACCTCTTCGGCCACCTCGCGGCGACCGCCGTACCCGGGGTCGAGGAGTGGCGGGACGGCGCGTACCGGCGCACGCTCCGGCTGCCGTACGGGCACGGCCTCGTGGCCCTGACCCCGCAGCCCGACCACATCGCCTGCCGCCTCACCCTCAGCGACCTGCGCGACCTGACCGTCGCGATCAGCCGGTGCCGCCGGATGCTCGACCTGGACGCCGACCCGGTCGCGATCGACGACCAGTTGCGCACGGATCCGGTGCTCGCGCCCCTGGTCGACAAGGCGCCCGGCCGCCGGGTCCCGCGCACGGTCGACGAGGCGGAGTTCGCCGTACGGGCCGTGCTCGGCCAGCAGGTGTCCACGGCCGCCGCGCGCACCCACGCGGCCCGCCTGGTCCTCGCGCACGGAGAACGGGCCGAGGACCCCGAGGGCGGCCTCACCCACCTCTTCCCGGCCCCCGAGGCACTGGCCTGCGTGGACCCGGAATCACTGGCGATGCCCCGCACCCGCCGTACGACCTTCACCACACTCGTACGCCAACTCGCCGACGGCGAGATCCGGTTGGGGCCCGACAGCGACTGGACCGCCACCCGAGCCCGGCTGCTGGAGCTGCCCGGATTCGGCCCCTGGACGGTGGACGTCATCGCGATGCGGGCCCTCGGCGACCCCGACGCCTTCCTGCCCACCGACCTCGGCATCCGCCGCGCCGCCCAGGAGTCGGGTCTCCCGTCGACCCCGGCGGCCCTCACGGCCCGGGCGGCCGCGTGGCGGCCCTGGCGGGCGTACGCCGTGCAGTACCTGTGGGCGACGGACAGCCACCCGATCAACTTCCTCCCGGTGTAAGAACGTAAGGAAACCGCAGATGCAGAAGGACCAGACGAGGCAGATGAAACGGCACACCGTCATCGACAGCCCCTACGGCCCCCTCACACTCGTCGCCGAGGACGGCGTGCTGTGCGGCCTCTACATGACCGAGCAACGGCACCGCCCGCCCGAGGAGTCCTTCGGCACACGGGACGCGTCCCCCTTCGGGGAGGCCGAGGAGCAACTGGAGGCCTATTTCAAGGGCGAGTTGAAGGAGTTCACCCTCGAACTACGCCTGCACGGAACGCAGTTCCAGCGCAGCGTCTGGACGGAACTGCAAAAGATCCCGTACGGCGAGACCCGCTCCTACGGCGAACTCGCCGACACCCTCGGCAACTGCGGTGCCTCCCGCGCGGTCGGCCTCGCCAACGGCAAGAACCCGATCGGCATCATCGTGCCCTGCCACCGCGTCGTCGGCGCGAACGGCGGCCTCACCGGATACGGTGGCGGCCTGGACCGCAAGAAGCGGCTGCTCGACTTCGAGAGCGGAACCGCGCTCTTCTGAACCCGCCCGCCTGCGCCACCCATGGATGTGCACGCGCGCTGCCGCGGCGTCCTTCCTACGCCCCGAACCCGCTCAGCAGCTTCGGCAGCGCCGTGCCGATCGGTTCCCGGATCACCTCGTCGGCACGGTCGTCGTACGGCGTCGGCTCGGCGTTGACGATGATCAGCCGAGCGCCGTGGTCGGCGGCGACGCCCGCGAGCCCGGCGGCGGGCTGCACCTGAAGGCTGGTGCCGACGGCGACGAACACCTGGCACGCCTTGGTGATCGCGACCGCCTCACCGAGCACCACAGGATCGAGACGCTCGCCGAACATCACCGTCGCCGACTTCAGGATGCCGCCGCACTCCAGGCACGGGGGATCCGCCTCTCCGGCGTCGACCCGAGCGAGGGCGTCCTGCATCGACCCGCGCGCGTGGCACCGCGTACAGACCACGCCGCGCGCGCTGCCGTGCAGTTCGAGCACCTTGCGGGCGGGCATCCCGGCGAGCTGGTGCAGCCCGTCCACGTTCTGCGTGATCACCCGCACCGGCACTCCGGACCGCTCCAGCTCGGCCACCGCCCGGTGCGCCGCGTTCGGCTCGGCCCTGAGCGTGCGGTTCTGGCGCCGCATCTGCCAGGAGCGGCGCCGGATCTCCGGATCGGACATGTAGTACTCGTACGTCACGAGCTTCTCGGCCTCGGGATCCCGCCGCCACAGCCCGTTCGGTCCGCGGTAGTCGGGGATGCCGGAGTCGGTCGAGACACCGGCGCCACTGAGGAGGGCGACGAGGGGCGGCTTGGTCATGTCACCGAGCGTAGGACGGGCTCGGAGGCCGGGCGAACGGATATCCGAGCGGTTCGCCGTCGGCCCCAGGGGCCCGTCGCCTGCATCGTGCCGGCGTCGCGGGCCGGATCGGCCGGGGCCGGCCCGTCGGCCGTGGGCTCGCTGCGACGACACCCGCCGCGCCGGGGCGGCGGCCGGGTTCCCGGCCCGTTTCAGCCGTTCCCGCCCGCTACGGAAACACCGGGGGGACGGCTCCGATGTCCACCGGGTGACCGTTCTCCAACTCCACCGTGCTCCCGCCGTTCGCGAGGACGTCCAGCGCGGCCAGGACGCGGCGGCCCAGGGCACCCGGCAGATGGGCGGTGATCTCCTCGCGCGCGACCAGCCGCCAGGACAGCAGCTCCTCCTCCTGCAACCGGATCGCCTTGAAGTCGTCCTCGCCGAGGACCCCGCCGTCGTACAGGTACGCCACCAGCGGCGGCCGCCCCGTCCCGCCCACCCAGTCCACCGCGAGCAGGCGGCCCAGATCCCGGTCCAGGCCGATCTCCTCGGCCGTCTCACGCCGCGCGCCCTGGCGGGGCGTCTCACCGTCGTCCGACTCGATCGTGCCCCCCGGAAGCGCCCAGCCCTCACGGTAGTTGGGCTCCACGAGCAGTACCCGGCCCTCGGCGTCCCGGAACAGGGCGGCGGCACCGGCGAGGACCCGGGGGAGACCGGCGATGTACGTGGCGAAGTCTGGCGTGGTGGTCATGGGGGAAGCGTAACCAGCCCACGCGATCACACTCCGGCCTCCCGCCCCGCCCACGGAAGCACAAGCCCCGCGCAGGAAGGCGCCCCCCGGCGCACCGCCGCCCGCCTCCGCACCCCGGCGCCCGTCCGCCGCGGCCGCGGTGCCTCGGATGCCACCGGCCGCACCGGCTACCCCTCGGCCCCGGCCAGCCGCACCGTCCGCTCCGCCAGCTCGCTGATCCGCATCCCGTCGAAGCCGAAGACCGCGCTGCGCACCGTGTCCTCCAGCGGCACGGTCCACTGGTCCGGGATCGCCGCGGCGCCGGACAGCACACCGGCCACCGAACCGGCCGTCGCCCCGTTGGAGTCGGTGTCCAGGCCGCCGCGCACGGTGAGTGTGATCGTCCGTGTGAAGTCTCCGTCGCCGTACAGGAGCCCGGCGGTGAGCACGGCGGCGTTCGGGACGGTGTGGATCCAGCCGAGCCCGGCGGTCTCCTGCGTCAAGGTGGCGAGCGTGTCCTCCCAGGCCATCCGGGTGTCATGGAGCGAGACGACGCGGCGTACGGTTCGGGCGAGACGGCTGCTCGCCGGAATGACCGCGAGCGCCTGGTCGACCGCCTGCCGGACGGTGGCCGCCGTGAACGCCGCCGCGATCAGGGCCGCCGCCCACATCGCGCCGTACACGCCGTTGCCGGTGTGCGACAGCACCGCGTCCCGGCGGGCGAGCGACGCGGCGCGGCGGGGGGCGCCCGGGGAGGTCCAGCCGTAGATGTCGGCGCGGATGAGGGCGCCGATCCACTCCTGGTACGGGTTGTCGTACGTGGCGGTGAGCGGCGGTTTCAGACCGTTGGCGAGGTTGCGGTACGCGGCCCGCTCCGCCGTGAAGGTCTGCAGGAACGGCAGCCGCAGCAGCCACAGGTCCCCGACCTGCTCGGTGCTGAAGGCGAAGCCGTGGGTCTCCAGCAGGTCCAGGCCGAGGATCGCGTAGTCGACGTCGTCGTCGCGGCAGCTGCCGTGGATCCGGCCGCGGACGCACTGACGCCACTCGGGGCGCAGCTCGAAGCCGTCGCTCTCGCTGATCGGCTCGGGCAGGTAGTCGGTGAGGGGCAGGGCGGCGGCCTGCCGCAGATAACGGTCGATCCGGTCCCGCGTCCACAGGTCGCCCTGCTCGACCGGTTTGCCGAGCATGTTGCCCGCGATCCGGCCCAGCCAGCCCCCGAGGACGCGGTCGGCGAGCTCAGTCTCAGTGCCCACAGGGGTCATAGGACCGGTTTACCCAATTCCGGGGGCGAGCGCGCGGGGGCCGACCGCCGGGTTCGGGGCCGCGGGGCGTTCTCAGGCTCCGGGCAGGGCATGACGGCGCGGGCGTCGTGAGGTTAAGGTCGCAGCGGCGCGACTGGCCTTGACATGCGCGAGGCCCGGAGAGCAAGGGGAAATCAGGTGACACAGCGCGTGCTCATCGCCGCGGACAAGTTCAAGGGCTCGCTCACGGCCGTGCAGGTCGCCGAGCGGGTGACGGCCGGTCTGCGCCGGGTCGTGCCGGGCCTCGACATCGAGGCCATGCCCGTGGCCGACGGCGGCGACGGGACCGTGGACGCGGCGGTCGCGGCCGGGTTCGAGCGGCGGGAGGTGCGGGTCGCCGGGCCCCTCGGAGACGAGGTGACGGCGGCGTTCGCGCTGCGCGGCGAGACCGCGGTCGTGGAGATGGCGGAGGCGAGCGGCCTGCAGCGGCTGCCCGCCGGAGTCTTCGCACCGCTCACGGCGTCCACGTACGGCTCCGGCGAGCTGCTGCGCGCCGCCCTCGACGCGGGCGCCCGCACCATCGTCTTCGGCGTCGGCGGCAGCGCCACCACGGACGGCGGCGCCGGCATGCTGACCGCGCTGGGCGCCCGCTTCCTGGACGCGGACGGGGAGCCGGTGGCGCCGGGCGGCGGCGGCCTGGGCGCCCTCGCCACCGCGGATCTCTCGGGCCTGGACCCGAGGCTGGCCTCGGTCGACCTGGTCCTGGCCAGCGATGTCGACAACCCGCTGACCGGCCCGAAGGGTGCGCCGGCCGTGTACGGCCCGCAGAAGGGCGCCTCGCCGGACGACGTGCGGACGCTGGACGCCGCCCTCGCGCACTACGCGAAGGTCCTGGAGGAGACCGTGGGCGCCCGGGCCGCCGAGCACGCCGCGTCGCCGGGCGCCGGAGCGGCGGGCGGTATCGGCTACGCGGCCCTGCTGATCGGCGCGGGCTTCCGGCCCGGCATCGACGTCATGCTGGACGTCCTGGGCTTCGCACCGGCGCTGGAGCGCGCCTCCCTGGTGATCACCGGCGAGGGCTCCCTGGACGAGCAGACCCTCCACGGCAAGGCCCCGGCAGGCGTGGCGGCCGCGGCCCGCGCGGCCGGCAAGGAGGTGGTCGCCGTCTGCGGGCGCCTCTTGCTGGCACCGCAGGCCCTGGGCCGGGCCGGCATCCGGCGGGCGTACCCGCTGACGGAGGTCGAGCCGGACGTGGCGAAGTGCATCGCGGACGCGGGTCCGATTCTGCAGCGGGTGGCGGAGCGGATCGCCGCCGACTTCCTGGACTGAGCCGGCGCACGTACGCCGAAGGGCCCCGAGCCGGGTGGCTCGGGGCCCTTCGTGTGGTCGTACCGTCAGCCCCTGGGCGTGTCCGCTTACGGAATCTGTGCCGCCCGGGCCTCACGCCGGTTGTCCCGGAAGGTGTTCACCCGGCGCGCCGTGGCGAACAGCGGGATCGTCGCCGCCATCACGATCTGCAGTGCGCAGCCCATCTGCAGCAGCACCTGGCCGCCCGGCGCGTCGAACGCCCAGGCCGCCAGCAGGCCCATGGCCGACACGATCCAGCCGAGCACCGCCACCGCCAGGACGCCCCGCGGCTTCGGGTACTCGACCCGGCTGACCATCAGCCACGCGGTACCGACGACCGCCAGCAGCGTCGCCTCGAACGGCAGCTCCAGCAGCACGATCGAGACGACGGTGAGCGCACCGAACGGCGAGGGCATGCCCTGGAACGTGCCGTCCTTCACGGTGACGCACGAGAAGCGGGCAAGCCGCAGCACCACCGCCAACAGCACGACGATCGCGCCCACCGCCGCGACCCGCTCGTGCGCGTCGCTCGCGACCATGCCGTACACGAGAACGAAGTACGCGGGCGCCAGGCCGAAGCTGATCAGGTCGGAGAGGTTGTCCAGCTCCGCGCCCATCGGCGAGGACCGCAGCTTGCGGGCGACGAGGCCGTCGAAGAGGTCGAAGACGGCCGCGCACAGCATCAGTATCACGGCCGTGGCCGCGCTGTTGCGGGCCATGCCCGAGTCGTCCCCGGACAGGTGCGGGATCAGGATGCCGGTGGTGGTGAAGTACACCGCCATGAAGCCGCACGTGGCGTTGCCGAGGGTGAGGGTGTCCGCTATTGAGAGGCGGAGAGAGAGCGGCATCTCCTCCTCTTCGTCCACCTCGTCGGCCTCGGGCACCCAGCCCGCCTGGGTCTCAGGATCAATCACGGTCAATGCGAGTCACCCCAGCCACGGTCTTCTGACCGACCTCGACCGCGACCTCCACGCCCTCGGGCAAGTAGATGTCGACACGCGAGCCGAATCGGATCAGACCGATGCGGTCGCCCTGCTCGACCTTCGTGCCCTGCGGGATGTAAGGGACGATGCGACGGGCCACCGCGCCGGCGATCTGGACCATCTCGATGTCGCCGAGCTCGGTGTCGAAGTGCCAGACGACACGCTCGTTGTTCTCGCTCTCCTTGTTGAACGCCGGAACGAACCCGCCGGGGATGTGCTCGACCGACGTCACCGTGCCGGAGAGCGGGGCACGGTTGACATGGACGTTCAGCGGGCTCATGAAGATCGCGACGCGGGTGCGGCCGTCCTTCCACGGCATGATGCTCTGCACCACACCGTCGGCGGGCGAGATGACCCGGCCCTGGGCGATCTCGCGCTCGGGGTCGCGGAAGAACCACAGCATGCCCGCCGCGAGAGCGGTGGCGGGCACGGCGACGGCCTTGGCGACGCCGGAGCGGCGGGCGCGCAGCAGGCTGACGGCTGCGGTGGCGACGGTCGGGAGAAGCCACGGCGATGCTCCGCGCGCGAGGCGTACGCCGCCGACCTGGCTGTCGCGTGGTGCAGAGGTTTGGCTGTGGGGCATGGATGACCTTCGTAGCGGATGATGCCGCGCGGTATCAGGGGACGGCGGCTTTCCCGGGATCGTACCGGTCGCGGGCCACAACTGGGCAAGCCAGGAAGCCGAGTCGGCGGCTGAAGAGTGTTGACGGGGTGTGATCTTCTTCTCCAAGAAAACACCCCGTATCCGGACA
Organism: Streptomyces sp. NPDC001920; assembly: GCF_053594495.1. Taxonomy (NCBI): domain Bacteria; kingdom Bacillati; phylum Actinomycetota; class Actinomycetes; order Kitasatosporales; family Streptomycetaceae; genus Streptomyces; species Streptomyces sp. NPDC001920. The sequence goes on from NZ_JBSFEP010000014.1 coordinate 211,008, forward strand.
ATCAGCCCTGGAATCGATACTCTTCGAGCAACCTACGACCGATGATCATTTTTTGGATCTCGGCAGTACCTTCACCGATCAGCAGCATCGGGGCCTCCCGGTAGAGGCGCTCGATCTCGTACTCCTTGGAGAAGCCGTAGCCGCCGTGGATCCGGAAGGCGTCCTCAACGACCTCCTTGCAGTACTCGGAGGCGAGGTACTTCGCCATACCGGCCTCAAGGTCGTTACGTTCCCCGGAGTCCTTTTTGCGTGCCGCGTTCACCATCATGGCATGGGCGGCCTCGACCTTGGTAGCCATCTCGGCCAGCTTGAACTGGATCGCCTGGTGCTGGGCGATCGCCTTGCCGAAGGTGTGGCGCTGCTGGGCGTACTGGACACCCAGTTCGAACGCACGCTGAGCGACACCGCAGCCACGCGCCGCCACATTGACGCGCCCGACCTCGACGCCGTCCATCATCTGGTAGAAGCCTCGGCCGGTGACGCCGCCGAGCACCCGATTGGCCGGAATTCGCAGGCCGTCCATGATGAGCTCGGTCGTGTCGACCCCCTTGTAGCCCATCTTCTCGATCTTGCCGGGGATGGTGAGGCCGGGGCGGACCTCCCCGAAGCCGGGCTCCTTCTCGACGAGGAAGGTCGTCATCGACTTGTGGGGCGCGGTGCCCTCGGGGTGTCCTTCGTCACTTCGGACGAGTACGGCAACCAGGGTTGACGTTCCGCCGTTCGTCAGCCACATCTTCTGGCCGTTCAGGACGTACTCGTCGCCGTCCTTGACCGCCTTGGACGTGATGGCCGACACATCGGAGCCCAGGCCCGGCTCCGACATCGAGAAGGCGCCCCGGATGTCGCCGGCCGCCATCTTCGGCAGGAAGTGGTCCTTCTGCTCCTGCGTGCCGTGCTGCTTGAGCATGTACGCCACGATGAAGTGCGTGTTGATGATGCCGGAGACCGACATCCAGCCGCGGGCGATCTCCTCGACGCACAGGGCGTACGTCAGGAGGGACTCGCCCAGGCCGCCGTACTCCTCGGGGATCATCAGGCCGAAGAGGCCCAGTTCCTTGAGGCCGTCGACGATCTGCTGCGGGTACTCGTCGCGGTGCTCCAGCTCGGTCGCGACCGGGATGATCTCCTTGTCCACGAAGTCACGGACGGTGGAGAGGATCTCCTGCTGGACGTCGGTCAGACCGGCGGTCTGGGCGAGACGGGCCATGGCCTACTTCTCCTGCTGCTTCAGTTCCGGGCGGCCGGGCTGCTCGCCGCCGCGCTCCTTGATGTACGTCTCGGTGGGCACCATCACCTTGCGGCGGAACACGCAGACCAGCGTCCCGTCCTGCTTGTAGCCCTTGGTCTCGACGTAGACGATGCCGCGGTCGTTCTTCGACTTCGACGGCCACTTGTCGAGCACGGTCGTCTCACCGTAGATCGTGTCGCCGTGGAAGGTCGGCGCCACGTGCTTGAGCGACTCGATCTCCAGGTTGGCGATCGCCTTGCCGGAGATGTCCGGGACGGACATGCCGAGCAGCAGCGAGTAGATGTAGTTCCCGACGACGACGTTCTTGCCGAAATCCGTCGTCTTCTCCGCATAGTTCGTGTCCATGTGGAGCGGGTGGTGGTTCATGGTGAGGAGACAGAACAGGTGGTCGTCGTACTCCGTGACCGTCTTTCCCGGCCAGTGCTTGTACGTCGCCCCGACCTCGAACTCCTCGTAGGTGCGTCCGAACTGCATGGCGCTCAGCCCTCCGGGATCTCGAACTTGCTGGTGCGCTGCATGCCGGCCGCGCGTCCCTTGCCGGAGATGACCAGCGCCATCTTGCGGCTGGCCTCGTCGATCATCTCGTCGCCGAGCATCGCCGAGCCCTTCTTGCCGCCCGCCTCAGACGTGTAGTAGTCGTACGCGTCCAGGATCAGCTCGGCGTGGTCGAAGTCCTCCTGCGACGGCGAGAAGATCTCGTTGGACGCCTCGACCTGGCCCGGGTGCAGCACCCACTTGCCGTCGAAGCCGAGGGCGGCGGCGCGCTGGGCGACCTCGCGGTAGCCGTCGATGTTGCGGATCTGCAGGTAGGGGCCGTCGATCGCCTGGAGGTTGTTGGCTCGGGCGGCCATCAGGATCTTCATCAGGATGTAGTGGTAGGCGTCCGCCGGGTAGCCGGGCGGCTGCTCGCCCACGACCAGCGACTTCATGTTGATGGACGCCATGAAGTCGGCCGGGCCGAAGATGATCGTCTCGACGCGCTGGGAGGCCGTCGCGATCTCGTTGACGTTGTTCAGGCCCTGGGCGTTCTCGATCTGCGCCTCGATGCCGATCTTGCCGACCTCGAAGCCCATCGTCTTCTCGATCTGGGTCAGCAGGAGGTCGAGGGCGACGATCTGCTGAGCCGTCTGCACCTTCGGCAGCATGATGCAGTCGAGGTTCTGGCCGGCGCCCTCGACGACCGTGACGACATCGCGGTACGTCCACTCGGTCGTCCAGTCGTTGACGCGCACGACCCGCGTCTTGCCCGTCCAGTCACCCTCGTTGAGGAACTTGACGATGGTGTGCCGCGCCTCGGGCTTGGCGAGGGGGGCGCACGCGTCCTCCAGGTCGAGGAAGACCTGGTCCGCCGGGAGGCCCTGTGCCTTCTCCAGGAAGCGGGGGTTCGAGCCCGGTACCGCCAGGCAGGAACGCCGGGGGCGAAGGCGGTTGACCGTGGTCATGCGGGGACCTCCAGGGGGTCGAGCTTGTTCGCTTTGCGGATCTCGTCGACGATGCGGCCGATGATCCCGGTGATGTCGAAGTCCTTCGGGGTGAAGACAGCGGCCACTCCGGCGGCCCTGAGCTGCTCGGCGTCACCATTCGGGATGATGCCACCGGCGATCACCGGTATATCTGTGGCACCGGCCACACGGAGCCGCTCCAGCACGTCCGGCACCAGCTGCGCGTGCGAGCCGGACAGGATCGACAGCCCGACCGCGTGCACGTCCTCGGCGAGGGCCGCGTCGACGATCTGCTCGGGCGTGAGCCGGATGCCCTGGTAGACGACCTCGAAGCCGGCGTCACGCGCCCGCACGGCGATCTGCTCGGCGCCGTTGGAGTGCCCGTCCAGGCCGGGCTTGCCGACCAGGAAGCGGAGCTTGCCGACGCCCATCTCCTGCGCGGTCAGGTCGACCTTGCGGCGGACCTGCGACAGGGCCGAGCCCTCCTCGGCGGGTATCGCCACCGGCGCCGAGGACACGCCCGTCGGCGCCCGGAACTCCCCGAACACCTCGCGCAGCGCCCCGGCCCACTCGCCGGTCGTGACCCCGGCGCGGGCGCACTCCAGGGTGGCCTCCATGAGGTTGGCGGTGCCCTTGGCGGCCTCCTTCAGCCGCTCCAGCGCCTTGCAGGGGCGCGGGTGGTTGAAGGGCGGCTGGTAGCGGGTGTCACGCCAGTTCTGCAGGGAGGCGATGACACGGGCCTCGACGGCCGGGTCGACCGTCTGGATGGCCGTGTCGAGATCGGCCGTCAGCGGGTTCGGCTCGGTCGTCTCGAAGATGTTGACGCCGACGATCTTCTCCTGGCCGGACTCGATACGGCCCCGGCGCTCGGCGTGCGAGGCGACGAGCTGCGACTTGAGGTAGCCGGACTCGACGGCCGCCATCGCGCCGCCCATCTCCTGGATCCGCTCGATCTCGGCCAGCGACTCCTCGACCAGCCCCGCGACCTTCGCCTCGATGACGTGCGAGCCCTCGAAGATGTCCTCGTACTCCAGCAGGTCGCTCTCGTGCGCCAGGACCTGCTGGATGCGCAGCGACCACTGCTGGTCCCAGGGCCGGGGCAGGCCCAGCGCCTCGTTCCAGGCGGGCAGCTGCACGGCACGCGCGCGGGCGTCCTTGGAGAGGGTCACGGCCAGCATCTCCAGGACGATCCGCTGGACGTTGTTCTCGGGCTGCGCCTCGGTCAGACCGAGGGAGTTGACCTGGACGCCGTACCGGAAGCGGCGCTGCTTGGGGTTCTCGATGCCGTACCGCTCGCGCGTGATCCGGTCCCAGATCCGCCCGAACGCCCGCATCTTGCACATCTCCTCGATGAAGCGGACGCCCGCGTTCACGAAGAAGGAGATACGGGCCACGACGTCCCCGAACTTGTCCTCGGGGACCTGCCCTGAGTCGCGCACGGCATCGAGAACCGCGATCGCGGTGGACATCGCGTACGCGATCTCCTGGACCGGCGTGGCGCCCGCCTCCTGCAGGTGGTAGCTGCAGATGTTGATCGGGTTCCACTTCGGGATGTGGGAGACCGTGTACGCGATCATGTCCGTCGTCAGCCGGAGTGAGGGCCCCGGCGGGAAGACATGGGTGCCCCGCGACAGGTACTCCTTGACGATGTCGTTCTGGGTCGTGCCCTGGAGCTTGGTGATGTCCGCGCCCTGCTCCTCGGCGACGACCTGATAGAGCGCCAGCAGCCACATGGCGGTGGCGTTGATCGTCATCGAGGTGTTCATCTGCTCCAGGGGGATGTCCTGGAACAGCCGGCGCATGTCACCGAGGTGTGCGACGGGCACGCCGACCCGGCCGACCTCGCCGCGGGCGAGGATGTGGTCGGAGTCGTAGCCGGTCTGCGTCGGCAGGTCGAACGCGACCGACAGGCCGGTCTGCCCCTTGGCGAGGTTGCGCCGGTACAGCTCGTTGGACGCCTCGGCCGTGGAGTGGCCGGCGTACGTGCGCATGAGCCACGGCCGGTCCTTCTCCCGCGCGCCTTCGGCGGGCTGACGCTCAGTCATCTATGACCTCGGGTGTCTCAGATGTCGCGGATCAGATGTTGCGGAAGCGGTTGATGGCGTCGATGTGCTTGGCGCGCATCTCCTCGTCGCGCACGCCCAGGCCCTCCTCGGGGGCGAGGCAGAGCACGCCGACCTTGCCCTGGTGGAGGTTGCGGTGCACGTCGTAGGCGGCCTGGCCGGTGTCCTCCAGGGAGTACACCTTCGACAGGGTCGGGTGGATCTTGCCCTTCGCGATGAGCCGGTTGGCCTCCCATGCCTCGCGGTAGTTGGCGAAGTGCGAGCCGATGATCCGCTTCAGGGACATCCACAGGTAGCGGTTGTCGTACTCGTGCATGTAGCCCGAGGTCGAGGCGCAGGTGGTGATGGTGCCGCCCTTGCGCGTGACGAAGACGGAGGCGCCGAAGGTCTCGCGGCCGGGGTGCTCGAAGACGATGTCGATGTCCTCGCCGCCGGTGAGCTCGCGGATGCGCTTGCCGAAGCGCTTCCACTCCTTCGGGTCCTGGGTGTTCTCGTCCTTCCAGAACTTGTAGCCCTCGGCGTTGCGGTCGATGATCGCCTCGGCGCCCATCGAGCGGCAGATGTCCGCCTTCTGCGGCGAGGACACGACGCAGATGGGGTTGGCGCCGCCGGCCAGCGCGAACTGGGTGGCGTAGGAGCCGAGTCCGCCGCTCGCGCCCCAGATCAGGACGTTGTCGCCCTGCTTCATGGCGGCGCCGTTGCGGGAGACCAGCTGGCGGTAGGCGGTGGAGTTCACCAGGCCCGGCGCGGCGGCCTCCTCCCAGCTGAGGTGGCCCGGCTTGGGCATCAGCTGGTTGGACTTGACCAGGGCGATCTCGGCGAGGCCGCCGAAGTTGGTCTCGAAGCCCCAGATGCGCTGCTCGGGGTCGAGCATCGTGTCGTTGTGGCCGTCCGAGGACTCCAGCTCGACGGACAGGCAGTGCGCGACGACCTCGTCACCGGGCTTCCAGGAGTTCACGCCGGGGCCGGTGCGCAGGACGACGCCCGCGAGGTCGGAGCCGATGATGTGGTACGGCAGGTCGTGGCGCTTGGCCAGCTCGCTGGTGCGGCCGTAGCGCTCCAGGAACCCGAACGTGGACAGCGGCTCGAAGATCGAGGTCCACACCGAGTTGTAGTTGACCGAGGAGGCCATCACGGCCACCAGGGCCTCACCCGGGCCGAGCTCGGGCAGCGGCACGTCGTCCAGGTGGATCGACTTGCGGGGGTCCTTGTCGCGAGTGGCGAGGCCCGCGAACATCTCCGTCTCGTCCTTGTGCACGGTGATCGCACGGTACGACTCGGGGAGCGGCAGGGCGGCGAAGTCCTCCGACGTGGAGTCGTGCGACTGGATCGCGGCCAGGATGTCCTTCACGGTCACGGTATTGCCTCCGGCGATGCGCACCCTGAGGGAGGGGTGCTGAGGGTTACGTCGGTGCTGCTGAGGGTTTTTGGTGAGTTGCCGTCGGTTCGGCCGGTGGTGCTGTTCGGCAGCGCTTTGTGGCGCGGGAGGTTGCCTGTGACGCAGGCGCCGGGCGCGCAGGTCCCGGGAGGGACTTGCGGGGACAGCCGGCGTACGAAAGGTCTCTGCACGCCGGCCGCCCGGACTCCTTCAACGTATGGCACGGCGTGTCACGTGGCAAGGCACTGGGTGCCAGAACTTCCCCTCAGATGAAATCTTTACGTAACAAATGAGCGATGATCGATCAAAGCTACTCGTGAGTAGGTGCTTATCGGGCGCAAAGGGATACCGGCCGGGGCGCCGTGACGCACGCCCCCGCCCGTGGTGAAAGCGCTGGTCTCGGGAGTGCCGTTCAGGGCAGGCTCGTCCGCATGACTTCGGTGGTGCAGAACGTGGCGATCGACTGTTCCGATGCCTATGAGCCGGCGCGGTTCTGGAGCGAGGTGACGGGCGGCGCGGTGCACCCGCAGGACGGGCCGGGCGACCCGGAGGTCCGGGTGATGCTCGCGGAGGGACCGCTGCTGTACTTCAACCAGGTGCCGGAACCGAAGACGGTCAAGAACCGGATCCACCTGTGCCTGCGCCCGACCACCACGCGCGACGCGGAGATCGAACGGCTGGTGCGGCTGGGAGCCACCCTGGTCGCTGACCGCCGGGAGCCCGACGGCGCGGGCTGGGCGGTGCTTGCGGATCCCGAAGGCAATGAGTTCTGCGTTCTGCGCAGCGAGTCGGACCGGGCCGCGGCGCCCTCCTGAGACCCGCGGGAGCTCACGCGGGCCGACGGGCCGGGTGTGCCCCGAGGGCCACCGGGCCTCGACCGGGGCTCACCGGCCGTTCACCGGACCGTCGCGTCCCGCGAGACCATGTCCCGCGAGACGCGATCATCCAGAACGGTGAGCCGCGCTCAGGCCCCCAGGCCGAGCAGAGCCACCTGCAGCGGCAGCGCCGGCTCCTCGGGCAGGGCCGGGGGCTCCTCGCCCCGGCCGGTGTGCGTGGGCGGGACGGCGCGCAGGCCCTGGATGCCGTCGGCGGCCCACTGGGCGTCCGTGGGGGGCAGGGACAGGGTCATCCGCCGTCCGTCGGCCAGTGTGGTCTCCAGCCTGGCCGGGTCGTTCGTCTGCATGGCAACCCACTTCCGTCGCTCACCTGAAGATCAGCCTCGCCAGGGAAGACGGACGTGCCCGCCGAATGGTTCCCCTGCCAGGAGCCCGGCGAGGAATCGCCGTGCGCCCTACGCCCGCTCCTTCAGGGCGTGTTCGATGGTCCGCATCACCTCGTCGAGCGGAGCGTCGGTGCGGGCCACCGCCACCAGGACCTCTCCCTGGGCGGCCACGGAGGCCGGCGCCGTGCGCGGTGCCGTCTCCCGGCCCGCCCCGATCCCCGTGCCGAACGTCCTGCGCACGATCGCGAAGGCGTGGTCCAGCTGCGCCTCCACGTCGCCCTGGCCGCCCGCGCGCAGCCAGCGCCGCAGGACGTGGTTGTGCGCGGTGACCACCGCGGACGCGGCGACCTCCGCCAGCAGCGGGTCGTCGTTGGCGTCGTCGTCGTGCGCGTGCTCGTCGAAGTGGCCGAGGAGGTAGCGGGTGAACAGACGCTCGTAGCGGGCCACCGAGGCGATCTCCGCCTCGCGCAGGGTGGGCACCTCGCGGGTGAGCTTGTAGCGGGCGACCGAGATCTCCGGCCGGGCCGCGTACATGCGCATGACTTCCTTGATCCCGCGGCACACCGTGTCGAGCGGATGCTCGTGGGCGGGCGCGGCGTTGAGCACGGCCTCCGCGCGGATCAGCGTGTCGTCGTGGTCCGGGAAGATCGCCTCTTCCTTGGAGCGGAAGTGGCGGAAGAACGTGCGGCGGGCGACCCCGGCAGCGGCCGCGATCTCGTCGACGGTGGTCGCCTCGTACCCCTTGGTCGCGAACAGCTCCATCGCGGCGGCCGCCAGTTCTCGGCGCATCTTGAGTCGCTGGGCGGCCGCGCGACTGCCTGCGGCACTCTCCGGCGCGTCGGGCGTGGCTGGTGTACGTGAGGACTTGGCGGGCTGGGACATGACCCGAACGTACTGCATGTGCGCAGCGTGCTGCGCATGTACGGGGATGCCGCCGCCCGCGGCGGGCGGGGGAGGGCCGGGTTCGCGGGGCGGGGCCGAGCCGCGCCGCGGGGCCGCGGGCGGGCTGCCGGGGTCCAGCAGCCCGCCCCACTCCTGACCGCCCGCGAACCGGTCCCCGGGTCGCTCAGCGCCGGGCATATTCGCGGAAGCCACGGCCGGTCTTGCGGCCGAGGCAGCCCGCGGCCACCAGGTGCTCCAGGAGCGGTGCCGGGGCGAGACCGGGGTCGCGGAACTCCCGGTGCAGGACCTTCTCGATGGCGAGGGAGACATCCAGTCCGACGACGTCCAGCAGCTCGAACGGGCCCATCGGGTAACCGCCGCCCAGCTTCATCGCCGCGTCGATGTCGTCGAGTGAGGCGTAGTGCTCCTGCACCATCTTGATCGCGTTGTTCAGGTACGGGAACAGCAGCGCGTTGACGATGAATCCGGCCCGGTCACCGCAGTCGACCGCGTGCTTCTTGATCTGGCCGCAGACCTCGCGGACCGTCGCGTGGACGTCGTCGGCGGTCAGCACCGTACGGACGACCTCGACCAGCTTCATCGCCGGCGCCGGGTTGAAGAAGTGCATGCCGATCACGTCCTGCGGACGCGAGGTGGCACGGGCGCAGGCGACGACGGGCAGCGACGAGGTGGTGGTGGCCAGCACCGCGCCCGGCTTGCAGACCTTGTCCAGCGTCGCGAACAGCTGCTGCTTGATCTCCAGGTCCTCGGCGACCGCCTCGACGGCGAGGTCGACGTCGGCGAACGCGTCGTACGAACCGGCCGCGGTGATCCGGTCCAGGGTCTGCGCGGCGGCCTCGGCGGTCATCCGCCCCTTGTCGACGGAGCGGGAGAGCGACTTGCCGATACGGGCCTTCGCGGCCTGCGCCTTCTCCTCGCTGCGCGCGGCGATCACGACCTGGTAGCCGGCCTTCGCGAAGACCTCCACGATGCCGGACGCCATGGTGCCGGAACCGGCGACGCCGACGGAACGCACCGTACGGCCGGGAGTGAGGGCGGCGCCCTCCAGGGGCGTCAGCGCGTCCCGCACGACGGTGGCGCTGCCGGGAGCCTCGTACGTGTAGAAGCCACGGCCCGACTTACGGCCCGTCAGGCCGGCCTCGCTGAGCTGCTTGAGGATCGGGGCGGGGGCGTGCAGCCGGTCGTGGGACTCGGCGTACATGGCGTCCAGGACGGTGCGCGCGGTGTCGATGCCGATCAGGTCGAGCAGGGCGAGCGGGCCCATCGGCAGCCCGCAGCCCAGCCGCATCGCGGCGTCGATGTCCTCACGGGAGGCGTACTTCGCCTCGTACATCGCGGCGGCCTGGTTGAGGTAGCCGAAGAGCAGTCCGTCGGCGACGAACCCGGGCCGGTCACCGACCGCGACCGGTTCCTTGCCGAGGTCGAGGGCGAGGTTGGTGACCGCGGCGACGGCCTGCGGCGCGGTCAGCACGCTGGAGACGACCTCGACCAGCCGCATCGCGGGCGCCGGGTTGAAGAAGTGCAGGCCCAGCACCCGCTCGGGGCGGGCGGAGTCAGCGGCCAGGCGCGTCACGGACAGGGCGTTGGTGCCGGTCGCCAGGATGGTCTCGGGGCGCACGATCCCGTCCAGCTCGCGGAAGATCTGCTGCTTGATCTCGTACGACTCCGGAGCCACCTCGATGACCAGGTCCGCGTCCGCCGCGGCCCGCAGGTCGGTGGAGGTGCGGACCCGGGCGAGGGCGTCCGCGCGCTCCTGCTCGGTCAGCTTGCCGCGCTCCACGGCACGGGCGGTCGAGGCCTCCAGGGCGGCGACGGACGTCGCGGCCGCGGCGTCGCTGATGTCGATGCCGACGACGTCGCGGCCGGCCTTGGCGAGGACCTCGGCGATGCCGGTGCCCATCGTGCCGAGGCCGACGACGGCGACCGTCTTGAGCGGGGACAGAGGGGTGTCGGACAGGGGAGTGGCCATCGCGGGACTCCAGGAATGAGGGTGACGACTGGAAGTGCGCCGGGTGCGCCGAAGGGGGCCCGACCGAAGTCGAAGCCGAACCATGGGCGCACCGGGTGCGAAAGGAGTGCGGGTGTTGCCGGGCTGCGAGCGCACACGCCCGGTGCCGTCGCTGCGGACGTGCACACGTCCGAGGAGCGGTGATGACCGACCGGCCCTGTCCCGAGGCCGAGTCGTACTGCGGTACTCGATGTACCGAACCGACTGCTTCTCGCGGCGACTGCGTCACCAGGCCGCCACGAGGGGTTCGCGAGTGGGTAACTCGCTCGTCTGAGCTTAACCAGTGGGTAACGAGCGCGCCAGCCCCCGAGTTTGTGATGTAGGTCCCGCTCTCCGGTCGCCCCCTCTACCCTCGCCTTCATGGACGAAGAGTTGCGATCACTCACGGAGCGCTTACGGCAGGAGTCCGGGGCGTCGGCCGCGTACGACCGCCTCACGGCGACCGAGGACGCCGACGAACTGGCCGACGTGCTCACCGCGCCGGGACAGCCGCTGTGGGCCAGGGAGCTGGCCGCGTTCCGGTTGGGCCTCGCCGGGGACCGCCGGGCCTTCGAGTCCCTCGTCCTGCTCCTGAACCACCGCGACCCCCAGCGCTGCGCCTCCGCCGCCCACGCCCTGGCCCGCCTCGGCGACCCGCGCACCGCCCGTGCCGCGGCCGCCCTGGCCACCAACGAACTGCGGGTCGCCTACGCCCTGCACCCCGTCCGGCTGCTGGTCCGGCTGCGCGCCCCCGAGTCCGTGCCGGCCCTGATCACCACCCTGGAGCGAAGGCTGCGCCCGCACGACCCGTACCGCCGTGTCGCCCTCGCCTGCGTGGAGGGGCTCGGCAGCCTCGGCGACACCCGCGCCAGACGGGTCCTGAACGAGGCGCTCGCCCACCCGGCCCTGGCGGAGGCGGCGGTGCAGGCGCTGGCGCGGATCCCTCGTCAGCGCTGAAGAACGGCCGCCCGGTGCTGCCGAGCGGCCCTTCAGCGCGCTCCCAGTGCCCGCGCGTACCGCACCTCCGGCACCTCCACGCCGTCCACTTCGAAGTGCTCCCGCGCACCGTCCGCCCGAAAGCCCGCCCGCTCGTAGAAGCGACGGGCGCGGGCGTTGGCTTCCAGGACCCACAGGAACATACGGGGATGTCCGGCGGCCGTGCACCGGCGCACCGACTCCTGGAGCAGGGCCCGGCCGATGCCGGTGCCGAACCGCCCGGGATCCACGTAAAGGGCGTACAACTCGGCGTCCGGCGTGCGCGTTTCACGGTCCCGGTACGGACCGTGGCAGGCCCATCCCGCGATCTCACCGGCGCGCTCGGCGACCAGGTCCAGCACGCTGCCGTCGGATCGCGCGAGACAGGCGCGGCGGAACTCGGCGTCCTGGGCCACGTCGAGGGAGTCCACGTACGACTGCGGCACCAGGCCCCGGTAGGCGCTTCGCCAGCCGCCGACGCGGATCTCGGCGACACGGTGGCAGTCGGCCGGGGTCATGGGGCGGATCCGTGTGTGTTCCTCGTCCATGACGGCACCGTAGGCACCGAACGTCCCGGCCGCCTCCGATTACCCGGGCACCACCGCGAACGCCTCGACCTCCATCAGGAATTCCGGCCGCACCAGCCCGGCGACCTGCACCGCCGACGCCGCCGGCAGACGGTCCTCGGGTATGTGCGCGGCGCGGGCCGCGCGAATGGCGGGCATGTGCGCCATGTCCGTGACGAAATAGGTGAGTTTCACCACGTGGTCGAAGGACGCGCCGGCCGCGGCCAGACAGCGCCTCAGGTTCTCGAAGACCTGGTGGGCCTGGGCCGCCGGGTCGCCTTCGCCGACGAGTTCGCCTTCCTCGTCCAGGGCGAGTTGGCCGGAGACGGCGATGAAACGGCCGGCGCCGAGCACGACATGCGTGTACTGGGCGGCGGGCGCGACTCCGTCGGGGGCGGGGATCCTCGTCAGCTCACTCATGCGTCCCATGGTGGACCATGGGTCTGACAACGCCCCCGACGGACGGTCGGGCGAGGCCGGCTCAGTGGCGGAAGCCGAGCAGTTCGTGCAGTTCGGCGCCGCGCGGCGAGATCGAGGCCACCTTGGAGCGCAGCGGCTCGGGGTCGGGCAGCGCCGCGCACACCGCGTCGAACGCGCCCCTGCCGCGTGGCACGGTGCCGTCGGCGAGGTAGGCCGCGAGGTGCTTGTCCAGGCACCGGTTCCCGCCCAGCGTGACGGCGTGGTTGCCGCCGCCCCGCTCGATCACCAGGCTGGACCCGGCGAGCTTGCGGTGCACCGTCACGGCGCCCTCGTACGGGGTGGCCGCGTCGTCGGTCGCCTGGAACAGCAGCATCGGCGGCACCTCGGTGTTGTCGATCTCCACCGACCGGAGCGGGCTGGTCGGCCAGAACGCGCACGGCGCGTTGTACCAGGCGTTGTTCCAGGTCATGAACGGCGCCTTCGCGTACATCTCCCAGTTGTCCGCCCGCCAACGCCCCCATCCGCGCGGCCAGGCGGCGTCACGGCACTGCACCGAGGCGTAGACGCTGTAGCCGTTGTCGTCCGAGGCGTCGGCCGCGCCGAACTTCTCGTACGCCTCGATCAGCGGGTCGGTGTCCTTGTCGTTCACGTACGCCGCGAACACCTCGGCGAGATAGGGCCAGTAGCCGTTGTAGTAGCCGCCGGGCAGGTAGGTGTCCTCCAGCTCCGCGGCGCCCACCTTCCCCTCTGCCGGCTTCCTGGCCAGCGCCCTGCGCATGGCGTACCACTTGGCCTCGACCACCGCCGGATCGCTGCCCAGCCGGTACGTGGTGTCGTACTTGGCGACCCACGCCATGAACGCGCGGTGGCGGTCGTCGAAGGCGAGGTCCTGAGCGAGGTTGGCCTCGTGCCAGACACCGGTCGGATCGACGACCGAGTCCAGGACCGCGCGCCGCACCCGCTGCGGGAAGAGCTTGGCGTAGACCGCGCCGAGGTAGGTGCCGTAGGAGTACCCGAAGTAGTTGATCCGCCTCGCGCCGAGTGCCGCGCGGATCCGGTCCATGTCCCGTACGGCGCTGACCGTGTCGATGTACGGCAGCACATCCGCGTACTTCTCGCCGCAGGCCCGCGCGAAGGATCTGGCGCGCGCGAGGTTGGCCCGCTCGATCCGCGAAGTCCTCGGCACGGAGTCCGGTCGGACCGCGTCGAAGTGGCCGGGTCGGCAGTCGAGGGCGGGCTTGCTGCGGCCGACGCCGCGCGGGTCGAAGCCGATGACGTCGTACTGCGCCGCCACCGCCCTGGGCAGCGCGGAGGCGACGTATCCGGCGAGCCGCCGCCCGCTGCCGCCGGGGCCGCCGGGGTTGACCAGCAGGGGCCCCTGGAACTTCTTCGCGGTGTGCGGGACGCGGGTCAGGGCGAGCGTGATCTGCCGTCCCCGCGGACGGGTGTGGTCGAGCGGCACCTTCAAGGACGCGCACTGGAGCGTCGGGTAGTCCTTGGTGCCGCACTTCTTCCAGGTGAGCGCCGCGGCGTGAGCGGCTCCCGGGCCGTACGGGGCGTTCGCCCCGGCGGGGACGGCCGTCACGGCTGTGGTCAGGACGACGGCGGCGGCGCACAACACGGCTGCGCGTTTTCCCATGGGGTCCTTCCAGGACGCAGGTCTCGGACCGCGCGTGCCACGGCCCTCGCCGTATTCGTCCCGGAACGGGCGCCAGGGGGAACCGGTTCCGGTGAGACTTGACCCGATCGGGTAGGGAGATCCGCTCCTCCGCCCTCAGATGAGCGACAGCTGGGTGGGTTCGGACCGCGTGTGCTCGGCCGGCTCCGGCTCCGGCTCGGGCTCGCGGATCCGCCGGGACATCCCCGCGCGCGTGGGGCCGATGCCGTACTCGCGTGCCAGGTCGTGCACCTGACGGGTGATCCGGCGCTGGTACCACTTCGGCGCGTAGGCCCCGTCCGTGTACAGCCGTTCGTACCTGCGCACCAGATGGGGGTGCTCACGGCCGAGCCAGGCCATGAACCACTCGCGGGCCCCGGGCCGCAGATGCAGTACCAGCGGGGTGACGGAGGTGGCGCCGGAGGCGGCGATCGCGCGCACGGTGGCGCGCAACTGCGCCGGGTGGTCGCTCAGGAACGGGATCACCGGCGCCATCAGCACACCGCACCCCAGACCGTGCTCGGTCAGGGTCCGTACGACGTCCAGGCGCCGCTCGGGCGCGGGCGTGCCCGGCTCCACGGTGCGCCACAGCTGTGGATCGGTGAAGCCGACCGACACGGAGACGCCGACGTCGGTCACCTCCGCGGACTGCTTGAGCAGTTCCAGGTCGCGCAGGATCAGCGTGCCCTTGGTCAGGATCGAGTAGGGGTTGGCGTGGTCGCGCAGGGCGGCGAGGATGCCCGGCATCAGACGGTAGCGGCCCTCCGCGCGCTGGTAGCAGTCGACGTTCGTGCCCATGGCTATGTGCTCGCCCTGCCAGCGCCGCGATGACAGCTGGCGGCGCAGCAGCTCCGGCGCGTTCACCTTGACCACGATCTGGGAGTCGAAGCCGAGGCCCGTGTCGAGGTCGAGATAGCTGTGGGTCTTGCGGGCGAAGCAGTACACGCACGCGTGCGAGCAGCCGCGATAGGGGTTCACCGTCCACTCGAAGGGCATGCGCGAGGCGCCCGGCACCCGGTTGATGATCGAGCGGGCCCGGATCTCGTGGAACGTGATCCCGGCGAACTCGGGAGTGTCGAAGGTACGGGTGACCACGGCGTCCGCGCCGAACAGGGCAGCGTCGGCCCGGCTGTGGTCGGACTCCAGGGTGAGGTTCTCCCAGCGCATGGTGCCTCCTCGGTAGCACTGGGCACAGAATAGAACACATGTTCCCTTGATCGTGCGGTCTATCTCCCAGGTCTGTTTTCGATCACTGTGCGATCGCTTCCGTGTGCTGACGGGGACCCCGATTTGGGTGGTCCGGGAGCGGGGTGGTTGGCTTGCCCCAACCCCGAGAACTCTGGTCCTGGAGGAAGTCAATGGCGCAGGTCGAGGCCACTACGGAGCGGGTCGTCGCGGCGGACGCGGAGAAGGTGTTCGACGCCCTCGCCGACTACAGCGGCACCCGGCGGAAGATCCTGCCCGAGCACTTCAGCGAGTACGAGGTGCGCGAGGGCGGCGACGGCGAGGGCACCCTCGTCCACTGGAAGCTCCAGGCCACCAGCAAGCGCGTCCGCGACTGCCTTCTGGAGGTCAGCGAGCCCACCGACGGCGAGCTCGTCGAGAAGGACCGCAACTCCTCGATGGTCACCACCTGGCGGGTCACCCCGGCCGGTGAGGGCAAGGCCCGGGTCGTCGTCACCAGCACCTGGCAGGGCGCCGGCGGTATCGGCGGCTTCTTCGAGAAGACCTTCGCGCCGAAGGGCCTCGGGCGGATCTACGACGCGCTGCTCGCCAAGCTCGCCACCGAGGTCGAGAAGTAACTCCCGTCCCGTCGCGGGTCGTTGCCGGGCCCGCTCCCGGGCAGCAGCTCTCCACCGCCTCACCGGATCGAGTGGATCTTCCTCTCGCCCGGCGAGGTGCCGTAACTCGTCGCGCTTGCTCGTAGTTGTCGCTTACGCGGGAATTGTGCAGCAGCGCGACGAGGGGAGCGGTACGTGGGCGGGATCACTCTGGTGAAGGATGAACCGGCCGCGGCACCCCCGGACGCTCCCGCTCCGCATGACGCTCACGGCCCCGAACTCAGCCCCGCCCGCGTGCGGTTGGTCTTCTTCGCGCTGATGCTCGCGCTGCTGCTCGCGGCGCTGGAGCAGATGATCGTCGCCACCGCGCTGCCGAAGATCGTCGGCGAACTGCACGGCCTGGAACGGATGTCCTGGGTCATCACCGCCTATCTGCTCACCGCCACCGTCGGGTTGCCCGTCTACGGCAAGCTCGGCGATCTGGTCGGACGCAAGGGCGTCTTCCAGTTCGCGATCGTCGTCTTCGTCGTCGGCTCCGCACTCGCCGGGCGGGCCGAGACCATGGACCAGCTGATCGCCTACCGAGCCGTCCAGGGCATCGGCGCCGGCGGCCTCCTGATCGGTGTGCAGACGATCATCGCGGACATCGTCCCCGCCCGGGAACGCGGCCGCCATATGGGCCTGATCGGCGCCGCGTTCGGCCTCGCCTCGGTGGCCGGACCCCTGCTGGGCGGTTACTTCACCGACCACCTCTCCTGGCGCTGGTGCTTCTACATCAACGTCCCCTTCGGCCTCGTCACCCTGGCCGTCGTCGCCGTCGCCCTGAAGCTGCCCCGGCCCAGGGCCAGGGCCCGGCTCGACATCCTCGGCTCCCTGCTGCTCGCCGCCGCCTCCACCTGCCTGGTCCTGCTGACCAGTTGGGGCGGCACCGAGTACACCTGGGACTCCCGTGTCATCCTCGGCCTCGGTGCGGGCGCGGCCGTGGCCACCGTCCTCTTCCTGGTCGTCGAGCGCTTCGCCCCCGAACCCCTCATCCCGCTCAGGCTGTTCAGGGACTCCGTCTTCAACGTCACCGGCCTGGTCGGCCTCGTGATCGGTGTCGCCCTGTTCGGCGCGGCCGGCTACCTGCCGACCTTCCTGCAGATGGCCGACGGGGCCACGGCCACCGAGTCCGGCCTGCTCATGCTGCCGATGATGGGTGGCATCGTGGGCGCCTCGATCATCTCCGGCCAGCTCATCAGCCGCACCGGCCGCTACAAGCTCCACCCCGTGCTCGGCAGTGCGCTCTGCGTCGTCGGCATGTGGCTGCTCTCCCGCCTCGACGCCGACACACCCCGGCTGCACTACAGCATCTGGATGGCCGTCCTCGGCGCCGGGATCGGCATGGTGATGCCGGTCCTGATCCTCGCCGTGCAGAACTCCGTGCGCCCCGCCGACCTCTCCACCGCCACCAGCGCCAACAACTACTTCCGGCAGATCGGCGGCAGCGTCGGCGCCGCGATCTTCGGCACTCTCCTCGCCGACCGGCTCGCCGACGCCCTGGCCGAACGCCTGCCCGTGCGCGGGGCCCCCGAACTGCCGGACCCGCAGGCCATCACCCCGCAGCTGGTCCACGCCATGCCCCCGCATCTGCGGGACGCCTACGTCCAGGCGTACGCCGAGGCCATGCCGAGGATCTTCCTCTACCTGGTGCCGGTGCTCGTCCTCGGTCTGCTCATCGCGTGCTTCCTCAAGGAGAAGCCCCTGGCGTCCCACGACGCCCCGGCCCCCGAGACGGAACCCGCGCCCGTGCACACCCCGGTCCCCCCGGCCCGTTCTCCGCGCTGGGCCGGAGTCCCCGTCCTCGGCACGGTGCAACACCCGGACGGAACCGCCGTCTCGCGCGCGGCGCTCACGCTCATCGACGTCACCGGGCAGCAGGTCGGGCGCGGCGCGAGCGGTGAGGACGGGCGGTTCGCCCTGACGACGCCGGGCGAGGGGACGTACGTCATGATCGCCGCGGCGGGCGGCCACCAGCCGCAGGCCGTCTCCGTGACCGTCGGTCGGTCTCCCGTCGAGGTGGACGTCGTCCTCGGCGGCGCCGGAGGCCTCGCCGGGCGGGTGCTCACCCCCGACGGCACGCCCGTGGACGCCACCGTCACGCTCACCGACGTCCAGGGGGAAGTCGTCGCCACGACCCGCAGCGACCGCGAGGGCGGCTACGTCATCACCGACCTGGTCGCCGGCGAGTACACCCTCGCGGCCAGCTCGGCCGCCTACCGCCCGGCCGCCGTCCCCGTCACCGTCCAGGCGGCCCGCGAGACCCGCCGGGACATCGAACTCGCCGGTGGCGCCGTCCTGCGCGGCACCGTGCGGGCGGGTGGCGGCCGGCCCGTCGAGGACGCGCGGGTGACCCTTCTCGACGCCGTCGGCACCGTCATGGACACCCTCACCACCGGCCCCGACGGCACGTTCCGGTTCGTCGACCTGCCCTCGGGCGAGTACACGGTCATCGCCACGGGTTACCCGCCGGTCGCCTCCGTGCTCCAGGTCGCCGGAGGAGGCCGCACGGAACGCGATCTTCAGCTCGGGCACGAGGACTGAGGCGCACACCGGTGCGGGCCGCTGTCCTGCGGGGACGCGGCCGGCCCCGCAGTCGCGCACGCCGGCGCCGCGGCGCCACGTCAATTCCCTTATTGCCGCACATCGTTCCCGTCCGGAGCCGTACGGTGGAGTAGGCGGCACAGATCTTGCGGAGCCGTGGGGAGAGAGGGCCTGGGGCATGAACCGTGGCACCGAGAGGGACGGCGCGGTGACAGAACACGCCGCGACCGGCCGTATCCCGCTGGCCGTGGTCGTGGTGGACCGCGAAGGCCTCGTCTCCCACTGGAGTTCCGGCGCACGACGCCTGTTCGGCGCCGCGAAGGAAGAGGCGATCGGACGCCCGGCCGTCGACCTGCTGCCCGTCTCCGGAGCGCTGCCGGACGAGGACGACGGCACGCCGTACAGGGCTTACTCCGCCTACGACGGACTCGGCCACGACCTCGAAACGTCCCTGGACGGACGGCTGTACTACCCGGCCGCGGGCCGCGCCCGGCTCACCGTGCCCGAGCACGATCGCGTCGACGTCCTGTGGTGGGCCTACCCGCTGGTGGGGCCCGGCCCGGAGCGGCTGCTCGTGCTCGGCGCCGACGTCGGCAGGCTCCAGCGGGACACGCCCGAGGACCACACCGCCTTCGAACGCGTCGCGCCCGGCTTCGCCCTGCACACCGACTTCCCGGGCGCCGAGGAACTCGCGCGCAAGCTCCCCGAGATCCTGCCCAGCATGAGCGTCGAGGAGGGCGCCCGCATCGTCGGGCAGATCCTCGAACTGGGCTATCCGGTCCTGGAGTTCAGCCAGAGCGACCGGGTTCCCGTCACGCCCGACTGGGGTGTTCCCCGGCGCGTGGAGCGCAGAGCCCGGCGCGAGCGCGCCGCACGGGCCGCCGCCGAAGGCGTGCCATTACCACAGGAGTACGCCGACGACGGCGAAGACCTCGAGTACGTCGCCGTACGCGAACGCCTGGAGTTCCTCAACGAGGTCAGCGGCCGCATCGGCACCTCCCTCGACCTGGCGCAGACCATCGTCGAGGTCAGCAAGGCCGTCGTGCCCCGCTTCACCGACGTCGCCGGCACCTACCTGCGCGAACAGGTCGTCGCCGGCGAGGGATTCCCCGACGGCGTGCCCGACACGACCACCATGTGGCACCGCGTCGCCGTCGAGCACACCGACGAACCCGGCCGCTGGGACGACGTCGTACCGGTCGGCGAGGCCATGCCGTTCCCGGCGCACACACCCTTCTTCCAGTGCATGACCACCGGCGAACCCGTCCTCGTGCCGCGCATCAGCGAGCAGATGGGCCACGCCATCGCCTCGCAGTTCGACAAACGCGACATCCGGCCGCTGATCACGGGCCGCTCGATGCTGGTCGTACCGCTCAAAGCCCGCAACGTGGTGCTCGGCTTCATGATCCTGCTGCGTCACCCGGAGCGGGCCGAGTTCAACGACATGGACCGGGTCACCGGCGCCGAACTAGCCGCCCGCGCGGGCCTCGTGCTGGACAACGCGCGCATGTACACCTACCAGGAGGCGGTCGCCGAGACCCTCCAGGACAGCATGCTGCCGCACATCCCCTCGCGCAGGGCGGGCTGCGACATCGCCACCCGCTATCTGCCCGGCACCCTCCTCGGCCGGGTCGGCGGCGACTGGTTCGACTCCGTGAAGCTGCCCGGCGCCCGCACCGCCCTCGTCGTCGGCGACGTCATGGGGCACGGCCTCAACTCGGCAGCCATGATGGGCCAGTTGCGTACGGCCGTGCAGACCATGGCCGCCCTCGACCTGCCGCCCGCCCAGCTGCTCCGCAACCTCGACGACCTCGCCCAGCGCCTCGGCGAGACCTACCTCGCGACCTGTCTGTACGCCGTGTACGACCCCATCGCGAGCGAGCTGCACCTCGCCAACGCCGGACACATCCCGCCCGTCCTGGTCCGCGCCGACGACGGCCGCAGCGAGCTGCTCGACCTGCCCACGGGCGCGCCGGTCGGCGTCGGCGGGGTGCCCTTCGAGACGGTACGCGTGCGCGTGGCACCCGGGGACCGGATCGTCATGTGCACCGACGGACTGGTCGAGGTGCGCGGTGAGGACATCGGTGTCGGCCTCGCCACCCTGTGCGAGTCCGCCGCCCACCCGGCCGCTTCCATGGACGACGCCTGCGACACCATCATCCGTGCCCTCAACACACGAGGCGGCCGCAAGGACGACGTGGCCCTGCTGATGGCCCGTCTCAACGGCATCGCACCGCAGGACGTCGCCGAATGGCGGCTCTCCCTCGATCCCGTGGAGGTCGGGAGGGCCCGAGCCGTGGTCCGCGAGCAGCTGCACTCCTGGGGCCTGCCGACGCCGGCCGACAGCGCGGAGCTGATGGTCAGCGAGCTGGTCACCAACGCCCTGCGGCACTCCCACAGCCGCCCGGTCGTACTGCGCCTCGTGCGCGGCGACACCCTGCTGTGCGAGGTCGACGACGACGACCACGATCTGCCGACCCTCCTCAGCGCGGGGCCCCACGACGAGGCCGGGCGAGGGCTGCGCGTGGTGAGCACACTGGCCCGCGAGTGGGGCACCACCCGGACCGGCGGCGGCAAGACCGTGTGGTTCGAACTCGCGCTCCCGCGACGCTGATCACGTAACGCCCGCCGAGGGCGTACGACGGCGTGCCGGGTCGCGAATACGGAGTGAAGGTGTGCGTCACCGGCTTGTAGCCGTCACCCGGCCGCGATAGACCGTACTCGCCCGCACGTTCAGGGCGGGTCGGCATCGCACCCTGGGGAGTCGGTCATGAGCGTGACGAGTCGGTACCGCGAGGCCTGGGAGGGCTTTTGGAGTGAGGCCCCGGACGAACAGGGGGCGGTGTTCTGGGACGCGGAGCCGGCCCTGACCGTCGGCCGCCACCTGGCACTGTTCGAGACGCACCTGACCGATCCCGGCCTGCCGATGGTGGACCTGGGCTGCGGCAACGGCACCCAGACCCGGTTCCTCGCCGACCGCTTCCCCCGCGTCCTCGGCGTCGACCTGGCCGACGCGGCACTCGGGCATGCGCGCACCTGCGACCCCGCGGGACAGGCGACGTACCGCCTGTTCGACGCAGTGGACAAGACCGAGGCCGAGACGCTGCACGCCGAACTCGGGGACGCCAACGTCTACATGCGGGGCGTCCTGCACCAGGCCGAGCCGGAGGACCGGCAGCCCATGACGGACGGGATCGCCACGCTGGTCGGCGAGCGCGGCCGTGCCTTCCTCGTCGAGCTCTCCGAGTCCGCGAAGCCGGTCCTGACGGGCCTCGCCCAGAGCCCCGCCGGACCGCCCGCCAAACTCGCGCCGGTCTTCCGGCACGGCATCGCCCCGGGGGAGGTGGCCGACGCCGCGATACCCGAGTATCTGCGGGCGGCCGGGCTGACCGTGCTCGCGAGCGGCGAGATGCCGCTGGTCACCACCGAGTACCGGCCCGACGGCACCCGGATCGAGCTGCCGTCGAGGTGGGTGGTGGCGGGCCGGACCGCCTGACCGGGCACGGCCGGCCGTCGCCCTCCGGCGCGGCGCGCGCCGGAGTTCACCTCGTCGTGACTCCGCACGGACGACGTGCGCGGCTGAGCCCGGGGCGTGGCCTCAGGACTCGGTGGGCACGCAGAGTACCGGCGTGCGGGACAGGTGCAGCAGCTTGTGCGGGGTCGATCCCAGCAGGGCCCCCCGCAGCGGGCTCTCCCCCCAGCTGCCGACCACGATGCACCTGGCCGCGTGCCGGGCCGCGGCGTCCAGCAGCGCCTCCGCCGGTTTCCGGTCGACCACCTCGATCCTGGTCGGCACACCGGCCTCGTCGGCCACCGCGACGGCGTGCGCGAGCGCGGCCCGACCGGCCTCGTGAAGGGCGTCGCGGTGGGCGGAGTACTCCTCGCCGAGCGCGCCCGGTGCGGCGGCGCCGTAGACCAGCACGAGCGGCTCGCCGAACGCCGCCGACACCTCGATGGCGACATGCAGGGCGCGCACCGCGCCGGGGGACTCGTCGTAGCCGAGAACGATCGACATCCTCAGCCCTCCTTCGTGTCGCCGTGGACCAGTGCGGGGTCGGCCACCTCGGGGCGTTCGGACCAGAAGGCGGGCGCCGTCACACGCCGCACCAGCATGAGGATCACCCCGGTGAGGGTGATGCCGATGCCGATGACCAGCGGGGGGCCGAGCCCGAACCACGAGACACCGCTGTAGGAGTTGGCGGGATCGGACATGTCACTGATCGACTCGGCCAGCAGCCAGACCAGCAGCCCGGCACCGACCACGGGGCCGAGGCCGATGAGGACGAAGTGGCGCAGGCTCTCGGTGAGATGACGGCGGTGGTAGACCGCGCAGGCGACACCCGTCAGCGCGTAGTAGAACGCGATCAGCAGCGACAGCGCGGTCAGCGAGTCGAAGAGGGCGTTCTCACTGATCCGGCGGACGGCGAGATACCAGGCGATCGCGATGCCGGCCACCCACCAGGTGCTCACGTCCGGGGTGCGGAACCGTGCGTGGATGTGACCGAAGTGCGCCGGCAGGGCGCGCCGGCGCGCCATGGACAGGGCGGTGCGTGACGCCGGGATGATCGTCGTCTGCGTCGACGCCAGCCCGGAGGTCGACACGGCCAGCAGTACCACCCAGTCCAAGGCCCCCATCGCCTCCTCGGCGAGCAGGGCGAAGATGAACTCCTCCTCCTCGGCGTTCTCCGCCAGGTACGCGGGCCCCGCGTAGGCCACGACCGCGACGGCGACCGCCACGTAGGTCACCAGCAGGATCACCGTCGACCACACGGCCGCCCTGCCGGGCGCGGTGGCGGGGTTCTCGGTCTCCTCGGTGAGGTTGACCGCCGACTCCCAGCCCCAGTAGATGAACACGCCCAGCAGCAGACCCGCCGTCAGCTCCGCGCCCCCGGCGCCGAAGGGATCCAGCCAGCTGATCGACGGGTCGACGGAGTCGAGCGTGCCGGTTCCGGCGTAGACGCGGTAGATCGCCACCACGGCGAACGCCAGCAGGCAGCCGACCTGCGCGAGGATGAGCACGTTCTGCACCCTGGCCGAGACCTCGGTGCCGATCACGCACACGGCCGTCATCACCAGGATGAGCAGCACCGTGAGCGCCTCGCGCGCGACATCGTTCTCGACCCAGCCGTCGAGGCCGACGGCGAGCAGGGCGAAGGTCACCGCGACGTCGGCCAGCGAGCCGACCACCAGGACCCCGGTCATGGTGATGGCCCAGCCGCCGAGCCATCCCGCCCACGGGCCCATCGCCCGGGTGACCCAGGAGAAGGTGGTCCCGCAGTCCTGGTCGACCTTGTTGAGGTAGTAGAACGCGGACGCGATCAGCAGCATGGGCACGAACGACGCGAGCATGACGCCCGGCGCGTGGACGCCCACCAGCGCCACGACCGGGCCGATGGCCGCGGCCAGCGAGTACGCGGGCGAGGTGGCGTTGAGACCGATGACGAGTGCGTCGAGGAACCCGATCGCGTCGGCCTTCAAACCCCTCGGGGGCCGGGTGTCCGCGCCGCCTTCGGCCATGCTCCCTCGCTTCGGTCGTGTACGACCACATGAAACCGGGAGGCACGGGGGCCAGCGCGTCTTGGACTTACCAGCGCGGGGTGTATCACCCGAGTGCGCTCGTACGGGAACGTCAGCCGTCGGCGGGAACCGCGGGCGGGGTCTGGGCCCGAGCCATGACGGCCAGGTCGGCGGGACTGCGCGGGCCGGGCGCCGCCTCGTCCAGCAGGCCGTGCGTGCGGAGCACCTGGGTGGCCGCGATACCCCAGGGCAACCGCAGGCCCGCCTGCTGGAGGAGGTCGGTGCGGGCCAGCATCGCGGGCGCGGGGCCGGTGCGTACACCGGACGGCGTCAGGAGCGCCGCGTCGTCCGCCCACCGCAGGGCGAGGTCGACGTCGTGGGTGGCCATCACCACCGTGGTGCCGCCCGCGCGCAGCCCGTCGAGGGTGGCCAGCAGGCGTTCCTGGCCGTCGGGATCGAGGCCGGCGGTCGGCTCGTCCAGGATCAGCACCCGCGGCCGCATCGCCACCGCGCCCGCGATGGCGGTGCGCTTGCGCTGCCCGTACGACAGCAGGTGCGTGGGGCGGTCGGCCAGCGCGGTGATGTCCAGGGCGGTGAGCGCCTCGTCGACCCGCGCCCGTACCTCGGCGTCGGTGAGGCCGAGGTTCAGCGGGCCGAAGGAGACGTCCTGGGCGACGGACGCCGCGAAGAGCTGGTCGTCGGGGTCCTGCACCACCAGCTGGACGGTCGTCCGCAGCCGGGTCAGCCCCTTGCGGTCGTACGTGACCGGGGAACCCTCCACCGTCAAGCGGCCCTCGTGCGGGCGCAGCCCGCCGCTGAGCAGCCGCATCAGCGTGGTCTTGCCGGTGCCGTTGCGCCCGAGCAGCGCCAGCGCGCGCCCCTCGTGCACGTCGAAGTCGAGGCCGTCGAGGACGAGGGGGCCGTCCTCATAGGCGTAGGACGCGCCCCGCAGGGCGACCAGGGCGGTGGGCTCGCTCATGGCAGGGCCTTCTCCAGTACGAGGGTGAGGGCGGCCAGCGCTGCGAGCAGCACGCAACTCCAGGCCGTGAAACGGACGGAGACCCGGGCCTCGGGCACCAGGACGCGCAGGGTGCCGTCGTACCCGCGCCCGGCGAGCCCTGCCTGGAGCCGGGTGGCACGGTCGAAGGCGCGCACGAAGGCGACGGCGCCGAGCCCGGCCAGCGAACGCCACTCCGCGGCTCGGCTCATGTGCCCGAGCCGGGCCGCCTGGGCCTCCCGGATCCGGCGCACCGAGTCCAGGAGCAGGAAGCTCATGCGGTACGTCACCAGGGCCACGTCGACCACCGGCGCGGGCACCCCCGCCTTCACCAGCCGGGGCAGCAGATCGGACATCGGGGTGGTGAAGGCGAACAGCAGCACCCCGAGGGAGGCCGCCGAGGTGCGCAGCAGCAGTTCCCCGGCGCGCAGCGGACCGCCGTCGGCGAGGGACACGAAGCCGCCCGGTCCGCCGACCTGGACGAGCAGGGTCACCGCGCCGGTCACGCAGAAGCCCAGCGGCACCCGGTACGCCCGCCACAGCCGGCGCCCCGGCACCCCCGCGGGACCCAGCAGCACCACGAGGGCGGTGACCAGCACCAGGGCCGCGCCCGGCCAGGGCGGCAACGAGATCGCGAGCGCGGTGAGACCCAGCCCGAGCACGGCCTTGTCCACGGGGTGGCGGCGGCGCCAGCGACTGCTGTGCGCCGCCGCGTCGATCGGCAGCACGCGGGCTCAGTCCCCTTCGGGCGACGGCTTCCCGGCGGTGCCGCTCGGGACGCTCCCGGTCTCCCGGTCCCGTTCCCGCTCCAGCGCCCGCTGCTCACCCTGCCGCCGCCCCCGGTGCAGACCGAAGTAGTAGGCGAGCACTCCGGCGCCGAGCGCCGCCTGCAGGGAGAACAGCGCCGACTCGATCTCACCGGACGGCGGTTCGTACAGGGGGGAGAACCAGGGCTCGTAGTCCGGCTCGATCTCGGTGATCGCCGACTCGGCCTCACCGTCGGCCCCCGTGAACGGCTCCTCCTTGTGGTCGCCGAGGCCGAGCACCAGCGGCAGCACGGCGAGCGCGGCCACCACGAGCAGCAGCACGAGGTTGATCCTGGTGTTCTTGCTCATCGGGCCGCCGCCTCCGTCTCGGTCCGGGACTGCTTCTTGGCGAGGAGCACGCCCAGCCGGGTGAGTTCGCCCTTGCTGGACTGCACCAGCAGCCGCATGACGAGCACCGTGAGCAGACCCTCGCTCACCGCGAGGGGGATCTGCGTGACGGCGAAGATGGAACCGAACTTGCCGAGCGCGCCCAGGAATCCGCTGCCCGGGTCGGGGAAGGCGAGCGCCAGCTGGACGCTGGTGACGCAGTAGGTGGACAGGTCGGCGACGAACGCGCCGAAGAAGACGGCGACCATCAGCGGCACGTCGAAACGCCGCAGCAGCTTGTAGACGGCGTACCCGGCCCACGGCCCGGCGATCGCCATCGAGAAGACGTTCGCGCCGAGCGTGGTCAGACCGCCGTGCGCGAGCAGCAGGGCCTGGAAGAGCAGGGTGATCGTGCCCAGGACCGCCATGATCGGGGGCCGGAACAGGATGGCGCCCAGCCCCGTGCCGGTGGGATGGGAGCAGCTCCCGGTCACCGACGGCAGCTTGAGCGCGGACAGGACGAAGGTGAAGGCTCCGGAGGCGCCGAGGAGCAGGGTGCTCTCGGGATGCTCCCTGACCTCACGGGTGAGTGAACGGACTCCGTGGACGACGAACGGCGCCGACGCTACGCCCCAGGCGACCGCGTGCGCCGGAGGCAGGAAACCCTCGGCTATGTGCATGGCTCAGCAGACCCTCTCCAGCACCTCGTGGATGGTTGACGTGCCTTGGCCGGTCTCCTGGCTGACGGGTACCACCGCCCGTGCTCCGCCTTCCCGGGTCCCGAGGGACCCAGTGGCTGCCCGTGAGGGCTGGAGCCGGACTTCCCGATTCACAGTGGCGAGGGCCGCACCGGCATCACACCGGATTTCCCGTTCACCAAGGCGTGGTGACAGTAGTGCCCGCACCGGGTGGCTGACAAGCGGGCCCCGGGGGCGTGAAAGTGGCGTTCGCCCGCTTCATGGCGGGTTTCCCCCTCGGCGCGTAACGTGACGGAACATGAAGATCCTCATCAGCGCCGACATGGAGGGCGCCACCGGCGTGACCTGGCCGGGGGACGTGCTGCCGGGGACGCCTCAGTGGGAGCGGTGCCGCGGGATGTTCACCTCGGACGTCGACGCCGCCGTGCGGGGATTCTTCGACGGGGGCGCCGACGCCGTCGTCATCAACGAGGCGCACTGGTCCATGCGCAACCTGCTGCTGGAACGGCTCGACGAGCGGGCGGAGATGCTCACCGGCCGGCACAAGGAACTCTCCATGGTCGAGGGCGTCCAGCACGGCGACGTGGACGGGATCGCCTTCGTCGGCTACCACGCGGGCGCCGGGATGGAGGGTGTCCTCGCCCACACCTACCTCGCGAACCAGATCACAGGGGTGTGGCTGAACGGCGTCCGCGCGAGCGAGGGGCTGCTGAACGCGCACGTCGCCGCCGAGTACGGCGTTCCCGTCGTGCTCGTCACGGGCGACGACGTGGCCTGCGAGGACGCGCTCGGGTACGCGCCCGGGGCGCTGAAGGTCGCCGTCAAGGACCATGTCTCGCGGTACGCGGCGGTGTGCCGTACGCCGGCCAGGACGGCCGCCGGCATCCGCGCCGCGGCCAAGGAGGCCGCCTCGCTGGCGGTCCGTCAGGAACCGGTGCACGCGGGGCCGTTCACGGTCGCCGTCGAGTTCGACGCCGAGCACCTGGCGATGGCCGTCACCGTCGTCCCGGGTGTGGAACGGACCGGGGAGCGGAAGGTGGCGTACACGAGCGAGCACATGTACGCGGGAATCCGTACCTTCAAGGCAGTGACCACGATCGCCTCGGCGGCGGTGGAGGAGCAGTATGGCTGACCAGCTGGCACTGGACGAGGTCGTGACGTTCACCTCCGACCTCATCAGGATCGACACCACCAACCGCGGCGGCGGGGACTGCCGCGAGCGCCCCGCCGCCGAGTACGCCGCGGCCCGGCTGGCCGAGGCGGGCCTGGAGCCGGCGCTGCTGGAGCGGACCGCGGGCCGTACGAACGTCGTGGCCCGCTTCGAGGGCAGCGACCCGTCGGCCGACGCGCTGCTCCTGCACGGTCATCTGGACGTGGTGCCCGCGCAGGCCGCCGACTGGAGCGTGCACCCGTTCTCCGGGGAGATCCGCGACGGGGTCGTCTGGGGCCGGGGTGCCGTCGACATGAAGAACATGGACGCGATGATCCTGGCCGTCGTGCGGGCCTGGGTCCGGCAGGGCGTCCGGCCGCGACGCGACGTCGTGATCGCTTTCACCGCCGACGAGGAGGCCAGCGCCGAGGACGGCGCCGGGTTCCTCGCCGACCGGCACGCCGGGCTGTTCGAGGGCTGCACGGAGGGCGTCAGCGAGTCCGGCGCGTTCACCTTCCACGACGGCGGAGGGCGGCAGATCTACCCGATCGCGGCGGGCGAACGCGGCACCGCCTGGCTCAGGCTCACGGCCCGCGGACGGGCCGCGCACGGCTCCCTGCCCAACCGGGACAACGCGGTGACCCGCCTCGCCGCGGCCGTCACCCGGATCGGCGAGCACGAGTGGCCGCCGCGGCTGACCCCGACGGTCCGGGCCTGTCTCACCGAACTCGCCGCGCTGTACGGCCTCGACGCCGATCTGGACGATGTGGACGGCCTGCTGAAGAAGCTCGGCCCCGCGGCCAGGCTCGTCGAGCCGACCGTCCGCAACAGCGCCAACCCCACCATGCTGGAGGCGGGTTACAAGGTGAACGTGATCCCCGGGCAGGCCGTCGCCCACATCGACGGGCGCTGTCTGCCCGGCGGGGAGGAGGAGTTCGACGAGACCCTCGACCGCCTCACCGGACCCGACGTGGACTGGGAGTACCTCCATCGCGAGGTCGTCGCCCTGCAGGCGCCGGTCGACTCACCGACCTACGCCCGGATGCGCGCCGCCGTCGAGGAGTTCGCGCCCGAGGGGCACGTGGTGCCGTACTGCATGTCCGGGGGCACGGACGCCAAGCAGTTCTCGCGGCTCGGCATCACGGGATACGGCTTCTCCCCGCTGAAGCTGCCGGAGGGGTACGACTACGGGGCCATGTTCCACGGCGTCGACGAGCGGGTGCCCGTGGAGGCGCTGCACTTCGGCGTCCGGGTGCTCGACCGTTTCCTGCGGACGGCCTAGGCGGGGTGGGGGAGACAGTGCGGACACTGGCCTACGGTTCCTGGCCCTCGCCCATCGACGCGGCCTTGGCCGCCGCGCACGACGGTCGTCCCGAGTACGTGGGTTTCGTGGGGGACGAGGCGTGGTGGACCGAGCCGCGCCCGACGGAGGGCGGCCGGCGGACCCTGGTACGGCGCCGGACCGACGGCCGTGAGGAGTCGGTCCTGCCCGCCCCGTGGAACGTGCGCAGCCGGGTCGTCGAGTACGGCGGGCAGCCCTGGGCGGGCGCGATGGTCGAGGGCCGGCCGCTCGTCGTCTTCGCCGACTTCGCCGACCAGCGGCTCTACCGGTACGAGGAGGGCGGCGACCCGCGTCCGCTCACCCCCGTGTCCGCGGTGGGCGGTGGACTGCGCTGGGCGGAGCCGCTGTTGCGGCTCGACGACGGTGAGGTGTGGTGCGTACTGGAGGAGTTCACGGGGGAGGGGCCCGCAGATGTGCGGCGCGTCCTGGCCGCCGTACCCCTGGACGGCTCGGCCGCCGACGACCGCGGTGCCGTACGGGAACTCACCGACGACCGGCACCGGTTCGTCACCGGCCCCCGGATCTCGCCCGACGGGCGGCGCGCGGCATGGCTGGCCTGGGACCATCCGCGCATGCCCTGGGACGGCACGGAGCTGCTGGTCGCCGACGTCGGGGCCGACGGCACCCTCGACGGCCCGCGGACCGTCGCCGGGGGCCCGCAGGAGTCGATCGCCCAGGTCGACTGGTCGCACGACGGCCGCCTGCTGTACGTCAGCGACCGCAGCGGCTGGTGGAACCTCTACCGCGACGGGGCGCCCCTGTGCCCGCGCGAGGAGGAGTTCGGCGGGGCGCTGTGGAAACTCGGTCTGCGCTGGTTCGCCCCGCTGGCGGACGGACTCGTCGCGGTCGTGCACGGCCGTGGCTCGACGGCCCTCGGGATCCTCGATCCGGACACCGGCGAGATCGTCGACGCGGCCGGGCCGTGGACCGAGATCGCGCCGACGCTCGCGGCGCACGGAGAACGCGTGATCGCCGTCGGTGCCAGTCCGCGCAGCGCCTACGAGGTGGTCGAACTCGACACCTGCACCGGCAGATCCCGGGTGATCGGGGCCGAGCACGACGACGCCGTGGACCCCGCCTACTATCCCGAGCCGCAGATCCGCACCTTCACCGGCCCCGGCGGGGACGAGATCCACGCCCACATCTACCCGCCGCACAACCCCACCTGCGTGGCCCCCGCGGACACCCCGCCGCCGTACGTCGTCCGGGCGCACGGCGGCCCCACCGACCGGGCGCCCCTCGTGCTCGACCTGACCATCGCCTACTTCACCTCGCGCGGCATCGGCGTCGCCGAGGTCGACTACGGCGGCTCCACCGGCTACGGCCGCGCGTACCGCAACCGGCTGCGCGAGCAGTGGGGCGTGGTCGACGTCGAGGACTGCGCGGCCGTGGCGCTCGCCCTCGCCGACGAGGGCACCGCCGACCGCGCCCGGCTCGCCATCCGCGGCGGCAGCGCGGGCGGCTGGACGGCGGCCGCGTCCCTCACCACGACCGACGTCTACGCCTGCGGCACGATCCTCTACCCGATCCTCGACCTGGCCGGCTGGGGCACGGGTGAGACCCACGACTTCGAGTCCCACTACCTGGAAACCCTCGTGGGCCCGCTCGCCGAGGTGCCGGCCAGATACGCCGAGCGCTCGCCCGCCGCCCACGCCGACCGCCTCACCGTGCCCTTCCTGCTGCTCCAGGGCCTGGACGACGTGATCTGCCCGCCCGCCCAGTGCGAGCGGTTCCTGGCCCGCCTGGAGGGGCGCCGGGTGCCGCACGCCTATCTCGCCTTCGAGGGGGAGGGCCACGGATTCCGGCGGGCGGAGACGACGATCCGCGTCCTGGAGTCGGAACTCTCCCTGTACGCCCAGGTGTTCGGCCTGAACCCGCCCGGCGTCCCGAACCTGGAGCTCACCCGGTGACCCCGGCCGTACGCCCCCTCGTCCGGCCACGCCGGCTCGCCCCCGGCGCCCGCGTGGCGGTCGTGGCCCCCAGCGGGCCCGTCCCCGAGGAGCGGCTGCAGGCCGGGCTCGACGTGCTGCGCGGCTGGGACCTCGACCCGGTGGTGGCCCCCCATGTGCTGGACCGGCACACCGACTTCGCCTACCTGGCGGGCACGGACGCCGACCGGGCCGCCGATCTGCAGCGTGCCTGGTGCGATCCGTCGGTCGACGCCGTGCTGTGCGCCCGGGGCGGATACGGGGCGCAGCGGATGACCGACCTGCTGGACTGGGACGCGATGCGCGCCGCAGGACCCAAGGTGTTCGTCGGCTTCAGCGACATCACCGTGCTGCACGAGGCGTTCGCCACCCGGCTGGGCCTGGCCACCCTCCACGGGCCGATGGCGGCGGGCACCGACTTCCTGAAGAACGCGCGGGCGCAGGAGCATCTGAAGGCCACGCTGTTCGAACCGGAGTCGGTGCGCACGATCACCTCCACCGGCTCGCCCCTCGTTCCGGGCCGGGCGCGGGGGGTCACGCTCGGCGGCTGCCTGTGCCTGCTCGCCGCGGAGGCCGGCACCCCGCACGCCCGGACCTCCGCGCGCGGCGGGCTGCTGTGCCTGGAGGACGTGGGGGAGGAGACGTACCGGCTGGACCGCTATCTGACCCAACTCCTGCGCACCGGCCTGTTCGACGGCGTGCGCGGGGTGCTGCTCGGCTCCTGGCAGGAGTGCGAGCCGTACGAGCGGGTGCGGGCGTTGCTCCTGGACCGGCTCGGCGGCCTCGGTGTGCCCGTCGCGGAGGAGTTCGGGTTCGGGCACGGCGAGGGTGCGCTGACCATACCCTTCGGGGTGAGCGCCGAACTGGACGCCGACGCGGGAACGTTGACGCTCGACGAACCGGCACTGCGCTGAGCCGCCTGCGCTGAATAGCCGTCAAGAAATCCCCGCCCCGCCGATTGACCCGCTCTGACACGTGTCACACCATGACAACGGCTGGTACTTACCGGTCGGTATGCAGGGTTGCCCTCAGTGTGGAGGTCTTCGTGTCCCGTCGTGTGCCCAGATCCCGAGCCCTTCTCGCTCTCGTCCTCGGCGCCACGCTCACCGCACCCCTCGCGCTCACCGCCCCGGCCGCCGCCGCGGACGGCCGGTTCACCGTCACCGCACTGAGGTTCACCGTCCAGGCGGGAGGCCGGACCTGCGCCGTCGACGCCGACCTGTACCGTCCGACGGGGGCCGACCGCGGCCACCGCGCGCCCGCCGTGCTCGCCACCAACGGCTTCGGCGGCAGCAAGTCCGACGGCTCGACCGACGCCATCGGCAGGGCCTTCGCCCAGCGCGGATACGTCTCCCTCGTCTACTCCGGGCTCGGCTTCGGCCGGTCCGGCTGCCTGATCTCGCTGGACGACCCGAGGATCGACGGTGCCGCGGCCTCGCAGCTCGTCGACTTCCTCGGCGGCCGACGCGCCGCGGACGACGGCACCAGAGCCGACTTCGTCACCCTCGACGCACCCGGCGACCCACGCGTCGGCATGATCGGCGGCTCCTACGGCGGGGCCGTCCAGCTGGCCACGGCCGCCGTCGACCGGCGCGTCGACGCGCTGGTACCGATGATCACGTGGCACGACCTCGCCTACTCCCTCGACCCGAACAACGCCGTCGGCAGCGGCGGCGTGCCCGGCGCCTTCAAGTGGCAGTGGGCCAACGGCTTCTACCTCATCGGCGAGGGCCAGCCCCTGCTGGAGCCGAACCTCGACCCCTCCCGCATCAACGCCCTGGCCTGCCTGCACTTCGTCACCAGGGCCTGCGAGACGATCCGCACACTCAACTCCGGCCGCTACCCGGCGAAACAGACCGCCGAACTGCTCTCCTACGCGCGCAGCGTCTCGCCGGTGTCCTACCTGAGCCGCGTCAAGGCGCCCACCCTCCTCGTCCAGGGCCAGGCCGACAGCCTCTTCAACCTCAACGAGGCCACGGCGACGTACCGGACGCTCAAGGCCCAGGGCACACCGACGAAGATGATCTGGCAGTCCTGGGGCCACAGCGGCGGCCTCACCGCACCCGCCACCGGTGAACTCAACCTCGCGCAGGGCAACTTGGAGACCAGCTACGTCGGCCGGCGCATCCTCGCCTGGTTCGACCGCCACCTGCGCGGGAACAGCGTCGACACCGGGCCCGCCTTCGCCTACCGCAGGGACTGGATCACCGACCCGGACCGCACCTACGCCACCGCCGACCGCGTCCCCACGCCCAACCGGACGCTCCACCTCTCCGGCGACGGCAAGCTCGTCGACCACCGCGCCGAGGTGGCCCGCGGCAGCCGTACGTACACCAACTGGCCGGTCCCCACGAGCCATTCGGAGAACTCGCTGTACGGCATGCTCGGGCTCCCCGACCCGGCGCCGTACGACACCCCGGGCACCCACCTCGCCTGGACCAGTGAGCCGCTCACCCGCACGACGGACGTCGTGGGCGCTCCCCGCGCCACCCTGAAGGTCGTCTCCCCGGTGGCCGAGCGTACCCAGCACTCCCGGGACGCCGCGGACAAGCTCGTCCTGTTCGCCAAGCTGTACGACGTCGCGCCCGACGGAAAGCAGACGCTGGTGCACCGGCTGGTCGCGCCCGTGCGCGTGCCCGACGTCAGGAAGCGCTTCACCGTGACGCTGCCGGGGATCGTGCACCGGTACCAGCAGGGCCACCGGCTGCGGTTCGTGGTCGCGGCGAGCGACGACGCGTACTTCGGCAACCGAGGGATCAAGCCGGTGACCGTGGTCAGCGCACCCGGGGACACCGGGGTGCTCCGGCTGCCGGTGATCGGCTGAGCCACCCCGCGGCCGTGCTCACCATGCGTGAGCGCGGCCGCGGGAGCATCCTGGTCCTATGACCGCCAAGACCACGCGGAGAGACAGGAAGGCGGGCGGGACGCGAACCGGGTGGCGCGAGGCGCTGACCCCCAAGGGGATCACCGTGCTGGTGCTCCTCGCCCTCGCCCTGGTCTTCATCTTCGAGAACACCCGCACGACCGAGATCCGGCTGCTGGTGCCACTGGTGACGATGCCGCTGTGGCTGGCACTGCTCGGCGTCGGCGTCGTCGGCGTGCTGCTCGGGGTGCTTTTCATGAGCCGGCGCCGCTAGGTCGGACACGACCTAGGGGGCGTCGTGAGCGATCCGATCCGAACGACACGCCCGGGCGCGCCGTCGTAGGCTGGCGCAATGCCCCATCCCGCGACCCGCTATCTCGCCGAAGGCCCCCGCGTGGGCATACGTCACTTCACCTACGAGGACTCCGCCGAGTTCACCGCCCGTGCCCGGGAGAGCAAGGAACTGCACCACCCCTGGCTCTCCCCGCCGGACGGCGCCGCGGCGTACGCCGCCTACGCGGGGCGGCTGATCGAGGACCCGAGCAAGGCGGGGTTCCTGGTCTGCGCGAAGGACGACGGCGGAGGCATCGCCGGGTTCATCAACATCAACAACATCGTCGAGGGCGCCTTCCTCAGCGGCGCCCTCGGCTACGGCGCCTTCGCCCACGCCGCCGGGCGCGGACTGATGCGGGAGGGGCTCGACCTCGTGATCGGGCACGCCTTCGGGCCGATGCGGCTGCACCGGCTGGAGATCAACGTGCAGCCCGCGAACACCGCCTCGATCGCCCTTGCCCGCGCCTGCGGATTCCGGCTGGAGGGCTTCTCGCCGAACATGCTCTTCATCGACGGGGCCTGGCGCGACCACGAACGGTGGGCGCTCACGGTCGAGATGCGGGCTTCCGGTTGATCTTCATCGTGCCGAGAGACCACCGGGTACCGCTTCGGCACGTGCTTGAGCGGCGACGGTCCCATGCGCCCCGGACGATCACCCGGTAGGTCTGCTGCACGCTCGTGACCGGCTGGCTCGTTCCGCTCGGGTCGTGGCGTCGAGGGCCGACTCCACGTTCGGCGAGAATGGGCCGCATGCCGAATCTCGTGGTGCTCGACGCCCCCTCCAACCTGGGCCTGCGCCCGCCCGCTCCCGGCACCGTGCCCGGCTGCCACAAGCTGGCCGGCGCCTTGCGCGAGCAGCGGATCGTCCAGCGACTCAGGGCGTCGGAGGGCGGGGTGGTGGTGCCGCCGCGCTACGACCGCGGGGACTGGCAGGAGGGCGACGGAGTCTTCAACGCGGCGGCCATCGCCGCCTACACCCGCAGGCTCGCCGACCGCATCGAGCATCATGTACGCGCCGGGGACTTCCCCGTCGTGCTGGGCGGCGACTGCTCCATCAACCTGGGCGCGGCCCTGGCGCTGCGCCGCATCGGCCGGTACGGCCTGGCGGTGCTGGACGCCTCGCCCGACTTCCGGCACCCGGGCAACTCCGACCGGGTCGGCGCGGCCGGCGGCGAGGAGGTCGCCCTGGCCACCGGGCGGGGGCAGGAGGACCTGACGAACCTGGAAGGGCTGGGGCCCTACCTGCGGGACGAGGATGTGCGGTACTTCGGCATCCGTGACTGCTTCGAGGCTGAGCGTGCCGAACTCGCCGAGC
Source organism: Streptomyces sp. NPDC001920 (assembly GCF_053594495.1). Lineage (NCBI taxonomy): Bacteria > Bacillati > Actinomycetota > Actinomycetes > Kitasatosporales > Streptomycetaceae > Streptomyces > Streptomyces sp. NPDC001920. Next base: position 246,510 of record NZ_JBSFEP010000014.1, read on the forward strand.
TCAGGATCCCCGTCGTGACCGTCGGTGACGTACGGGAATGGGGGGCGGGGACGCTCGCCTCGGTGACCCGGCAGGCGTTCGAGATCCCGCAACTGGACGGGTACTGGGTGCACTTGGACGCGGATGTCCTCGACCCGTCCGTGATGCCCGCCGTCGACAGTCCCGACCCCGACGGCCTCACCCCCGGGGAACTCGTCGCGCTCCTGGAGCCGCTGCTGGCCTCACCGCACTGCGTCGGCCTCAACGTCACCATCTACGACCCCGACCTGGACCCCGAGGGCACGGCGGGGGCGCTGCTCACCGACATCGTGGTGGCGGCCCTCGGTCAGGCCTGACGGTCCACGTACTCGTACACGACCCCGTCCGGGTGCATGGCGATCAGATTGCGGCCCACCGGCGTCGGGACCGGGCCGGCGATGATCCGGGCACCCAGTTCGCTGAGCACCTGGTGGGTCTCCTCGACGTCCTTGACGGCGATCGTCGCCGCGACCTTGCGCAGCACCTCCAGCTCCGCCTCGGGACCGCTCATCAGCAGGAAGCAGCCGATCGCGGCCACCTGCACGCCCCCGCGTTCGAAGCGGAGGGCCGTGCCGCCCGCGAGGCGTTCGTAGAAGGGGACCGCGGCCTCCAGATCGTCGACGCACACGCGCAGCGTGGCTCCCAGAATCTCCATGCCCAGAGCCTAGTTGGGGGCAGCCGCGGACGGAGATCGTTTCACGCGATCCCCTCACTCCCCGTTATGCGTACGCCTGTACGGGTACTCGGTGGCCATGGACCGCTTGGATCACCTTGAGCATCTCGACAAGCACTTGGTCGACGAGCTGGCGCAGGTGGCGCGCGAGACGGTACGTGACGAACTGCGCGAGCAGACGCGCAGGCAGCGCCGCCGGGCCATGCTGTACGCCGCGTCCGGCGCCGTCGCCCTCTACGCGGGCGCGGCCCTCGCGCTCGCCCTGGGGCTGGGCCTCGCGGCCGGGCTCCCGGACTGGGCCGCCGCGCTGATCACCGCGGCGATCCTCGGTGCGGTGGCCTACGCGCTGCGGGGTGCGGCACGTCCCTCCGCCTCCCGTCCGACGCCGGGGCACGGGGCCGAGACGGCCACCACGCCGCCCCACCGCGTCGTCGGCGGCACCGCCCCGGCCACCCCGCCCAGCGGGCTCGGCCTGCCGTACCCGCCGATGCCGGCGGGCCCGCCCGGGACCGGAGCACCCGCCGCGGTGCCGGGGACGCCCGGCGCGCAGACCTCCGGCCCTGACGACATCGACCCCGAACAGCCGCATCACCGGGCGTGACACGCGTGCGCAAGCCGTGGAAGGCGGACCTGCCCCGGCGGGGCAGGTCCGTGGTGGTGACCGGGGCCAGCGGCGGCGTGGGCCGGGCCGCGGCCCTGGCCTTCGCCGCACGCGGCGACCGGGTCGCCCTGCTGGCACGCGGCCGCGAGGGACTCGCCGCGGCGGCCGACGACGTGCAACGGGCCGGGGGCGAGGCCCTGGCCGTCCCCGTGGACATGGCCGACGCGAAGGCCGTCGAGCACGCGGCCCAGCAGGTCGTCGACGCGTTCGGGCACATCGACATCTGGGTCAACAACGCCTTCGCCGGGATCTACGCGCCCTTCACCGAGGTCACCCCGGACGAGTTCCGGCGCGTGACCGAAGTGACGTACCTCGGCTGTGTGTTCGGCACGCGAGCCGCCCTGCGCCATATGCTGCCGCGCGGCCGGGGCACCATCGTGCAGGTCGGGTCCGCGCTGGCCTACCGGGGGATTCCGCTGCAGTCGGCGTACTGCGGGGCCAAGCACGCCATCCAGGGGTTCAACGAGTCGTTGCGGTGCGAGCTGCTGCACGGGGGGAGCCGGGTGCGTACGACGATGGTGCAGCTGCCGGCCGTCAACACCCCCCAGTTCGACTGGGTGCTGAACCGGCTGCCGGGGCGGGTCCGTCCGGTGGCGCCCGTGTACCAGCCGGAGGTGGCGGCACGGGCGATCGTGCATGCCGCGCAGCACGCAAGGCGCAGGGAGTACTGGGTGGGGGGTGCCACGGCGGCCACGCTGATCACCAACGCGATCGCTCCCGGCTTCCTGGACCGTTACCTGGCCCGGACCGGCTTCGACGCCCAGCAGGACCAGGGCGAGCCGGAAGGCCCGGGCAACCTGTGGACCCCGGCGGACGGGCCGCACGGACGGGACTTCGGGGCGCGTGGACGCTTCGACGAGGAGTCCCACCGGCTAAGCCCTCAGGTGTGGTTCTCCCGCAATCGCGGCCGCATGGGGCGGGCGCTCACCCTCGGCGCCGGGATCCTGGCCGCGCGACGCCTCACCCGCCCGGCGCGTCGGCATCCGAACGGCCGACCCTAGGCCACCCGGTACTGCTCGACCTCCTCCGTTCGCAGTGTCAGACCGTGGCCGATGCCCTGGGTGGGAGTGATCGTGCCGCCCGTGGGGTCCAGGGCGCCGTCGAAGAACATGTCCTCGATACGGACGTGGTCGTGGAACCACTCGATGTGACGGAGGTTGGGCAGCGCGGCGGCAGCGGCGGCGTGGGCGTGCGGGGCGCAGTGCGCCGAGACCTGCAGGCCGTGGGCCTGGGCCAGGGCGGCGGCACGCAGGAACTCCGTCAGGCCGCCGCAGCGCGTGGCGTCGATCTGGAGGCAGTCGACCGCCCCCGCGGTGATCATGCGGGCGAAGTACGGGAGGTCGTAGCCGTACTCGCCGGCCGTGACGTCGCACGGCAGGGCGTCCCGGACCAGCCGCAGACCCGTCAGGTCGTCCGAGGACACCGGCTCCTCGAACCAGCCGACGCCGTGCTCGGCGAGGGCGTGGCCGATGCGGACCGCCTGCTTGCGGGTGTAGGCGCCGTTCGCGTCGACGTACAACTCCGCCTTGTTGCCGATGACTTCGCGTGCCTCCCGGACCCGGGCCACGTCGCGCAGCACCGCACCGCCCCGCTCCTCGCCGATCTTGATCTTCACGCGCGGGATGTGCTGACCGTGCACCCAGCCGTTGAGCTGCGCGACCAGGTGGGTGTCGTGGTACGTGGTGAAGCCGCCGCTGCCGTACACCGGGACGCGTCCCCGGCACGTGCCCAGCAGGCGGGCCAAGGGGAGTTCCAGCAGGCGGGACTTGAGGTCCCACAGCGCGATGTCCAGCGCCGAGATCGCGCACGCGGCGACGCCCGCGCGGCCCGCGTTGCGGATCGCGCGGCACATCGCCTCGTGCGCGGCCGGGATGTCCAGGGCGTCGCGGCCCTCGACGAGGGGAGCGAGGTGGTCCCGCAGGAAGTCGCCGATCGCCGCCGGACCGTAGGTCCAGCCCGTGCCGGTGGCGTCGCCCGCCGTGACCTCGGCGATCACCACCGTCGTGGCGTTCCAGGACAGCGTGCCGTCCGCCTCGGGGGCGTCGGTCGGGACCGTGTACACGGAGACGACGGGAAGACGGAGTTTCATCGCCGGATGCCGCCCCTCGTCACCGCTGCAGCTGCGGCAGCACCTTCGTGCGGTAGAAGTCGAAGAAGCCCCGCTGGTCGGGGCCGATCTGGTTGACGTAGATCCGGTCGAAGCCCGCCTCGGCGAAGGCGTTCAGGGCGCCCACGTGCTCCTCGACATCGTCCCCGCACACCGTGTTCTCACGCACCATCTGCTCGGTGACCAGCGGCTCCAGCTGCTCGAAGTGGCGCGGCGAGGGCAGGATCTGGCCCATCTCGCCAGGCAGCAGCTGGTTGGACCACAGCCGCCGCACCGTGCGCACGGCCTCGTCGCGGTCGCTGCCGTAGCAGACCTTCGTGCCGCCCATGACCGGCTTGCCGTGCCCGCCGCCCTTGCGGAACCGGGTCACCAGCTCCTCGTCCGGCATCATCGTGATGTAGCCGTCCCCGATCCGGGCCGCCAGCGCCGTGGCCTCCGGACCAAATCCGGAGACGTCGATCTGGACCGGCTCGTCGGGCACCGTGTAGAGGCGGGCGTTCTCCACCCGGTAGTGGCTGCCGTAGTGGCTGATCTCCTCGCCGGAGAACAGCCGGCGCATGATCAGGATCGCCTCCTCCAGCATCTCCAGGCGGACACTCGCCGGCGGCCACACATGGCCGAGGATGTGCTCGTTGAGGGCTTCTCCGGAGCCCACGCCGAGCCGGAAGCGGCCGTTGGTCATCACCGCGCAGGTCGCAGCCGCCTGCGCCACCACCGCCGGATGGATCCGCACGGTCGGGCAGGTCACCGCCGTCTCGACGGGCAGCGACACCGCCTCCGAGACTGCGCCGATCACCGACCACACGAAGGGGCTCTCGCCCTGCGCGTCGTTCCACGGGTGGTAGTGGTCCGAGATCCACAGCGACTGGAACCCGGCCTGCTCGGCCATCCGTGCCTGTTCGACGAGGTCGGCGGGGCGGAACTCCTCGGTCGCCAGGAAGTAGCCGTACTCGGGCATGGGGGACACCTCCGGGAGTGCCGCGGCGGCGGGGACGGTCGCCGTCCGGGTACCCGGCGCCCCGCCGGGAAACCGGTCCTGCCGGTTCCACCTGCCGGACGGCGGCGCCGCCGCCCGGGCCCACGTTTGGCGGCCCCGACCAGGGGGACGCGGAAGGCTCGCGAGGTACGCGACCGGGCTGAAGACGCCCGCAGGCGAACCAGCCATCAAAAACGTCGGAGGCCAACCGTGAGTCGACCCCGCATCGTGATCGTCGGCGCCGGATTCGCCGGATACCGTGCGGCCCGCACGCTGTCCCGGCTGACCAGGCACCGTGCCGACATCACCCTGCTGAACCCGACCGACTACTTCCTGTACCTGCCCCTCCTGCCACAGGTCTCCGCGGGCATCCTGGAGCCACGCCGGGTGACCGTCTCCCTGTCCGGCACCCTGCCCCACGTACGGCTCGTGCTGGGCGAGGCCGACGGCATCGACCTCGACGGGCGGACCGTGCACTACACCGGGCCCGAGGGCGACGGCGGCACCCTGTCCTACGACCGGCTGATCCTCGCCGCGGGCAGCGTCAACAAGCTGCTGCCCATCCCCGGTGTCGCCGAGCACGCGCACGGCTTCCGCGGGCTGCCCGAGGCGCTGTACCTGCGCGACCACGTGACCCGGCAGGTGGAGCTGGCGGCGACCGCGGACGACCCCGCGACCTGCTCGGCACGGTGCACCTTCGTCGTCGTGGGCGCCGGGTACACCGGTACGGAGGTCGCCGCGCAGGGCCAGCTGTTCACCGACGCCCAGGTGCGCAAGCACCCCCTGCGGTCCGGCATGCGGCCGCGCTGGATGCTGCTCGACATCGCCGACCGCGTCCTGCCCGAACTCGACCAGCGGCTCTCGCGCACCGCCGACCAGGTGCTGCGGCAGCGGGGCGTGGACGTGCGGATGGGCACCTCCGTCAAGGAGGCCACGCACGAGGGCGTTCTGCTGACCGACGGCGAGTTCGTCGACACCCGCACGCTGGTGTGGTGCGTCGGCGTACGGCCCGATCCGCTCGCCGAGTCCCTCGAACTGCCCCTGGAACGGGGCCGTCTGCTCGTCGACCCGCATCTTCAGGTGCCGGGCCGGTCGGAGCTGTTCGCCGCCGGGGACGCGGCCGCCGTCCCGGATCTGGCCAAGCCCGGACAGTACACCCCGATGACCGCTCAGCACGCCTGGCGGCAGGGCAGGACCGTGGCCCACAACGTGGCCGCGTCCCTGGGGATCGGCGAGCGGCGCGCCTACCGCCACCGCGACATGGGGTTCGTCGTGGACCTGGGCGGCGTCAAGGCCGCCGCCAATCCGCTCGGCGTCCACCTGTCCGGTGTGGCGGCGGGCGCGGTCACCCGCGGCTACCACCTCGCCGCGATGCCCGGCAACCGCGTCCGGGTCGCGGCCGACTGGTTCCTGGATGCCGTACTGCCGCGCCAGGCAGTGCAGTTGGGTCTCGTACGGTCGTGGGCCGTACCGCTGGACACGGCTTCGCCGGAGCTGGTGCGCAAGCCTGACGGGGTGGGGAAGGGGGCCGCCGGGGCGGCCGCGGCCGACGGCGGCAAGAGGGGCGCCACCGAGGAGACGGGCGGGCCCGCGAAGGCACGGTCCGGAGGGGAGCCCGCGATGAGTCGATCTGAGGATGAGCCCGCGAGGAACCAGCCCGGTGGTGAGCCCGCGAGGAACCAGCCCGGAGGTGAGCCCGCGAGGAACCAGCCCGGAGGTGAGCCCGCCGAAGGCACGGACGAGCGCGCGGCACCGAACGGTGCGCAGCCGTCCGGCCCCCTCCAGGACGCGGATGCCGGCAAGCACCCCGAAGCCCCCGGCCCCGTGACGCGCGCCGACCTGCGAGCGGCCCGCGCGTCGCACTCCGGTGCCTCCGACGACCCCGCCGAACCAGCCCGCTCCCGCACCACCACGGAAGGAGACACATGAACACCGCCGAACTCGTCGAGCTGGCCCAGCAGTTGCGGGTGGACAGTGTGCGGGCCGCCGCGGCCGCGGGATCGGGGCATCCGACGTCGTCGATGTCCGCCGCCGATCTGGCCGCCGTACTGTTCGCGAACCACCTGCGCTACGACTTCGAGCGGCCCGCCCACCCGGCCAACGACCGCTTCGTGCTGTCCAAGGGCCACGCCTCGCCCTTGCTGTACGCCGTCTACAAGGCGGCCGGTGCCATCGAGGACGGTGAACTGACCACCTTCCGCAAGATCGGCAGCCGTCTCGAAGGGCACCCCACCCCGCGCCGGCTGCCGTGGGTGGAGACGGCGACCGGATCGCTCGGGCAGGGACTGCCGATCGGTGTCGGGATCGCGCTCGCCGGGAAGCGGCTCGACCGGTCCGGGTACCGGGTGTGGGTGCTGTGCGGGGACAGCGAACTCGCCGAGGGCTCCGTCTGGGAGGCCGCCGAGCACGCCGCGTACGAGGAACTGGACAACCTCACGGCGATCGTCGACGTGAACCGGCTCGGCCAGCGCGGTCCGACCCGGCACGGCCACGACCTCGACGCCTACGCCCGCCGCTTCCAGGCCTTCGGCTGGCACACGGTCGAGGTGGACGGCCATGACGTGGACGCCGTCGACCGGGCGTACGGCGAGGCCAGGTCCACCACCGGACAGCCCACCGTCATCCTCGCCCGCACCCTCAAGGGCAAGGGCGTCGAGAGCGTCCAGGACCGCGAGGGGCTGCACGGCAAGCCGCTGCCGGACGCGGACGAGGCGATCGCCGAACTCGGCGGGCCGCGCGACCTGCGCGTCGGCGTCCACGAGCCGCCCGCCGCCCGCATGCTGCACGCCGTGCACACCGGCGGCCTCGAGCTGCCCCGCTGGGAGAAGGGGGAGGAGGTGGCCACGCGCAACGCCTACGGCGAGGCGCTCGCCGCGCTCGGCACCGCACGCTCCGACGTGGTCGCCCTCGACGGCGAGGTCAGCGACTCCACCCGCGCCGAGTTCTTCGCCAAGGAACACCCCGACCGGTTCTTCGAGTGCTACATCGCCGAGCAGCAGCTCGTCGCCGCCGCGGTCGGGCTCTCGACGCGCGGCTGGGTGCCGTACGCCTCCACCTTCGCCGCCTTCCTGACCCGTGCCCACGACTTCGTGCGCATGGCGTCGGTCAGCGGCGCCGGCATCAACCTCGTCGGCTCGCACGCCGGTGTCGCCATCGGCCAGGACGGCCCCAGCCAGATGGGCCTGGAGGACCTGGCCATGATGCGGGCCGTGCACGGCTCGACCGTGCTGTACCCGTGCGACGCCAACCAGACCGCCAAGCTCGTCGGTGCCATGGCCGGCCTGGACGGCGTCCGCTACCTGCGCACCTCGCGCGGCAACAGCCCGGTGATCTACGGGCCCGACGAGGAGTTCCCCGTCGGCGGCAGCAAGGTGCTGCGCTCCGGTGACCGCGACCGGCTGACCGTCGTCGCGGCCGGCGTCACCGTGCACGAGGCGCTCGCCGCCGCCGACGCCCTGGACCGCGACGGCATCCAGGTCAGGGTCATCGACCTGTACTCCGTCAAGCCCGTCGACCGGGCCACCCTGCGCCGGGCCGCCGAGGAGACCGGCTGCCTGCTCACCGTGGAGGACCACCATGAGGAGGGCGGCCTCGGCGACGCCGTCCTCGACGCGTTCCTCGACGGGCGCCCGGTGCCGCGCCTGGTGCGGCTCGCCGTGCGCACGATGCCGGGCTCGGCATCCCCGGACGAGCAGCTGCACGCCGCCGGCATCGACGCCGCGGCCATCGCCGCCGCCGGCAAGCTGCTGGTGGAGGAGGCGGTCGTACGATGACCGCCGACGGCGACACCAGGAAGGTCCGGGCGGGTCGCCGTACGGTCGAGGTCAAGCGCGTCGACAAGGTGCTCTTCCCCGGGGACGGGGGCGCGAAGGAGTACACCAAGGGCGACCTCGTCGACTACTACCGGTCCGTCGCCCCCTTCATGCTGCCGCATCTGCGGGGCCGACCGCTGATGCTGGAGCGGCACCCCGACGGCGTCGACGGACCGACGTTCATGCAGAAGAACACCCCCGAGCACTACCCGGACTGGATCACCCGGGTCGAGGTAACCAAGGAGGACGGCACCGTCCGCCACACGGTCTGCGACGACACCGCCACCCTCGTCCACCTCGCCGACCAGGCCTGCCTCACCCTGCACCGCTGGCTCTCACGCGCCGACAGCCTCGACCGGCCCGACCGGCTGGTCTTCGACCTCGACCCGGCCGACGACGACTTCGGACAGGTGCGGGAGGCGGCCGGGCTGCTCGGCGAACTGCTGGACACGCTGAAGCTGCCGTCGGCGCCGATGACCACCGGTTCACGCGGGCTGCACATCGTCGTGCCCCTCACCGGTCAGCAGGACTTCGACGAGGTGCGCGCCTTCGCCCGGGACGTCGCCGACACCCTCGCCGACGCCCACCCGGACCGGCTCACCACCGCCGCCCGCAAGAAGGACCGCGGCGAGCGCCTCTACCTCGACGTGCAGCGCAACGCGTACGCGCAGACCGCGGTCGCCCCGTACACCGTCCGTGCCCGGCCAGGCGCTCCGGTGGCCACGCCGCTGACCTGGGACGACCTGGACGACCCGAGGCTCGACGCCCGCCGCTGGAGCATCGCCGACGCACGGGAACAGGCCCGCACCGACCCATGGGCGGGGGTGATGGGACGCGGCCGTGCCCTGGGCCCGGCACGGCGCCGGCTGGACGCACTGCGTGGCTGAACCACGAAAACTCGTGGGTTTGGCCAACGCCTGTCGGGCCACTCGCCGTTGGAGGTGCACATGACTGATTCACAGAACACCCATAAAACATCCAGAAAAGGACAGGGTGCGGCGGACGGCAACCCGAGCCCCATGGAGGTGCTGCGCCAGGCGCGCGCCCAGCTGGCCGAGCTCACCGGCATGGCCGCGGAGACGGTGTCCTCGTTCGAGCAGACCGAGGACGGCTGGACGCTGGAGATCGAGGTCCTGGAGCTGGCCCGTGTCCCCGACACGATGAGCCTGATGGCGAGCTACCAGGTGGAACTCGATCACCAGGGGCAGCTCACCGGCTACCGCCGTGTCCGCCGCTACGAACGCGGACGCTCGGACGCGCGCAGGTCCGGCGGCCGGTAGGCCGCCCGCCCACGCCCTTCACACCATCCCCAGACAGATTCACGGACAGATTCACGGACAAGGAGGAACGGCCGGCATGACCGTAGTACCGGCACAGCAGACCGGAGGCGGAGGCGGCAGCAGCGGTCTCTACGACGTTCTCGAACTCGTCCTCGACAGGGGGCTCGTCATCGACGCCTTCGTCCGGGTCTCCCTCGTCGGCATCGAGATCCTGAAGATCGACGTCCGGGTGGTCGTCGCCAGCGTCGACACCTACCTGCGCTTCGCCGAGGCGTGCAACCGGCTCGACCTCGAGGCCGGGCCGCGCAAGAACCCGGGCCTGCCCGACCTGGTCGGGGAGATCACCGAGTCCGGGGCGCGCGGCAAGTCCAAGGGGGCGCTGTCCGGTGCCGCCCAGACCATCTCCGACGCCTTCAAGCAGGCGCGGGAGGAAGGCGAGAGCGAGCCCAGGCCGCGTGCCCGCAAGTCCACCTCGACGCGCCGGAAGGAGGAGCAGGAGTGAGCACGTACGTGTACGGCATCACCGCGAGTTCGCATCCCGAGCTGCCGAAGGACTTCGGCGGCGTCGGCGACCCGCCGCGCCCCGTCCGCGTACTGAAGGAGGGCGCTCTGGCCGCCCTGGTCAGCGACGCCCCCGAAGGGCTGCGGCCCAAGCGCAAGGAACTGCTCGCGCACTCGAACGTACTCGCCGAGGTGGGAGCGAACGGCTGTGTGCTGCCCATGCGGTTCGGCAGCGTCGCCCCCGACGACGAAGCGGTCACCTCGGTCCTCGCCGAACGCGCGGACCACTACCAGGAGCGCCTGCGGGCCCTGGACGGCAAGGTCGAGTACAACGTCAAGGCCACCCACGTCGAGGAGGCCGTGCTGCACCGGGTGATGGCCGGCAACCCGGAGGTCCGGGCCCTGACGGAGGCCAACCGGCAGGCGGGCGGCGGCTCCTACGACGACCGGCTGCGGCTCGGCGAGATGGTGGTCGCCGCGGTCAAGGCGCAGGAGGCCGAGGACGCCACCGACGTGCGGCACACCCTGGAGCCGGCCGCGGACGCGGTCAGCGTGGGCCCCGACTCCTCCGGCTGGCTCGCCAACGTGTCCTTCCTGGTGGACCGCGACGGGGTGGAGACGTTCCTCGCCGCCGTGGAGCAGCTCCGCAAGGGCCATCCGCACCTCGACCTGCGGGTGAACGGCCCTCTGCCGCCGTACAGCTTCGTCGAACCCGGCCCCGCCGAGCCCGCGGGCACCACGATCGGCGCGGAGAGCGCGGAGGAGTGAGGCCGTGGGACTGATCGGAGAGGTACTGCTGCTGCCGTTCGCCCCGGTGCGCGGCAGCGCATGGGTGATCAGACAGGTGGTGCAGGAGGCGGAACGCCTCTACTACGACCCGGCCGCCGTGCGCGCAGAACTGGCCGCGCTGGAGGAGAAGTTGTCCGCGGGTGAGATCACCGAGGAGGAGTTCGACCGCCAGGAGGACGAACTGCTCGACCGGTTGGAGACCGGGCTCGCGCGCACGGGACGGGCAAGCGATGGGACGGCACGATGAACAGAATGGGACTGGGCCTCGCGGTAGGGGCCGGATACGTCCTCGGACGTACGAAGAAGATGAAGCTGGCGTTCGCCATCGGCTCTCTGGTGGCCGGCAAGCGGATGCAGCTGACTCCACGGGCCATCGCCGACGTGGTGTCCCAGCAACTGCAGAACAATCCGCAGTTCAAGGAGATCGGGGACCAGCTGCGCGAGGATCTGCGCGGTGTGGGCAAGGCCGCCTCGGGCGCCATGGTCGAGCGGCAGCTCGACGCCCTCGCCGACCGGCTGCACGGGCGTACCGCACAGGTGCGTGACCAGCTGGCGGGAGTGGCGCCGCAGACGCCGGACGACGAGGAGCCGGAGGAGGCCGAGGAGCCGGAGGGCGCCGAGGAGTCGGAGGAGGCCGAGGAGCCGGAGGACGCCGAGGAGCCGGAGGGCGCCGAGGAGGAGCCGCGTCGGAAGGCCGCGAAGAAGGCACCCCCCGCCAAGAAGGCACCCGCGAAGAAGGCCGCGGCCAAGAAGCCCCCGGCCAAGAAGTCGGCCGCGAAGAAGACCGCGGCCAAGAAGTCGGCGGCGAACAAGCCCGCCGGCAAGAAGACGGCCGCAGCGCGCGGGGCCGCCCGCAGCGCGGGCCGGACTGCCGAAGGGCGGTGACGAACGATGACCGAGACACTCGGATCAGCGACCTCAGCGGCAAACGGAGCGACGAAGGGAGCGGCCAAGGGTCCACTCGGCGGCCTGGCCCAGAGCGAGGCCGCCGACCGGCTCAAGGAGGAGGTACGCGAGTACCTCGCCGCCCAGGCCACCCGCGTGCTGACCGGCGCCGGCCAGAAGCTCGGCCAGGCCACGGTCAAGCTGACCGACGTGGCCGAGGGCCGCAGCCCCGGCCTCGCCAAGATGGCCCTCGACGGCGGCCGCAAGCTCGCCGAGGGCAAGGGGCCGGTGCGCAGCGCGCTGGAACTCGGCGCCTCACGGGCCAAGGACAGCGTGGCCGGCGCGTTCAAGAACCTCGGCGGCGGCGGCAAGGGCAAGCGTAAGCGCGGGGCGGGCGGCAAGCCCACCGTCATCATCGAGTACGTCGACGTCGGCGTCCCGCTGCGCACCGCGTACGACCAGTGGACGCAGTACCAGGACTTCAGCACCTTCGCGAAGGGTGTCAAGAGCGCCAGCCGCGCCGACGACACGAAGTCCGACTGGCAGCTGAAGGTCTTCTGGTCCAACCGCAACTGGAAGGCGACCACCACCGAGCAGGTGCCCGACGACCGCATCGCCTGGACGTCGGAGGGGGCGAAGGGCACGACCAAGGGCGTCGTCTCCTTCCACCGGCTCGCCGACAACCTCACCCGCGTCCTGCTGGTCATCGAGTACTACCCCCAGGGCCTGTTCGAGAAGACCGGCAACATCTGGCGCGCCCAGGGCCGCCGTGCCCGCCTCGACCTCAAGAACTACGTCCGCTTCATCACCCTCAAGGGAGAGGCGGAGGACGGCTGGCGCGGCGAGATCCGCGACGGCGAGGTCGTGCGCAGCCATGAGGACGCGGTGGCGGAGGAGGAAGAGGAAGCGCGCGAAGAAGAACAGGGAGAGGAAGAGCAGGACGACACGGCGGCCGCCGAGGACGACAACGGCGAGTACGCGGACGAGGAAGCGGAGGACGAGCAGGAGCCGGAGGACGAATACGAGGACGAGGAGGAGGGCGAGTACGAGGATGAGGAGCCCGAGGCCGAGGAGGAGCCCGAGGCCGAGGAGGAGTCCGAGTACGAGCCCGAGGAGGAATTCGAGGACGAGGACGAGGTCGAGCACGCCGGTGGCGGGAGCCGCCGATGACGACGCCCGGTCGGCTGCCGGATCCCTACGGCCACAACGGGGGCGCCAACCTCGCCGACATCCTGGAGCGGGTGCTCGACAAGGGCGTGGTCATCGCCGGCGACATCCGGATCAACCTGCTCGACATCGAACTCCTCACGATCAAGCTGCGCCTCATCGTCGCCTCGGTCGACAAGGCCAAGGAGATGGGCATCGACTGGTGGGAGGACGACCCCGCGTTGTCCTCCCGCGCCCGGCGCGACGAACTCGCCCGGGAGAACGCCGAGTTGCGTGAACGCCTGGCCCAGCTGGAGCCGGCCCGGGGACAGGAGGAGGCCTCATGACCGGACTGCGCTACGTGTACGCCGTCTGCCATCCCTTTCGCTCCCCGCTCCAGGTCCAGCTGAGCGGGGTGGCCGGGGCACCGCCGAAGCAGCTGACCCACCACGGGCTGGTCGCCGTCGTCAGTACGGTGCCCGAGTCGGACTTCGCCGAGGAGCCACTGCGGCGCCACCTGGAGGACCTGGACTGGCTCACGGCGACGGCCCGCGCACACCAGCAGGTCATCGACGCCCTTACCGTCGTCACGACGCCGCTGCCGCTGCGGCTCGCCACCGTCTTCCGCGACGACAGCGGGGTACGCAGCATGATGGAGGCCCGCGAGGCGGACTTCCGGCGCGTCCTCGACCGGCTTGAGGGGCGGGTGGAGTGGGGCGTCAAGGTGTACGCCGACGTGGAGCCCGCGGAGTCCGCCGAGTCCGCGGACAGCGGCGCCACCAAGGCGCAGGCCATGTCGGGACGGGACTATCTGCGACGGCGCCGTTCGCAGACCCGGGCCCGCGAGGACGTCTGGCAGCGGGCCGCCGCATTCGCGGGCCGACTGCACGAAACGCTTTCCGCGTTCGCCGAGGAATCCCAATTGCACGCCCCGCAGAACTCCGCTCTCTCACGCGCGGCCGGGCAGAATGTGCTCAACGCCGCTTATCTGGTGCCGCGCGCCGATTCCGAGGAATTCGTGGAACTGGTGGACCGGGAGAAGGACGACGCTCCGGGAATACGGGTGGAACTCACCGGGCCATGGGCGGCCTATTCCTTTACGGCGGAGTTCGCGGAGGAACGGACGGAGGAGGGGATGTGACCGTCGTCGAACGCCGTGAGATCGCCCTCGTGGACCTGCTCGACCGGCTGCTGGCCGGCGGGGTGGTCGTCACGGGGGACATCACGCTGCGCATCGCGGACGTCGACCTCGTCCGCATCGACCTGAACGCGCTGATCAGCTCCGTCAACGAACAGGTACCGTCACCGTGGGGGGACTGACGTGACGTCACACCGCAACCGGCTCGACCTCGAACCCGACACCGTCGAACGCGACCTCGTCAAACTCGTGCTGACGGTGGTCGAGCTGCTGCGCCAGCTCATGGAGCGCCAGGCGCTGCGCCGTTTCGACCAGGGGGACCTGAGCGAGGAGCAGGAGGAACGGATCGGGCTCACGCTGATGCTGCTGGACGACCGCATGACCGAGCTGCGTGAGCGCTACGGGCTGCGGCCCGAGGACCTGAATCTGGACCTCGGGCCGCTGGGACCACTGCTTCCCCGGGAGTGAGCTCACCTCACCACCGGTACCAGCGACCCCTGCCTCCCGCCGCGGTCGTGCCTCGCATCACGAAACCCAGGAGCCATACCACGAGGACCGCGATCGCAATCCACCAGAGTGCCTTCAGCGCAAATCCGGCACCAAAGAGAATGAGAGCCAGAAGCAGCACGAGCAGAATAGGAACCATTTTTTTGACCTCCTGCTCAACGGGTTTCCAGAAAACCGCGATTCAGGCGTCTTTCCGACACAGAATCTCCCCGTGCAGCACACTGAACCAGCCGTCCTCCTGCCGCCCCCACTGCCGCCACGCCTCGGAGGCGGCCCGCAGCTGCTCCCTGCTCGCGTGGCCGCCCTCGATGGCCCGCTCGGCGTACGCCGAGGCCAGCGTCCGGTCCGCCCACAGGCCGCTCCACCAGGCCCGCTCGTCCGGCGTCGAGAAGGTCCAGGTGCTGGAGCCGGCCGTGACGTCCGTGAGTCCGGCCCGGTGTGCCCAGGACTTCAGGCGGCGTCCGGCGTCCGGCTCGCCGCCGTTGGCGCGGGCGACGCGGCGGTACAGGTCGAGCCAGGCGTCCATCCCCGGTGACGCCGGGAACCAGGTCATGGCCGCGTAGTCCGAGTCTCGGACCGCGATGAGACCGCCGGGCCTGGTCACCCGCTTCATCTCGCGCAGGGCGCCCACCGGGTCCCCGACGTGCTGCAGCACCTGGTGGGCATGGACGACGCAGAACGTGTCGTCCGGGAAGTCCAGGGCGTGTACGTCCGCGACCCCGAACGCCACGTTCGCCAGACCGCGTCCGGCGGCCGTGGCCCGGGCCTGCTCCAGGATCTCCGGCGCGCGGTCGATGCCGGTGACATGGCCCTCGGGGACCAGGGCCGCCAGGTCGGCGGTGATCGTGCCGGGGCCGCAGCCGACGTCCAGGACCTTCATGTGCGGCTCCAGTGAGCCGAGCAGGTAGGCCGCGGAGTTGGCCGCGGTGCGCCAGGTGTGCGAACGCAGTACCGACTCGTGGTGCCCGTGCGTGTAGACAGCGGTCTCCCGGGCCTGTTCCCGTGCCTTCGACATGGCTGTTCCCCTCGTCTCGCCGTACCGGATCAAGGGGCCGCACGGCCCCGCGGGCGGTACGCGACACCGTACGCCTTCATGTCGAATGTTGAGACCGCTGTTTCACAGTATGGACGGGAGTCTCCGAGTGGACCGGAGGGGTCCACCGGGGGTCACGTACCGGCCAGCGGTCGGTAGACGGTCAGCGCCTCCGGCAGCTTCTCCAGCGTCACCTCGCCCCCCACCTCGGTGACTTCGCCGTCGTAGGCGAGGAGCGCGCCCCGGGTGACCCCCGACAGGTGCAGCCGCCCCACCTGGACCGCCGCGTGCGCCGGGGACCGGGTCAGCGGACCCGCGAGGGCGGCGGCGAGCAGCCGCAGGGCGGGCCGACGGCCGCCGTGCACGACCCGTACGTCGAGCACGCCGTCCGCGAGGTCCAGACGCCGGGCCGGGGCGAGGCCCACCCGGTGGTAGGTGCCGTTCCCGGCGAACAGCAGCCACAACGGGTGGGCCCGCCCGCCGACCTCGGCGTGCAGCGGGTGCCGCTCGCGGCGCAGGACGCGCAGGGCCGCGAGCACCCCGGCCGGCCAGGCGCCGACCCGGTGCGTGAAGCCGTCCCGCTCGCGCACCAGCTCCGGGTACACCCCCAGGCTGCACGTGTTCAGGAACAGCCCCTGGCGCCCCCCGCTGGTGAACCGTCCCACATCCACCCGCACGGCCTCGCCGCGCCCGACCGCCCGGCTCAGATCACGTTCGTCCTCCACGCCCAGGTCGAGGGCGAAGTGGTTCAACGTGCCGCCGGGCAGCACCGCGAGCGGCAGATCGTGCCGCAGCGCCACCTCCGCCGCCGTGTTCACCGTGCCGTCACCACCGCACACACCGAGCACCCTGGCCCGGGTCGCCGCCTTCTCCAACTCGGCGCGGGTGTCGGACGGTTCGCACTCCACCAACTCGGCACGCGGCAGCAGGTCCAGCAGGGCGTGCACCCGGTCGGCGGTGCCCGACCCCTTGTTGGCCACCATGACCAGGCCCTCTCCGTCCGGCAGCGCCGGGACGTCCGTACGGGGCCGGGCCGGCGGAACCAGCCGGTCACGCGTCGGCACCATGCCCCGTACGGCGAACGCGGCACCCGCGCCCAGCGCCGCCCCGGCCAGCACGTCGCTCGGGAAGTGGACGCCGGTGTACACCCGCGAGAGCGCCACCGACCAGGCCACCGGAGCCACCACCAGACCCCAGCCGGGCGACTCCAGCGCCACACCCGTCGCGAACGCGGCCGCCGAGGCGGCGTGCCCGGACGGGAACGAGGTGGTGATCGGCTGCCGCTTGAGCTGCCGGACCAGCGGCACGGGGTCCAGGGTCGGCCGGGGCCGGCGCACCGACCGCTTGCCGAGGGTGTTGATGGTCAGCGAGGCGAGGCTCAGCGAGGCCAGGCCCCGGGCCGCCGCCCGGCGGGCCCTGGGGGTGCGGCTCGCGGCGATGGCGGCGGCCGCCGCGAACCACAGCACTCCGTGGTTCGCGCTCCGGCTCAGCCGCGGCAGCACCGGCTCCGCATACGGCCAGTTCCGCTCGGCGGCGAACTCGAACAGCCGCGAGTCGAGGGCGAGGAGGCGGTCGCGCAGGGCATGCCGGCCGCGGGTGGCAACGGTGAAGTCGACGTCTGGACTCATACACCCCTGGGTACCCTGAAGCGGCCGATTGCTGTCCGGCCGACGGTGAACGACCCACGGAGGAACCCGTCAGATGCGCCTGCTCCTGATCCGCCACGGCCAGACGCCCTCCAACGTGGACCACCTGCTGGACACGGCCGTCCCCGGCCCCGGTCTGACCGCCCTCGGCGAAGCGCAGGCCGCGGCCCTGCCCGAGGCCCTGGCCGCCGAGGACATCGAGGCGGTCTACGCCTCCACCGCGATCCGCGCCCAGCGCACCGCCGCCCCGCTGGCCGCCGCCCACGGCCTCGACGTGCTCGTCCGGGACGGCATCCGGGAGCTGGCCGCCGGCGACATGGAGATGCTGCCGGGCCACGCGAAGCAGGCGGAGCCCTACATGAGGACGGTGTTCGCCTGGGCGGCCGGCGACACGGAGCTGCGCATGCCGGGCGGCGAGAGCGGGACCGAGGCACTCGCGCGCTACGACGCGGTGGTGGCGGAGGCCGCGGGCGGCGGGGCCGGGACCGCGGCCCTGGTCAGCCATGGAGCGGCGATCCGAATGTGGACGGCGGCGCGGGCGGCCAACGTCGATGTCGCGTTCGCCGCGGCGCATCCGCTGGCGAACACGGGCGTGGTGATCCTGGAGGGCTCGCCCGAGGAGGGCTGGAAAGCGCTGGAGTGGGCGGGGGCGGTGGTGTCTCCGGCGGGGGAGGGCGGGCCGGCCGGATGGCCCGTCGACGGGGCGGCGCCGTAGCGGCGGGGTGCGGGGCGGGCGCGGGACCGCCTCCTGCGTCCGCTCGGGGCGGCCTTGGATAAGCGTTTGCCCAGGCCGCGCGGCGGACTCCAGAATGCGTCCTCATGGGACATCTGGAAGCCGCGCACCTGGAGTACTACCTCCCCGACGGGAGGGCGTTGCTCGGCGACGTCTCCTTCCGGGTGGGAGAGGGCGCCGCCGTGGCGCTGGTCGGGCCCAACGGCGCCGGCAAGACGACCCTGCTGCGGCTGATCTCGGGGGAGCTGAGGCCGCACGGTGGCACCGTCACCGTCAGTGGCGGGCTCGGCGTGATGCGGCAGTTCGTGGGCTCCGTACGGGACGAGACGACCGTACGCGACCTGCTCGTGTCGGTCGCGCCGCCGCGCATCCGCGAGGCCGCGCAGGCCGTGGACGAGGCCGAGCACGCCATCATGACCGTCGACGACGAGGCCGCCCAGCTGAAGTACGCGCAGGCCCTCGCCGACTGGGCCGAGGTGCGCGGGTACGAGGCCGAGACGCTGTGGGACATGTGCACGACGGCCGCGCTCGGAGTGCCGTACGACAGGGCGCAGTTCCGGGAGGTCCGCACGCTCTCCGGCGGTGAGCAGAAGCGGCTGGTGCTGGAGGCGCTGCTGCGCGGCACCGACGAGGTGCTGCTGCTCGACGAGCCCGACAACTACCTCGACGTGCCCGGCAAGCGCTGGCTGGAGGAGCGTCTGAAGGAGACCCGCAAGACGGTCCTGTTCGTCTCCCACGACCGCGAACTCCTCGCCCGAGCCGCCGACAAGATCGTCTCCGTCGAGCCCTCACCGGCCGGCGCGGACGCCTGGGTGCACGGCGGTGGCTTCGCCACCTACCACGAGGCCCGACGCCGGCGCTTCGCCCGCTTCGAGGAGTTGCGCAAGCGCTGGGACGAGAAGCACGCCCAGCTGAAGAAGCTGGTCCTGACGCTTCGGCAAGCGGCCGAGAACAGCCCCGACATGGCCTCCCGCTATCGCGCCGCCCAGACCCGGCTGCGCAAGTTCGAGGAGGCCGGGCCACCCCCGGAGCCGCCGCGCGAGCAGGACATCAGGATGCGGCTCAAGGGCGGCCGCACCGGCGTGCGGGCCGTCACCTGCGAGGAACTGGAGCTCACCGGCCTGATGAAGCCCTTCTCCCTGGAGGTCTTCTACGGCGAACGCGTCGCCGTCCTCGGCTCCAACGGCTCCGGGAAGTCCCACTTCCTGCGGCTGCTGGCCGGCGACGAGGTGGCGCACACGGGGAAGTGGAAGCTCGGCGCGCGGGTCGTCCCGGGGCACTTCGCACAGACGCACGCGCATCCCGAACTGTTCGGCCGCACCCTCCTCGACATCCTGTGGAAGGAGCACGCCCAGGACCGGGGCGCCGCGATGTCCCGCCTGCGCCGCTACGAGCTGACCCAGCAGGCCGAGCAGACCTTCGAGCGGCTCTCCGGCGGCCAGCAGGCCCGCTTCCAGATCCTCCTGCTGGAGCTCCAGGGTGTCACGGCCCTCCTCCTCGACGAGCCGACCGACAACCTCGACCTGGAGTCGGCCGACGCGCTCCAGGAAGGGCTGGAGGCCTTCGAGGGCACGGTGCTCGCCGTCACCCACGACCGGTGGTTCGCCCGCTCCTTCGACCGCTACCTCGTCTTCGGCAGCGACGGCCGGGTGCGCGAGACGCCCGAGCCGGTGTGGGACGAGCGGCGGGTGGAGCGGGCCCGCTGACGCCGGACGCCGGGGGAGCCGAGTCCGCTCGGCTCCCCCGGCGCTGTCGCGGCGACATCGCTCAGGCCCAGCGCAGCAGGGCTCCCAGCCCGCCCGCCGGCTCCGTGGCCGGGTCGGCCGGGGTGACCGACAGCGCCACCGCGCCGGTGGCGACCGCGGAGCGGATCAGCGCGTCGTCGGCCCGCGCCGACCAGCTGTTCTGCTCGCCGAGGATCTTCAGGTCCGTACGGCGCACCGCCACCTGGTCCGGGTCCTCGCCGATCCACACCTCGCGACGGGCGTCGGGGCTGTCCGGCCTGATCAGGAGCTCCTCGATCCGGTGCTCGCGGGCGGCCTCGATCAGCGCGGGCACTCCCTCCGCCGCACCGGCGCGACCCTCGCCGTCCGGCTCCCGGGCCGCCAGGAAACGCTCCAGCTCACGCTCCGCCCGCTGCCGTACATGCTGCTCGCGGATCCGTTCGACGTCATCGTCGAGCAGCCTGCTGCCGGTGCCGTGCGGGGCCTCGACGACGAGGCCGTGCAGCCGCTGCGGCAGCCGCTCGTGCACCGACCGCCGCTCGCGGTCGTCCCCGACGAGGATCAGCAGGTCGGCGCGGGTCTCCTCCTGGCAGACGGTGAGCGCGTCGGCGATCTCGGCCGCGTTGTGCTCCCAGGTGTTCTCCACCTTGAGCTGGAAGTGCCGCTCGGACCAGTCGACGCTGCTCGTGCGGTGGATCGGGTGCTGCCGGCCGCTGACCGAGCCGACGTCCTGCCGGCCCAGCGCGCTGCGCAGCTCGAAGGCGGCGCCCCTGCGGTCGACGTAGGCCACCACGCACACCGGGTCCTCACCGGCGAGCTCCAGGAGGGGCGCGGTGTGCGGCAGCGGCGCCCAGTGGGCGCTGTCCCGCTGCGGGGGCCTGGCCAGCGGCGGATCCAGGACCACCTTGCCGGCGCAGGCGAAGACCGCGCGTCCATGGGGCTCGGAGGAGTGCTCAAGCCCTTCCAGCGCGTCCCGCACGGCCCGGCAGGTGGCCTCGTCGGCGCCCTGCTCGGCCAGCTCCCGGGACAGGGCCTGGGCGGTGAGGTGCCGCTCGTGGGGCGTGTCCTCCGTGTGCCGGGACGTGCCCACGTACACGGAGGCCCAGGGGCCGGGGTGTTCGTACAGTGGATGCAGAAAGGCGAGATCCATAGCTCTCTCCCGTACCGAGCTCGGGTGCTGTGTGCTCGACGGGCGGGTACCCGGACGGCATCATTGAACACGACGAGCGGGGCACACCATGAACGGAGTCGACCCCGGCCGGCTGGACGACCAGCAGCTCATGAAGGAGCTGGAGACGATCCACCGGACGCGCCACGACACGTTGCTGTACGGCTCGAACGACGCGCTGCGAGCCCACAACGAACGCATGGCCCAGCTGGAGGGCGAGTACCTGCGCCGCAACCCACGTCGCACGGTAGCCTCGGGCCGGACCCGTGAGGGCGCCCGCGACCGCACGGGCAGCAGCGAGACCCCGACGAGCCCGCCGGCGTGAACGGGCCCGGCGCGCCCGCGCCGGGCCGCTGAGACACGCCGGTGCGCCGGGCGGACCCCTGTGAGTCCCTCACCCGGCGCACCTGGTCCTGCGATGTCCGACTCGGTCTCTCGTACCGTGCGGCGGCTCGGTCCCGTACGGCTGGGTCGGCGGTCGGTTCAGCCGTGCACGGGCGGCCTGCCCCAGTGCCGGTGCGCCTGCAGCGCGGTCCTGAAGGCCTGCAGGAACTCCTGCGTCGCCGGTCCCGGCGAGGTGTCCGTCACCACGCCCTGGTCGGTGACCGTGCGGTGGAACTCGGCCGACAGCCGTACGCCCTCCGGCTTCAGGGCGGACAGCACACCCACGCCGGAGCCGAGCGCGCCGACCGGTTTGCCGTGCCGGTAGCAGTCGCGTACGAAGCGCATCGCGTCCGGGTCGGCGGCCGCGTCCGGGGCGTCCGCCGGGCCGCCGGGCACGAGTACGGCGTCGTACAGCACCGAGGCCACGGTCGGCAGCGCGCGGTCGACCACGAGCCGGTCGCCGTCGGTACCGGTGACGGTGCCGTCCGTCGGCGCCAGCGCCTCGACGACGGCGCCCTCGGCCGTGAGCGCCTCACGCACCGACGTCACCTGGGCGACGTCGACACCGTCGGCGACGAGTACCGCGATCTGCCGGGTCCGGATCGAACCGTCGCCGCGCAGGGACTCCAGGCTCAGCGCGGGGGAGGACAGCTTGTCCGCCGCCTGCGTCGCCGGCGGCTCCGGCACCCCGATCCCACGCGCCACCGAGACCGCCAGCTCACCGTTCACCTTGGCGAGGTGCTCGACCGTGCGGGCCCGCACCTCCTTCGCGCCGACCTTGCCGAGCTCGAACCGGAATGCCTCGACGATGTGCTGCTTCTCCCAGTCCGCCATGCTGTTGAAGAACATCGCCGGCTGGGTGTAGTGGTCCTGGAAACTGGCGCTGCGGCGGCGGATCTTCGCGCCGTCGACGCGTTCGGCGTGGTGCGTGTAGGCGTGTCCGCCCGCGCCGCCGTGCGCCGGGCAGCCGCCGCCCAGGGAGTTCGGGAAGTAGTTCGTGCCCCGGTGGACCGTGCTCTGGTGGTAGCCGTCACGCTGGTTGGTGCGCACCGGCGCCACCGGCCGGTTCACCGGCAACTGCGTGAAGTTGGGACCGCCCAGGCGGATCAGCTGCGTGTCCAGGTAGGAGAAATTGCGGGCCTGGAGCAGGGGGTCGTTGGTGAAGTCGATGCCGGGGACGACGTTGGCCGTGTGGAAGGCGACCTGCTCGGTCTCGGCGAAGAAGTTCTCCGGGTTGCGGTTCAGCACCATCCGGCCGATCGGCCGTACCGGCACCTGCTCCTCCGGGATGATCTTCGTCGGGTCGAGGAGGTCGAAGTCGAAGGCGAACTCGTCCTCCTCCGACACGAGTTGGACCCCCAGCTCCCACTCCGGGTACTCGCCCGCCTCGATCGCGTCCCACAGGTCACGCCGGTTGAAGTCCGGGTCGCGGCCCTGGCACTCCTGCGCCTCGTCCCACACCAGCGAGTGCACACCCAGCTTCGGCGTCCAGTGGAACTTCACGAACGTGCCCTTGCCGTCCGCGGTCACGAACCGGAAGGTGTGCACACCGAAGCCCTGCATCATGCGGTAACTGCGCGGGATGGCCCGGTCCGACATCAGCCACATGATCGCGTGCAGCGTCTCCGGCTGGAGCGACACGAAGTCCCAGAGGGTGTCGTGCGCGGAGGCCCCGGTCGGGATGTCGTTGTGCGGCTCCGGCTTCACGGCGTGCACGAAGTCGGGGAACTTGATGCCGTCCTGGATGAAGAAGACCGGGAAGTTGTTCCCGACCAGGTCGTAATTGCCCTCCGAGGTGTAGAACTTGGTCGCGAAACCCCGGACGTCGCGCACGGTGTCCGCCGAGCCCTTGGGGCCCTGCACCGTGGAGAACCGCACGAAGACGGGCGTCCGCACCGACGGGTCCTGCAGGAAGGCCGCGCGGGTGAACGCCGCACAGGACTCGTACGGTTCGAAGAAGCCGTACGCCCCCGCGCCCCGCGCGTGCACCACCCGCTCCGGGATCCGCTCGTGGTCGAAGTGGGTGAGCTTCTCCCGGAAGTGGAAGTCCTCCATCAGCGTCGGCCCGCGTTCGCCGGCGGCCAGCGAGTCGTCGGTGTGGTCGACCTCCACACCCTGCTCGGTGGTCAGCGGCCCCGACGTCGGGTCGTCGGCCCGGAAGCGCTCCCGCTGTTCCTGCTTGGGGTCTGCCATCAGGCGGCCTCCTCGGACTCCCTGGCGAACACGTCGAGGAACGCCTCGCAGAACGCCTTCAGGTCGTCCGGCTTGCGACTGGTGACCAGCTTGTTGGGGCCGTGGTCGCAGATGCGCACCTGCTCGTCGACCCAGGTGCCGCCCGCGTTGCCGATGTCGGTGCGCAGGCTCGGCCAGGAGGTCAGCACCCGGCCCCGGACGACGTCCGCCTCCACCAGCGTCCACGGGGCGTGGCAGATCGCGGCCACCGGCAGGCCCTTGTCGAAGAAGTCCCGCACGAACGCGACGGCCTTGCCGTCCATCCGCAGAAAGTCCGGGTTGGCGACGCCGCCCGGCAGGACCAGCGCGCCGAAGGAGTCGGCCGAGGTCTCGCCCACGACCTCCTGCACGGGGAACTTCTCCGCCTTGTCGAGATGGTGGAACGCCTGGATCGAGCCCGGCTTCGTCGACACGAGCACCGGTTCGTGGCCCGCGTCGACCGCCGCCTGCCAGGGATCGGTCAGCTCGACCTGCTCGACGCCCTCGGTTGCGGTCAGAAATGCGATACGCATGATGTCTCAATGTCCTTCCATGGCCCGGTGACGGGCCTCGTCGCTGGGGATGCGTTTCCCGCCGCGGCGGCGGGCGCGCACGCAGCGCAGCAGCTCCTCGCCGTACGGCAGCAGTACGCAGGCGCCGATGGCGACCCCGATGCCCGCGAGGTAGCCGCGCGACAGCGGCCGTCTGCGCGGCACGAGACGCCACGCGTCGCCGTCGCCGCGGCCCCCGCGCAGCAGGGACTTCACCTGGTCGGCGTGCAGGCACATCAGGGAGGTCAGCGCGGCGAACGGCAGCGACTCCAGGAAGCTGTGGATGTGCTGCTCCACCGGCTTGACCTCGCGTTCGCTGCCGACCGCCGTGCGCACGTCCCACAGCGCGGTCGCCTCGTGCGCCGCGGTCGCGCCCAACTGCACGGTGAGCAGCAGCGGATTGACCTCGTAGCGCAGGGTGAGCGCGATGGGAATGCCCACCTCGGTCATCATCAGCGCGTGGATGAGGGACTCCTTGGTCCCAGCCGTCTCCTCGATCCGGGTCCGCCGGTGCATCACCCAATCGGCGAGACCCGGCACGAACCAGCTGGGCAGCAGCCCGTACAGCAGATAGCGGACGGTGGCATCGCCCACATCAGTGGTGACTCCGGTGGCGCTGATCTCGGCGGCCTGATCCCGGCTCATCCAGTGGTCCGATCGTCGGTCACGCTTTGCTCCTCTCGTCGGTCACGCGCTCACTCGTCCGGTGCGGCCCGGCTGATCTCGGCCAGCGCCGAGTCGGGATCCTCGGTCTCGGCGAGGTCCCCGAGGGTGACCACGCCGACCGGCAGACCGTTCTCGACGACCGGCAGCCGCCGCACGTGGTGCTCGCGCATCAGGGAGACGGCGAGGGACACCCGCTCGCCCGGGCCGATCATCACCGGGTCCGGGGTGCACACCGACTGGACGCTCACCGTCAGCGGGTCGGCGCCGTCGGCGACCGCCCGCACGGTGATGTCACGGTCGGTGAGCACACCGACGATCCGCTGCCCGTCCGCCACCACCACATCGCCGATGTCCTGCGTGCGCATCAGCTGCGCCGCCTCGACGAGCGAGGCGCCCGGGCGTACGGCGACCACGCCCGGTGTCATCACGTCCCTCACGAAATCAGCCATCGAATGGGCCCTCCTGCGTGCCCCGGCCGACCGGGTACCGCGGCCGCGTCGACGACGCTCGCGGTACCCGACCGGCCGCTCCCTTATGCGCTGCGGCGCCGTGACGATGACCCCGTGCCGGTCAGGGCCTCCGCGAGCTCCTGGATGTTGGCGTAACGCGCGCCGCGCGGCAGCCGCTCCAACGGCTCGACCAGGGTGTCGGGGGCGTATCCGCGGCGCAGGACCCCGGCCAGTTCCCGAGGGCTCGCCGGGAAGGAACTGCGGTTCAAGAACCGCGCCAGCTCCAGCCGGACCACCGCCAGGGACGCCGTCGACGCTCCCGGCGACACCGGCCCGCCCGCGACGCGCGGGTCGTCGTCGGCGGACGGCTCGGGGTCGTGCCACTCCTCGGCCCGGGTCGGGTGCCCGGACCTGAGCAGGCCCTGCAGTTCGTGCTTCATCTCGTCGTCGCGATGAACGCTCAGCCGGTCACTGCCTCGCTGCATGACTCCCTCCAGATCTTCGGGGGTCCGCACCGCGTACCCGTACACCGGGGACCGACACGGGGTTTGTCCCGCGGAAGGAGGGAGACCCGACCTTCACCCCCCACGGACGAACTGGGGAAGGACCAGGTCATGGCACTGCTCACCGTGCTGCTCCCGCTCGCCATGCTCGGCGTGCTGCTGGCACTGGGCCGCTACGAGGATCTGCTGCTGCCGAGGGAACCGGACGAGGAGCGCCCGCAGGAAGCCGCGCTGGGACACTGACCGGGGACCGGGATCATCCCGGCTGTCCCGCGGCCAGCGACCGCTGCAGCACGAACGTGTCGATCCACCGCCCGTGCTTGTGGCCGACCCCGACGAGGCGCCCGGCGTCGGCGAAGCCGAAGCGGCGGTGCAGGGCGAGCGAGGCGTCACTGCCGGTGTCGGCGATCACGGCGATCATCTGCCGCATCCCCGCCCGCGCCGACTCGGCGACGAGCACGTCCAGCAGGGCCGCGCCGAGCCCCTGGCCGGTGGCGCCGGGCGCGAGGTAGACGGTGTCCTCCACGGTGAACCGGTACGCCGGCTTGGGCCGCCAGGGCGAGGCGTGGGCGAAGCCGACGACCGCGCCGTCCGCTTCGGCGACGAGGAAGGGCAGCCCGCGTCCGGTCAGGTCCTCCAGCCGTCGTTCCCAGTCGGCCACGGTCGGTGGGGTCTCCTCGAAGGTGGCGACGGTATGGCGGACGTAGTGCGCGAAGATGTCGGCCACGCTCTCGAGGTCGGCCGCGACCGCCGGACGGACGGGGGAGTGGGCCGGGGGCACCGCGACGTTCATTTCTCTCCGCATTCCTCTCCCTCTCCGTCCCTTTTCGCTATAGCGAAAGCAGTAGCTATTATAGAGGAATGCTGGATCTGGAGGCACTGGGCAGGCGGGTGCAGGGGCTGAGGCACGACCTCGGCCTGACCCTGCAGCAGTTGGCGGAAGCCGCCGACGTGAGCGTGAGCATGCTGTCGTCCGTGGAGCGCGGGCAGAAGGCGCCGACCGTCGTCGTGCTCGCCCGTATCGCCGACGGACTCGGAGTGGCCCTCGCCGACCTGGTCGCCCGACCCGACGACCCGCGCGTCATCGTGCGCCGCGCCGCCGACCAGGACAGCGTCGAGGAGCCGGGCGGATGGCGGCGCACCGTCCTCACCCCGGTGGTGCCCGGCGTGAACTTCGAATGGATCCGCAGCACGCTGCCGCCCGGCTGCGACGCGGGCGACTTCCCGGCGTACGCCCCCGGCTCACACGAGTTCGTCACCGTCGAGTCGGGAACGCTGCGCCTGACCCTGGGCGATCGGACCGTGGAGCTCACGGCGGGCGACTCGGCCTACTTCGCCGCCGACGTCACCCACGGCTACGCCAACTCCGCCTCGGAGCCCTGCACCTACCACGTCGCCGCACTGGTCATGCGCCCGCGCGCCGCTCAGCCGCGCCCGCGGGTCGGACGCCGTACTGTCGAACCCGTCACCGAGGAGGAGGCCTGATGCGCAGCGTGACGTATTCGATGAACGTCTCACTCGACGGCTACATCGTCGGGCCGGACGGCGACTTCAACTGGACGGAGCCCGACGAGGAGGTCTTCCGCTTCTGGATCGACGAGATCCGCCAGGTCGACGTCCACCTGCTGGGACGACGGCTGTACGAGACGATGCTGTACTGGGAGACCGCCGACCAGGAGCCATCGCTCGACGACTCGACGCGGGAGTGGATCGCGCTCTGGAACCCGCTCCCGAAGGTGGTGTTCTCCACCACGCTGTCGGCGGTGCAGGGCCACGCCCGCCTGGCGTCCGGTGGCCTGGCGGAGGAGATCGAGCGGCTGCGCGCCGAGCCGGGGGAGGGCGACATCGCGATCGGCGGCGCGACGCTCGCCGCCCAGGCGGCCGAGTCCGGCCTGATCGACGAGTACCGGGCCATGGTCTACCCGGTACTGGTCGGCGGCGGCACCCCGTTCTTCCCGCACCGCGAGCGCCGGGTGGATCTCGAACTCCTCGACACCCGCACCTTCAACTCGAAAGTCGTCTACCTCCGCTATCGCGTGGCACGGGAGTCGTCGGCACAGCCCAGGTGATCCATTCCAGGGGGTCGGCGATCGTAGGCGGCCCGCGTTCAGCGTGTGCGACCTTTGCGGCGACCCGTCGTCAAGATCTCGACCGCGCGCGCTGGGCTAACGTCAAGGCCCTCACCGGCAGCCAGGTCGACAAGAGAGCCGGCGAGTCGGCGCTGAGGGACCTCGACATCAAGGAGCTTCCCGCCTGGGGCCACGTGTCAGAATGAGGAACCCCCTGTTCGCCCTTCCTTCATCGAGGTCCTTCCGTGTCCCAGCCCGTCGGCCGCGTCCCGCAGCGACGCAACGCACGGTCCAACCGGGCGCGCATCCTGGCCACCGCACGCCAGGAACTCGGGCGGAACCCGGACATCACCCTGGAAGAGCTGGCCCGCGCCTCCGGTGTCGTACGGCGCACGCTTTTCGGGCACTTCCCCGGGCGGACGGCGCTCCTGGAGGCACTGGCCGAGGAGGCCGCCGAGGCGCTCGAGTCCGCCGTGGCGGTCGGAGCGACGGCGACCGAGCCGGCGGAGCGGGCGCTCGCGCACTTCTCGTTGTCGATGTGGCCCGTCGGCGACCGCTACCGCATGCTTCTGGCGCTCGCCCAGCGGGACCTGGGCATGGAACGTGTCGCCGAGATCCTCCAGCCCGCCCGTGTCAATGTCACGGCCATCCTGGAGCGCGGGCAGCGAGATGGTGTCTTCCACTCCCATCTGCCGCCTGCGGTGCTGAGCGCCGGTCTGGAGGCGATGACGGTCGCCCTGCTGGAGCAGGTCAACATCGGGGCGCTGGAGGACGACGGCACCCGGGTGGCCGTCACCACGCTCATCGCGGCCGGTGTGCCGGAGGAGCAGGCGCGCGGCGTGGTCGAAGAGGTGGCCGCCGCGGCCACCGCGGAGGCCGGCGCCGAGGGGTGAGCCCGCGGCACGGCTGCTCACGCGGAGGTTCGAACAGACCCCGGTCGAAGGCACCGGGGTCTTGTCATGTGTATCCCGCCGTTCCCAGCTCCTCTGATCGGCGAGTGCCGAGTCGTCGGGTGAAGGGCCATCGGTCGCTGCCATGACGGCTGCACACACATCGAGGGCTTCGGCGATGTCCACAGCCGGTCGGCGGGCCTTGTGGCTCAGCTTTCGCCGGGTTGTGCCGGGCCCTCAGGTGCGGACAGCGGAACGGGACGGTGCCGGGCGTCCCCTCCCGGCACCGTCCGGGGGGCCGTGCGCCGCTCAGGCACAGCCCGTCCTGGGTGGAGGAGGCCGGAAACGAGATTCACGCCTCCGGCCCGCGGCCATGGGCCGCGCCGACCTCGTGGGCTCAGGCGCCCACGGTCTCGGTCTGCTCCTGGGTGGACTCGGCCGCTTCTTCCTGGCGGTGCTTGCCGGCGGCCTTGCGGCCGGGCAGGACGGCCATGACGATCAGGGTCCCGGCGGCCATGATGATGCCGCCGATGAGGCTGGTGTGGGCGACGGCGTGGGCGAAGGATTCGTGCACCGCCCCCAGCAGGGTCTGGGCCTGTTCGGCGCCGCCCTGGGGGTTCTTCGCGATCTGCTCGGCGACCGCCATGCCACCGGCGACGGAGTCCTTGGCGGTGTCCATCGCATCGGCCGGGAGGTGTCCGCCGACCAGGTCGGTCAGCTTGTCCTTGTAGGAGGTGGCCAGCAGCGAGCCGAGGACGGCGATGCCCAGGGCGCAGCCGAGTTCCAGGGCGGTGTCGTTGGCGCCGCCGCCGACGCCCAGCTCGTCCTCCGGGAAGGAGCCCATGATGGTGTCGGTGGCCGGCGACAGGCTCAGGCCGATCGCGAAGCCGAGCAGCAGCAGGGGCGCCAGGAAGTCGGTGTAGGTCGAGCCCGACTCGATCCGCGTGAGCAGGAAGACGCCCGCGGTGCCGATCACCATGCCGGTGCCCACGACCAGCTTCACGCCCAGCTTCGGGGCCAGCTTGCCGGTGACCGCGGCGCCGACGAACACCGCACCGGCCAGCGGCAGCAGACGGATTCCGGTCTCCAGGGCGTCGTATCCGAGGACGAACTGCAGGAACTGGGTGGAGTAGTAGATGGAGCCGAAGGTTCCGAAGAAGAAGAACAGCACCGCGAGCATCGAGCCGCTGAAGGGACGCTCGGCGAACTTGCGCACGTCCAGCATCGGGTTCGGGTGCTTCAACTCCCAGGCCACGAAGGCCGGCAGAGCCACACCGGCGACCACGGCCGCGGTGATCGGGCCGACGCCCCAGCCGAAGT
Source organism: Streptomyces sp. NPDC001920 (assembly GCF_053594495.1). NCBI lineage: Bacteria > Bacillati > Actinomycetota > Actinomycetes > Kitasatosporales > Streptomycetaceae > Streptomyces > Streptomyces sp. NPDC001920. The sequence goes on from NZ_JBSFEP010000014.1 coordinate 276,350, forward strand.
GCGGGCCCTCGATGGTCGCGTAGACCAGCGAGCCGACGGAGACGATCGACAGCAGACCGCCGACGTAGTCGATCCGGCCCATGCCTTCCGCCTTCGACGGCGGGACCAGGAGCAGTGCGCCGACGACGCCGAGAACGGCGACGGGGACGTTCATCAGGAAGGTGGAGCCCCAGGCGTGGCCCTCCAGCAGCCCGCCGGCGGCAAGCGGACCCACGGCGATCGCGAGCCCGGAGGTGGCGGACCATGCCGTGATGGCCTTGGCGCGCTCACCGCGGGGGAACATCGCGACCAGCAGCGACAGCGTGGCCGGCATGACGACTGCGGCACCCAGGCCCATGATCGCGCGGGCGGCGATGACCAGGTCGGTCTCCTCGACCAGGCCGCCCATCACCGAACCGCCGATGAAGATCAGCAGGCCCAGGACCAGGGCGCCGCGGCGGCTGTACTTGTCGCCCATCGCGCCGAGCACGAGCATCAGTGCGGCGTAGGGGACGGTGTAGCCGTCGATGACCCACTGCAGGTCACTGCTGGACAGGCCCAGGTCCTTGGTCATGTCGGGGGCGGCCACGATCAGCGACGTGTTCGCCATGACGACGATCAGCAGGCTCAGGCACAGGACCAGCAGGGCCCACCAGCGGCGTGGATAGGGCGCGGTCATCTTCTCGACGGACGTGTTCGCAAAGAGCGGCATCGGCAGGCTCCTCGGCAGGAGGCGAAGCGGAGGCTTCGGGGTGCGGATCGAGGGGAGCGGTGCGTGCGCGGACGGGACTGGACGCGGCACCGAGAGCAGTTAATTGCCCGTTGATGTGCAGACTAGTTTATTGCCCGTCGGTGTGCAACTATCGAGTCGCCTCCCCCCGTCGACCGGAGGTCCGACATCGACATGACCCACCCACCCGTCACCGCCACCCCTGAACGCGGCCGAACCCTGCTCACACGGGCCCGCATCCTCGAAGCGGCCAGGCAGGAACTCAGCCGCGACCCCGACGCGAGCCTCGGCGACATCGCCGAGGCGGCAGGTGTGGTACGCCGTACGGTCTACGGGCACTTCAACGGCCGGGCCGCACTGGTGGAGGGGCTGGTGGAGGACGCCGCACAGGCGCTGCGGCAGGCGCTCGCGGCCCCGCGGGCCCCGGCGGTGGACGCCGTCACGGAGTTGGCGCGCTTCGTCCTCGCCATGTGGCCCGTCGGTGACCGCTACCGCATCCTGCTCCGTCTCGCACCCCAGGACCTCGGGGCCGAACGGGTCGCTGAAGTCCTCGCCCCCGCACGCGACATGGCGGAGGCGATCATCGACCGGGGGCAGCGGCAGGGGGTCTTCCAGACCAGCGCTCCGCCGGCCGTGCTGACCCGGGCGCTGGAGGGCCACCTGCTGGGGCTTGTGGACTGCGTGAACGGCGGGGCCTGGAGCGACGACGGCACGGGCACCGCGACCGCGGCCCTGATCGCGATGGGCGTGGACGCCGGCCGTGCCGCCACCTGTGTCCGGGCGCTCGTCCGGCCCGAGGGCCTCGGCGCGTAGGCGCCCTTCCCGAAGTACCACCCGAAGAGGAGAACCATGTACCAGTCCCAGCGCGACGAGGGGTTCACCGGCGAGCCCTACTACGGCGACAGCGCCGTGTACGTGAGCCCCCCGACCCGGACGAGGCGGCGCCTGATCATCGTCGCCGCGTTCCTGGTGGCCTTGCTGATCGGTGCCGTCGCGGTCGACCGGATCGCCGCGGCTCGCGCGGAGAGCCGTACGGCCGAGGCTTTCCAAGACGGCATGGGCACCGCAGATCGGCCATCAGTGCACGTCAGCGGCTTTCCCGTGCTGGCCCAGCTCGCCGAGGGCCGCCTGAACCACGTCGACCTCACCGCCCACGGCATACCCGCGAACGGCACGACCCGGCCCCTGCCGGTGACGAAGCTGACAGTCGGGATGGACGGTCTGAAGACCTCGGGCGACGCCGACGAGGCGCACGCCCGCAGCGTTCGGGCGAACGCCCATCTGTCGTACGCGGATGTGTCGCACGCGCTCGGCGTGGAGGTGTCGCAGGGCGACGAGTCGGGCCGGATCGACGCGACGGCCAGTCTGCCGCTCGTCGGCGACGTGACCGTGAGCGCGGCCGTCTCGGCGGCCAGCGGTAACGGCATCGCCTTCACGGACGTCCGCGCCGAGCAGGGCGAACTGCTGCCTCCGCTGAAGTCGCTTCTCGACAAGGCCCTGTACGAGCCCATTCCGCTGCAGAACGTTCCCGAGGGGCTCCGCCTGCGGTCGGTCACCACCACGGAGGACGGGATCGACGCCCGCTTCAGCGGCCGCTCGGTCACCTTCCGCCCGGACTCGTCGTCCTTCCATGCGTCGTCAGTCGAGGTCGGGGAGGGGGCGCCCAGCGACCTCGTGAGCGTCGTCCGCCGGTAGCCCCAGCATGCGCAGGACCATCTCGGCGAGGTTCACCGCGGCCTCGTCGCCGTCCACCTCGGGGCGGGCGAACCTCAGCTCCACCAGGGCCAGCAGGGATCCGCCCAGCGCGCACAGCGCGACCGTCGGGTCGAGGGTGGTGAAACGGCCGGAGGCGATGCCGACCTGGAGATCGCGCAGCGCCCGGCGGGACAGTCCGTTGTCCGAGTGGATGTGCCCGAGGCCGCGGCGGCGCAGGACCTGCATCAGTTCCGGGTGGGAATCGGCCATCCGGGCGCTGAGCCGGAAGCCGGCCGCGACGAGTTCCGCCGGGTCGTCGACTCCGGCGAGGCGTTCGTCGAAGTTCTGGCCGAACTCCTCCAGGGCGTCCACCACCGCCGTCTCGAACAGCTCCGCCTTGGAGTCGAAGTGGTTGTAGAAGGAGCCGAAGCCCACATCCGCGCGCTCGGCGATCGCCTGGATGCTGGCGCTCGTGTCCCCGGTCTCGGCGAGTATCTGCCGGGCCGCTCGCACGAGAGCCCTGCGGGTCTCCGCGCGACGCCGCTCGAACCGGTTGCTGGGCAGGGCTGACGTAGGCATGCGCAGAGTCTAACCGCCGAACGATGACGGTCGCAGTCCTGATGAATTCATCATTTCCTGCCGCGAACATCTTGACGACAGAACTGTCACAGTTGATGATTTCCTCATTACGGCGATGTTGCTCGGAGGGCACCATGTCTGAAACCCGCGTCGACGGGGCCGACGTCATCACGGCCCACCAGGACCTCCACAGCGAGCAGGGCGCCCTGCGCGGCGAACACCCCGGCCGCTCCCGGAACCCGGTGATCAAGGTGGCGGACCTGGCCTGGCTGGAGTTCGAGAAGCCCGACCTGGACCGCGCCGAGGTCTTCGCCCGGGACTTCGGGTTCGGCGTCGCCGCCCGCACCGAGCGGGAGTTGTGGCTGCGCGGCACCTTCGCCGGCTCGCCCTGCATGGTGATCCGCAAGGGGCGCACGTCCCGCTTCATCGGCCCGGCGTTCCGGGCCGCCGAACGGGCCGACCTGGACCGGCTGGCCCGTGCCACCGGATCATCCGTACGGGATGCCGACGTTCCCGGCGGCGGCAAGGTGGTCGACCTGCTCGACCCCTCGGGTTTCCCGGTGCGGGTGGTGCACTGCGGCGAACAACTCCCCGCGCTGCCGGAACAGCAGCCGCTGCTCCTCAACTTCGGCACGGATCACCGTCGTACGAACGCCACGCAGCGCCCGCCGCGCGAGCCGTCCCGTGTCCAGCGTCTCGGGCATGTGGTGCTGGAGACACGCGTGTTCGCCCGTGCCCTGGACTGGTACCTGGACACCCTCGGGATGATCGTGTCCGACTTCCTGTTCCTGGACGGCCAGCGCGACCGCGGGCCCACGATGGCGTTCATCCGCTGCGACCAGGGCAGCCGGGCGGTGGACCACCACACCCTGGCCATGCACCTGGGCCCGGGCACGGGCTACGTCCACTCCGCCTACCAGGTCACCGACCTCGACTCGATCGCCGCCGGCGGCGAATACCTCAAGGAGCGCGGCTACAAGCGAAGCTGGGGAATCGGCCGGCACATCCAGGGCAGCCAGCTGTTCGACTACTGGCGCGATCCCGACCGCTTCCTGCTGGAGCACTTCGCCGACGGCGACCTGTTCTCCTGCGACGTCGAACCCGGCTGGGCCCCGATGTCGACCAGCGGCCTCGCCCAGTGGGGCCCGCCCGCCACCCGCGACTTCCTCGGCGCCAGTCCCTCCCCGCAGCGAGTCCGCGACGTCATCCAGGCCCTGCGCGGCGACAACGAGATGGACCCGGCGCGCCTGTTCGGCCTGCTCAAGGCCGCCAACTCCTGAACCTCCGCACCCCGATCCCCTCACGAAGGCACTGACATGAGCACCAATGTCCTGCGCACCACCGACGGCTGGTGGGTCGTCCAAGGCGACCGGGCCGTCCCTGTCGAGACCAAGGCCGTGACCACCGCAGAGCTGGTGGCCGACCGCGCCGCCGTCCGCGAGGCCGCAGCCTCCGGCGAGCCGGGCACGCCCGTGGCCGACCTGGTCGCGCTCCCGCCGGTCACCACGCCCTGCCGGGTGGTCGCCCAGATGGTCAACTACCGCAGCCACGCCCGCGATTCGGGCTTCACCGGCGACATCCCGCCCGCCTTCTTCCGCAAGGCGTCCGGCTCGGTCAGCGGCCCCGGCGAGGCCGTCGTCCGCCCCGCGCACGTGAAGTTCCTCGACTACGAGATCGAGTTGGGCCTCGTCATGGGCGCGTCCCTGCCCGTCGGCACGGTTGTCGAGGAGCGGGACCTGCCCTCGTACGTCGCCGGACTGGTGATCACCAACGACGTCAGCGCCCGTGAGGTACAGCTGACCAAGACGCAGTTCTACGAGAGCAAGTCGTACCCCACCTTCACACCGACCGGGCCGTACCTGGCCCTGCTGGAGCCGGAGGACTTCTCCCGTCTCCTCGACCTGCGGCTGAAGCTGAGCGTCAACGGCGAGCTGCGTCAGGACCGCACCCTCGCCGACATGATCGTCCGCCCGGCGCGGGCGCTGACCCTGCTGGCCCGCTTCCAGACCCTCGACCCCGGCGACCTGCTGCTCACCGGCACCCCCGGCGGCACCGCCCTCAAGGCGCCGCCGAAGGCCGTCGAGAAGATCGGCGCGCTGCTGCCGCCCGCCGTGAAGTGGAAGGCGTTCTTCAAGAGCCAGGCCAGGAACCCGCACTACCTGAACCCGGGAGACGTGATCACGGCGACGATCGCGACCCCGGACGGCCGGATCGACCTGGGCGAGCAGCGCACGCCCGTCACGGACGCGAACTGACACCCGAGGTGAGCCGCACATGACCGTCGATGAAGCCGCACGTGTGCCCGTCGTGATCGTCGGCGCCGGACCGGTGGGCGTGACCGCCGCCCTCCTCCTGGCCCGGCGCGGGGTCCGCAGTGTCGTCCTCGAACGCCACCAGGACGTCTACCCCCTTCCCCGCGCCGTCGCCACCGACGACGAGGTGTGCAGGATCCTGCAGGCCGCGGGCGTCGGCGAGGAGTTCACCGCGATCACCCGCCCGGCGAACGGGCTGCGGCTGCTGGACGCCCGGCACCGGGTGATGGCCGAGTTCCGCCGCACCGGACACGGCCTGCACGGCTATCCGCAGACCAGTATGTTCGACCAGCCCGAGCTGGAACGCGTGCTGCGCGACGCCCTGGCCCGGCGCCCCGAGTGCGAGCTCTTGGGCGGAGTGGAGGTCACCGGCATCGGCCCCGACACCACCGGCCCCGTACGGGTCACCTACCGCGACGACGACGGCGAGCACGAGGTGTGGGCCGACGCGGTGCTCGGCTGCGACGGCGCGAACAGCCTCACCCGCGAGGCCATCGGCGCCGTATGGGAGGACCTGCGCTTCGAGGAACGCTGGACCGTCATCGACGTCCGCACGACCGCCGGCGTGCGCTGCTGGGAGGGCGTCGACCAGGTCTGCGACCCGGACCGGCCGGCCACCTTCATGCGGGTGGGCGAGGACCGCTACCGCTGGGAGTTCCGGCTGCGCGAGGGAGCGGAGCAGCCGGTCCGCGAGTTGGCCGCCCCGTGGCTGCCGCCCTCGTACGACGGGGACTTCGAGGTCGTCCGCGAGACGCAGTACACCTTCCGGGCGCGCCTCGCCGACCGCTGGCGCAGCGGACGGGTCTTCCTGCTCGGCGACGCCGCCCACCTCACCCCGCCGTTCATCGGCCAGGGCCTGTGCTCGGGCCTGCGGGACGCCTACAACCTCACCTGGAAGCTCGCCCGTGTCCTCCGACAAGGCGCTCAGGAACAGCTGTTGGACACCTACGAGAGCGAACGCAAGCCACACGCCCGGCATGTCATCCGGCTCGCGGTCGCCATGGGCTGGGCCATGACCGGCGGCCAGGACGGCGCCGCCGCCCTCCGCCGCAGGGCGCTGGCCGCGGCCTGCCGCATACCCGCCCTGACCGAGCTGGCCGGCCGCGACCTCAGCCCGCCCCTGACCGCCGGACCGCTCGTGCGGCGCGGGGTCCGCCGAGGCCTGGCGGGCACGCACTGTCCGCAACCGTGGACGAGCGCCGACGGACGGCGTGCCCGTCTCGACGAGCTGCTCGGCGACTCCTTCACCGTCCTGACCGCCGCCGAACCGGGCCCCTCACTGACCGCGCTCGCCCACAGCCTCGGCATACGCGCGCTCCGCGTGACCGACCTCGGCGACGACGGCACCCTCGCCGCCTGGCTGCGCGCCGGACGCGCGGACGCCGTACTGCTGCGCCCCGACCGCGTCGTCATGGACGTCGTCCCGGCCGGCGGAAGCGACTTCACGTCGACCGCCGACTGGGCGGCCCTGCTGCACACCACACGAAGCCCTGTTCCTGCCGAACGGGCGGCCATGAGAAGCCTGCTGAGGAGTACGACGCGATGAGCACGCCCTTCTTCACACCCGATCCGCAGACGGCGGCCGCCAGTCGCATCGCGGAGTTCGCCCGGCGCCAGGGCATCGACCCGGACGACTACGCCGCCCTGCACCAGTGGTCGGTCACCGACCTTGAGGGCTTCTGGGGCGCGGTGTGGGAGTACTTCGACATCGACGCCGACACCCCCTACGAGCAGGTGCTGGCCGAGGAGAGGATGCCGGGCGCCCGCTGGTTCCCCGGCGCCACCCTCAATTACGCCCACCACGCCCTGCGCAACCTGGCCGACGAGGACGTGGCGATCATCGCCCTCGACGAGACCGGCACCGGGTACGAGGTGACCGGCGAGCGGCTGCGCGCGCTGGTCGCCTCCGTCGCCGCCACCCTGCGCGACCTGGGCGTCGTCAAGGGCGAACGGGTCGTGGGCTATCTGCCCAACACCCCGCACGCGATCGTCGCGTTCCTCGCCGCAGCGAGCCTGGGCGCCGTCTGGTCGGTGTGCGGACAGGACTACGCCCCGCAGGCCGCCGCCGACCGGTTCGCCCAGCTCGAACCCACCGTGCTGATCGCCGCCGACGGCTACCTCTTCAACGGCACCACCCTCGACCGCCGCGACGCCACCCTCGAACTGGCCCAGGCGCTGCCGACGTTGAAGGCCACCCTGCTGGTGGACCATGTGGGCCTGCCCTGGTCATCGCAGACGTACCCGTCCCTGGTCATCCCGTGGGAGGACGCCGCCACCCGCACCGAGGAACTCGCCTGTACGCCCGTGCCGTTCGACCACCCCCTGTGGGTCGTCTTCTCCTCCGGCACCACCGGCCTGCCCAAGGGCATCGTCCACGGCCACGGCGGTGTCCTGCTGGAGCACCTCAAAACCCTCGTCCTGCACTCCGACCTCGGCCCCGGCGACCGGCTCCTGTGGTACACCACCACGCACTGGATGATGTGGAACCTGGTCGCCTCGACCCTGCTGACCGGCGCGACGACGTGCACGTACGACGGCAGCCCGGCGCCCTTCGCCAAGCTCGACGTCCTGTGGGAACTGGCCGCCCGCCACCGGGTCACCGTCTTCGGCACGAGCCCTCAGTACCTGCTGGGCATGGTCAAGTTCGGCATCGACCCTTCCGGCCACGACCTGTCGTCGGTCCGCGTGGTCGGCTGCACGGGGTCCGCCCTGCCGGCGTCCGCCTACCCATGGGTCCGCGACCATGTGGGGGAGCGGGTGCTGCTGGCCTCCATCAGCGGCGGCACGGACGTGGTGTCGGGCTTCGCGGGCAGTGCGCCCAACACCCCCGTCTGGGCCGGGGAGCTGTCCGCCCCGCACTTGGGTGTGGCGCTGGCCGCGTACGACGCGGCGGCCTCGCCGGTGGTGGACCGGGTCGGCGAGCTGGTCGTCACCCGCCCCATGCCGTCGATGCCGCTGTCCTTCTGGAACGACCCCGACGGCACCCGTTACCGCGACGCCTACTTCTCCTCCTACTCGGGCGTCTGGCGGCACGGTGACTGGATCACCGTCACGGGCCATGGCTCGGTGATCGTCCACGGCCGTTCCGACAGCACCCTCAACCGCAACGGCGTCCGGCTCGGCAGCGCCGACATCCACGACGTCGTCGAACGCCTCCCCGAGATCACCGAGGCCCTGGTCATCGGCGCGGAGGAACCCGACGGCGGCTACTGGATGCCGCTGTTCGTGGTCACCGCGGCAGGGGTGACGCTCGACGACGCCCTGCGCGAGAGGATCACGGAGGCCATCCGCACCAGGGCCTCCCCCCGCCACGTCCCGGACGAGATCCTCGAAGTGCCTGGCATACCGCACACCCGCACCGGCAAGAAACTGGAGGTCCCGGTCAAGCGCCTGCTCCAGGGCGCCCCTGTCGAGCAGGTCGTGAATCCGGCCGCGACGGACGCCCCCGACCTCATCGCCTACTACGCCGGCTTGGGCGAGGAGCGCCGCAAGGGAAGGACCACCGCATGAGAACAGTGCTCGCCGTCGCCCTGTCCCTGGTCTTCCTCCCCCTGGGCCTGGCGAAGATCGCCGCGGTGCCGTTCATGCGTCAGGCGGCGGCCCACCTCGGCATGACACCGGGCCACTACCGCGTCGTCGGCGCACTGGAGGTGGCCGGGGCCGCCGGGCTGCTGCTGGGACTGGTGTCGCTCCCGCTCGGCGTGGCCGCCGCGACGGGACTGGCGTTGCTGATGGCCGCGGCGGCGGTGGTCCACCTGCGCCACGGCGACCCGCCGACCCGCGCGCTCCCGGCCGCCGTACTGGCCCTGATCGCCGTGACGTACGCGGCAACGGCGGTGGCCGCCGGCTGACGTACGCCCTGTACGGGCCTGGCATGGGCGCCCCATCCGACGCACCGCCTCTGACGTGAGTCCCGTGGCGGCTCTGCCGCGGAGGAACTCTTCAGCGCCGTTCGTCATGACGTTTGTCAGGAGCGCTTCTTCTCGCGCCCCGGCAGGAACTCCTGCAACTTCGCCTTGAACCCCTGCCTGACCATCGACCCCCGGTCCGCGTCCCCCTTCAGGATCGACGCGGCCGTCGCCTCCATCTGCTCCCAGGTGGCGTGCGGCGGGATCGGCGGTACGGCCGGGTCGGTCAGGAACTCGACGACGGCCGGGCCGTCCGCCTCCAGGCCCGCACGCCAGCCCGCCTCGACGTCCTCGGGCTTCTCCACGCGGACACCGGTGAGCCCCAGGGAGCGGGCGAAGGCGGCGTACTGGACGTCGGGGAGCTCCTGCGAGGGCAGGAAGGAGGGGGCGCCCTCCATGGCGCGCATCTCCCAGGTGACCTGGTTGAGGTCGTGGTTGTTGAACACGCCGACGACCAGCCGCGGATCCTCCCACAGGTCCTTGTACTTCGCCGCGGTGATCAGTTCCGCGAGGCCGTTCATCTGCATGGCGCCGTCCCCGACCAGCGCGATCGCCGGCCGGTCCGGGTGGGCGAACTTGGCGCCGATCGCGTACGGCACCCCGCAGCCCATCGTCGCAAGCGTCCCGGACAGCGACGCGCGCATGCCGGGCCGCATCGTCAGGTGGCGGGCGTACCAGTTGGCCGCCGAGCCCGAGTCGGAGCTGATGACGGCGTTCTCGGGGAGCAGCGGGTCCAGGGCGCGGGTGACGTACTCGGGGTTGATCGGGTCGGCCGACAGCTCCGCCCGCCGCTCCATGACCTCACGCCAGCGCGCCACGTTGTCGCACACCGTGTCGTACCACTCGCGCCCGCGCCCCTGCTCGATCAGCGGGATCAGCCGCTCCAGCGTCGCCCTGGCATCGCCGACGAGGTTCACCTCGTACGGGTAGCGCATCCCGACCATGTGCGGGTCGATGTCGATCTGCACGCCCCGCGCCTTGCCGAAGTCCGGCAGGAACTGGGTGTACGGGAACGAGGAACCGATGGTCAGAAGCGTGTCGCAGTCCCGCATGAGCTCGTACGACGGGCGCGTGCCCAGCAGACCGATCGAGCCGGTCACGTACGGCAGTTCGTCGCTGAGGACGTCCTTGCCGAGCAGCGCCTTGGCGACGCCGGCACCGAGCAGTTCGGCGATCCGCTCCACCTCGGCCCGCGCGCCGGACGCGCCCTGGCCGACCAGGATCGCCACCTTGTCCCCGGCGTTGAGGACGTCGGCCGCCTGCCGGATCGAGTCGTCCGAGGGGATCGCGGTCCAGGAGCTGCGTCCCAGACTGGAGGGCACCATCTTGAACTCGTGCGTGGGCGGCGAGTAGTCGAGCTCCTGCACGTCGCCGGGGATGATGATCGCCGTGGGGGCGCGGCGCGCGTACGCGGTGCGGATCGCCCGGTCCAGGACGTTCGGCAGCTGCTCGGGAACCGTCACCGTCTCCACGAAGTCCGAGGCGACGTCCTTGAACAGCGTGTGCAGGTCCACCTCCTGCTGGTACGAGCCGCCCATCGCCGTGCGATGCGTCTGGCCGACGATCGCCACGACGGGGACATGGTCGAGTTTGGCGTCGTACAGGCCGTTCAGGAGGTGGATCGCGCCGGGACCGGACGTCGCCGCGCACACCCCGACACGGCCGCTGAACTTGGCGTAGCCGACCGCCTGGAACGCGGACATCTCCTCGTGCCGTGACTGGACGAACCGGGGCTGGTTCTCCGCGCGGCCCCACGCGGCGAGCAGGCCGTTGATGCCGTCGCCGGGATAGCCGAAGACGTGCTCCACTCCCCACTCGCGCAGGCGCTGCAGGACGTGGTCGGCGACCTTGGTGCTCATGCGGGACCTCCTGGGTTCCGGGGGACAGCGCGGCAGCACCGGTACGAGTGACCCTGCGGACAGGTGAAAAACCTGGCCGGTGTTTGCGAACCGAGCCGCAGGGCAGGCGAAGGAACAGTGCTTCGGACAGGAGGCACGTCCGTGGGAGCGGCGATCCCCGCCACGGGTGTGTCCGGTTCGATACGCGCCCGCTCCCATGGTGACCGTCCACCCCAGAGCACAACCAAGGGAGTTGTGGCGCATCATGCCCACCTCAGTGAGCACGAAGCATCACCCGCACGATGACGCCCCGGACACCGCCGAGGACTTCCGCAGGCTCGCCGCCCTGCCCGAGGGCCCGCAGCGCGACGCCGTCCGCGACCGGATCGTCGAGGCGTGGCTGCCCATGGCCGACCGGCTCGCGGGGCGTTTCCGCAGCCGCGGCGAGAGCCTCGACGACCTGCGCCAGGTGGCCGCCCTCGGGCTGGTCAAGGCCGTCGACCGGTACGACCCCGAGCGCGGCAACGCATTCGAGAGCTATGCCGTGCCCACCATCACCGGTGAGATCAAGCGGCACTTCCGTGACCACATGTGGACGCTGCACGTGCCCCGCCGGGTCCAGGACCTGCGCAACCGGGTGCGGTTCGCCGTCCAGGAACTGCAGACCGTCTCGGGAGGCAGGCCCACGATCGCGGAGATCGCCGAGCACGCGGACATGACCGAGGCCGACGTCAAGGTCGGCCTGGAGGCACTGGAGAGTTTCACCGCGCTGTCGCTGGACGCGGAGCTGCCCGGCAGTGAGGACGGGTACTCGCTCAGCGACGCCCTGGGGTGTGCCGACCCCGCGCTGGACACGGTCGTCGACCGCGAGGCCGTCAGGCTGCGGCTGGCCGCTCTGCCCGAACGGGAGCGGGCGATCCTGTACATGCGGTTCTTCGGGGACATGACCCAGAGCCGTATCGCCGAGCAGCTCGGCATCTCGCAGATGCATGTGTCCCGGCTGATCAGCCGGTGCTGCAGCCGGGTACGGGAGCAGGTGCTCAGCGACGTGGCCTGAGGGCCGGATCTCTTCGTAGGGGCGCGTGCCGGAACCCCGGCCCGCGCCCCTGCACGCCTTTCGGTCCGGCTTCCGGACCGGCGCCCCGGGCAGCGCCTCGTGCGGACCCGTCCGGGCCCTGGACGGACTCGCCGTGAGCAGCCTGGTCCGCGACCCGGCGGGGTTGCTGAACCGAGCGCGCGGTCACGAGGCGCCCCTGGGCCTCGGTGGAGGCAGGCCGCGGAACACGTCACCCACTCGGCCGCCCCCGTCCCGCGAATGGTGTCCGGCCGCGCGCGTCCGGGCGGCCGGCGGGCTGTCATGGCTGCGGGGGCACGATCCACGTTCCCCCGCAGCCGTCGGCCGAAGGAGTCCACCCCATGCGCCGCACCGCCCCTGCCCTGTCCGTCGCCGCCCTGGCCGGTGCCGTCGTGGGCTTCGCCGCCTCGGCCGCCTACGCGGACCCGGCCGCGGAGGTCAGCCCCGGCACCGTCTCCCCGGGGGGCAGCGTGACCGTCGAGGTCTCCTGCGACCCCGTCGACGGGCGCGCACCCGACACCGTCGACGCCACCTCGCAGGCCTTCGAGGAGGGCACCGTCGCGCTGAAGAAGGTCACCGGCGAGGGCGAGAAGGCCACCGCGCCCGCCTACCGCGGTACCGCGACCGTTCCCCCGGCGGAGAACTTCGAGGGCGATCCGGACGCGGCCGGAGCCGAGTCCGCCTGGACCGTCGACGGGGCCTGCCCGGCGGCGGCCGGTGAGAAGGGCGAGCCGTGGAGCGCGACGCTGACGGTGGCCCGCGACAGCAGGGGCACCCCCAGCGGCGGTGCCGGCGCGGAGGACGGCGGATCAGCCGCCGAGGGCGGTACCGGCGGGTCGGACGGCGGTGGGGCGGTCGAGGAGCAGGGCACGGACGGCGGGACCGGCGGCACGGACGGCGGCGGGGCGGTCGAGGAGCACGGCACGGACGGCGGTACCGGCGGCACGGAGGGCGGTGGGGCGGTCGAGGAGCAGGGCACGGACGGCGGTACCGGCGGCACGGACGGCGGCGGGGCGGTCGAGGAGCACGGCACGGACGGCGGTACCGGCGGTACGAGCGATACCGGCAGCACAGGCGAGACGGGCGGCTGGGGCGGCACGGGCGGCACCGACGCCGGCGGCGCGACGGGCGGCTGGGGCGGTACCGACGGCGGTGGCGACGGCGATGAACGGCACTGCGCCGAGCCCGACGCCGGCCGGACGGAGCCCGGCGGCACCGCGCCCCGCCAGGGCGGGAGCGAATCCCACTCCGGCAAGGGTGAGGCCCACGCCGAGGACTGCGCCGACTCCGCCGTCGAGCACGGCGTACGGGCCGGCGGGGGCGGGGCCTTCACCGACTCGGTGCCCGCCCTGATCGCAGGCGGCCTGCTGATCGCCGCCGCGCTCGGCGGCGCGGTGCACCGGCTGTACCGCAGGACGCCGACCGGGTCCCGCTGACCCGCTGCGAGGGCGGGCGGCGGTGTGACGGGCGCAACTCCCGCGCGCTGCCATGGGGTCGCTCGACGGTGGGTACTCGGAGCGCGAAGGGTGCGCCACACACCGTGCGTACCCGCACCGCACGACCTCGGCACCAGCACCGGTACCGAGCGCACCCGTCACACCGACCCGCGGCAGACCGACCGGCGGCCCCACCGGCAGACCGGCCCGCACGGAGCACCGAGAGACCACGAACCACCACGGCACCAGGCACTGCGCGGAGGCACGGATGCGCCGGACGGACCCCGAAGGCCACGGCCCCGTCCGTTTCGGGCCACCTCTCCCGGACGACGGGCTGCCGGTGCTGCCCGAGCTGGCCGCCGTGCTCGCCGCGGCCGCGGGCCGGTCCGAGAGCGAACCGATCGGTGGTGGCGCCGCCCTCCTGGACGCCGCGTGCGGCTACTGGGACCGGCGGGGCCTGCCCGCCGGGCCCGCCCGGGCCGTGGCCGCCCCCGGTGCTCCCGCCCTGCTGCTCGCCCTGACCGCCGCGCTCGGCGGCGACGTGCTGGTGCCGCGCCCCTGTGCCGCCTGGTGGGCCCCGTACGCACGCCTGTTGGGCAGGCCCGTCTTCCACGTCGCCACACCGGCCGAGAGCGGTGGTGTGCCGGACCCGTACGCCCTGCTGGAGACCGTTCGCCGGGTCCGTGCCGAGGGCGGTGACCCGCGGCTGCTCGTGCTCTCCGTCGCCGACGACCCCACCGCCACCGTGGCGCCGCCCGAACTGCTGCACGAGACCCTGGAAGCCGCCACCGGCGAAGGACTGCACCTGGTCAGCGACGAGACCTGGCGCGACACCGTGCACGCCCCGCACGACACCGTGCTGCTCAGCCCCGCCGAGATGCTGCCCGAACAGGTCACCGTCGTCACCGACCTGGCCGGAGCCCTGCTGCCGCCCGGATGGCCCGCCGCGGTCGCCCGGTTCCCCGAGGGTCACGTCGGTGACGACCTGCACGCGCGCGTGCTCGACGTGCTGACCGCGCTCGGCGCCCGCGTCGCCGCACCGGTCGCCCTGGCCGCCGAGTACGCGCTGCGGGAGCCCGAGCCCGTCACCGCGCGGATCGGCACCACCGTACGGCTGCACGCGCGCGTGGCCGCCGCCGCGCACGCCGCCGCGGTCGGCGCGGGAGCCCTGGCACGGCCCCCGCACGCCGGGCGGCACCTGTACGTCGACCTCGGCCCGCTGCGCGACGGGCTGTCCGCTCACGGCGTCGGGGACGCGCAGGACCTGGAGGACTTCCTCGCCGCCCGGCTCGGCATGCCCGCGCCGGGCGGGCACCGTTTCGGCGACGACCTCGGCGCGCTGCGCGTGCGGCTGTCCACCGGACCGCTGCTGGCCGGCACCGACGAGGAGCGCGCGGAATGCGTCAGTTCCCCCACCCCGTTGGAACTGCCGCACGTGCAACGCGCGTTGATCCACTTGAAGTCGGTCTTCGACGATCTCCGCGACGACGCTCAGCGATGGGAGCCGCCTCGATGACGCAGCAGTCCGAGTCAGCCACGCCGACCACACCGCGCACGGCCACCGGGGAAGTCGACATGCCGGTGAACCCGTCCTTCCTCGCACCCCCGCTCCCGCCGCTCACCGCGCCCCGCCCGCTGGGCGAGCGCCGGGTGTGGCCGCGGACCTTCCACGACCGGCTCACCGCCCCGCTCCCCGGCCTCAAGGCCATCGCCCGCTTCGCCCGGGAGGGCGCCGTGCGGCCCGGCCCGGAGGGCCTCGCGGACATCCCACGGCTGCCTTTCGCACCGGCCCCGCTGCCACGCGTGGACGCCCGCACCGTCGCCGTCTCGTGGGCGGGGCACGCCAGTTGGGTCGTGCGGATCGGCGGCCTGACCGTGCTCACCGACCCGGTCTGGTCCCGCCGCATCCTCGGCACCCCGGCCCGCGTCACCCCCGTCGGCGTGCCCTGGAACGAGCTGCCGCGCGTCGACGCGGTCGTCATCAGCCACAACCACTACGACCACCTGGACGCCCCGACCCTGCGCCGACTCCCGCGCGACACCCCGGTCTTCGTGCCGGCCGGCCTCGCCGGCTGGTTCCGCCGCCGCCGGTTCACCCAGGTCACCGAGCTGGACTGGTGGGAGGCGGCCGAACTGTCCGGCGTGCGCTTCGACTTCGTGCCGGCGCACCACTGGTCCAAGCGCACCCTCACCGACACCTGCCACAGCCTGTGGGGCGGCTGGGTGCTGACCGCGCCCGACGGGCAGCGCGTGTACTTCGCGGGCGACACGGGCTACGGCCACTGGTTCACCCGCATCGGCGAGCGCTACCCCGGCATCGACCTCGCCCTGCTGCCCATCGGCGCCTACGACCCCCGCTGGTGGCTCAGGGACGTCCACTGCGACCCTGAGGAGGCGGTCCGCGCCGCCCAGGACCTCGGCGCGCGACGCATGGCGCCGATGCACTGGGGCACGTTCGTCCTGTCCGCGGAGCCGGTGCTGGAACCCCTCACCCGGGTGCGGGCGGCGTGGGAGAAGGCGGGACTGGACCGCGAGGACCTGTGGGACCTGCCGGTGGGGGCGTCGCGGGTGCTCTAGGCCGTGTCCGCAAAGTCCCGCCTGCCCCGCGACGCCTGGCACGCACTCTCGCCGCACCGGGCGAAAGCCCACGTACAACCAGTACGAGGGCTTCCGC